>NZ_MJGQ01000007.1:28001-82703 GCF_001865095.1 Curtobacterium sp. MCBA15_013 | reverse complement strand
CGGTGCCAGCTGGCACCGCGCCTCCAGACCGTCAGACGGTTGCGACTAGTGCGCGTCGGCCTCGACGGCCTCCTTCGGCTCGCCCGTCGGGGTGAGCCCGCGCTCCTGGCGACGCTTCGACACCACGAGCGACGCCACCGTGGCGACCGCGATCGTCAGCATGATGAAGCCCAGCGAGAACCAGATCGGGATCTCCGGAGCCCACTCGATGTGCTCACCGCCGTTGATGAACGGCAGCTCGTTGACGTGCATGGCGTGGAAGACGAGCTTGACGCCGATGAACCCGAGGATGACCGCGAGGCCCTGCCCGAGGTAGATGAGGCGTTCGAGCAGCCCGGCGATGAGGAAGTACAGCTGACGGAGCCCGAGCAGCGAGAACGCGTTCGCGGTGAACACGATGAAGGCGTCCTGCGTCAGCCCGAAGATCGCGGGGATCGAGTCGAGCGCGAAGAGCACGTCGGTGAGGCCGATCGCGACCATCACGAGCAGCATCGGCGTGAAGAGGCGCTTGCCGTCGACCTTCGTGGTGAGGCGGTCGCCGTCGTAGTGGTCCGAGGTCGGGATGACGCGCTTGAGGATCCGGATCAGGCGGGAGTCACCCTCGTCGCCGCCGTGGTCGTTGCCGCTGCGGGCCTGCGACCAGGCGAGCCAGAAGAGCAGCGCGCCGAACAGGTAGAACACCCACGAGAAGTTGTCGATGATCGTGACGCCGAGGGCGATGAAGATGCCGCGTGCGACGAGGGCGATCGCGACGCCGACGAGCAGGACCTTCTGCTGGAACTCCTTCGGCACGGCGAAGCTCGTCATGATGATGAGGAAGACGAACAGGTTGTCGACCGACAGTGCCTTCTCGGTCAGCCACCCGGCGAAGTACTCACCGCCGGCCTGTCCGCCGCCGAAGACGAGGATGCCGACACCGAAGAGGATCGCGAGTCCGACGTAGAACGCCGACCAGAACGCGGATTCCTTGATGTGCGGGACGTGCGGGGTGCGCACGTGCGAGAAGAAGTCGAACACCAGCAGCGCGAGGATGCCTGCGATGGTGAGGAGCCAGACGAAGAGTGGGACGTCCACGGGTTTCCTTCAGGTCGATGGGCGCAACCAGGTGGTGGGTACGCCGAGGCCTGAAGGTCTCTTCCGCCGCGGTCCGCACGATGTGTCGACCACGACCGGCGCCCCGGGCCCGGATCGTTCCGGACCGTACTGACGGGGACACCGAGGAGGAATACTCCCCTTCGTGTCCCCGAGCGTACCGGGCGCAGCCCACATGCGCCGCGCTCTAAGCTGGGAACATGGCGAGTTCCTGGTCACTGTCCTCCCGGCTGCGCGGGCTGTTCCAGCGCAAGACGATCGACGAGACCACGTGGGAGGACCTCGAGACGGCGCTCATCGGTGCGGACTTCGGCCCGGACATCGCCGACGAGATCATCGAGGACCTCCACGCGCGCGTCGACCGCTACGGCACGACGGACCCCGCCGACCTCCAGCGGATGCTGCGCGAGGTGCTCGAGGAACGGCTGTCGAAGCTCGACACCACGCTGAAGCTCAGCAACCGGCCGGCGGTCGTGCTCGTCGTCGGGGTGAACGGCGTCGGCAAGACCACCACCATCGGCAAGTTCGCGAAGTTCCTCAAGACGTACGACCGCACGGTGCTCGTCGGCGCGGCGGACACCTTCCGAGCCGCCGCGGTCGAGCAGGTCGCGACGTGGGCGGAGCGAGCGGGCGTCGAGGTCGTGCGACCGGCCCAGCCCGGGCAGGACCCGGCGTCGGTCGCGTACCAGACGGTCGAGAAGGCCATCAGGGACAACACCGAGATCGTCGTCATCGACACCGCCGGCCGACTGCACACCAAGGCCGGGCTGATGGACGAGCTCACCAAGATCAAGCGCGTGGTCGAGAAGCAGACCGAGATCGCCGAGGTCCTGCTCGTGCTCGACGCCACGACCGGCCAGAACGGCCTCGCGCAGGCGCAGGCGTTCATCGAGGGCGCGGGCGTCACGGGGCTCGTCATCACCAAGCTCGACGGTTCGGCCAAGGCCGGGTTCGTGCTGAGCGTGCAGGAGAAGACGGGCATCCCGATCAAGCTCATCGGCCAGGGCGAGGGCATCAACGACCTCACCGGTTTCACCCCGCACGTGTTCGTGCAGAACCTCGTGGGCTGATTCCGGGTACCGTCTGCGCAGTACAGGGATCGTCCAGGTACACGGAAGGAGCCCTCACATGCCCGCTCTGCTGATCATCGCGATCATCGTCGGCCTCGTCCTGCTCTTCAGCGGCATCTTCGTCGGTGCCCTGAAGTTCCTGCTGTGGGTCGGGATCGTCCTCATCATCCTGGCCGTCATCGGCTGGCTGCTCAGGAGCATCCGCGGTCGCGCGTAGCGACCGACGCGTCCGTCACGGACGCATGCGCGGAACGGGAGGCGCGGTGCCAGCTGGCACCGCGCCTCCCGTCCGTCGTCCGTCCGGTCCCACCGCTCAGACGGCCTGGCGACCCGGCGTCGCGTCGAGCAGGTGCGACAGGTGCTCCGGCACCGTGCCGCCGCGGGCGACCGTGGCACGCGCCCAGAGGCGCCCGGCCCGGTAGGACGACCGGACCAGCGGCCCGGCGAGGACCCCGGCGAAGCCCATCTCCTCGGCGACCTCGCGCAGGGCGACGAACTCCTCGGGTGCGACCCATCGAGCGACCGGCAGGTGCCGCGGCGACGGGCGGAGGTACTGCGTCAGCGTGATGATGTCCGTGCCGGCGTCGTACAACCGCTGGAGGGCGTCCTCGATCTCGATGCGCTCCTCGCCCATGCCGAGGATCAGGTTCGACTTCGTGACGAGCCCCGCGTCGCGTCCCTGCGTGATGACGTCCAGGGAGCGCTCGAAGGTGAACGCCGGGCGGATGCGCTTGAAGATGCGCGGCACGGTCTCGACGTTGTGGGCGAAGACCTCGGGGCGGGCGTCGAACACCTGTCCGAGCTGGTCCGGGCGGCCGTTGAAGTCGGGCACGAGGATCTCGACACCGGTGCCGGGGGAGTGCTCGTGGATCTGGCGGATCGTCTCCGCGTAGAGCCAGGCGCCGCCGTCGGGCAGGTCGTCGCGGGCGACGCCGGTGACCGTGGCGTACTTCAGGCCCATCTCGGCGACGGAGTCCGCGACCCGGCGGGGCTCGTCGCGGTCGAGCGGCTCGGGCTTGCCGGTGTCGATCTGGCAGAAGTCGCAGCGGCGCGTGCACTGCGAGCCGCCGATGAGGAAGGTGGCCTCGCGGTCCTCCCAGCACTCGAAGATGTTCGGGCAGCCGGCCTCCTGGCAGACGGTGTGCAGCTGCTTGCTCCGCACGAGGCCGGACAGCTCGCGGAACTCCGGACCCTGGGTGGCGCGGGTCTTGATCCACGCCGGCTTGGTCTCGATCGGGGTCTCGGCGTTGCGGGCCTCGACGCGGAGCATCCGGCGGCCTTCAGGGGCGAGGGTCATACGAGGGTCTCCTGTCGTGCGGACGTGGTGGCGGGCGTGCCCGCGGCGCTGCTGATCCGGTGTCCGGAGTGCATGCCCTGCTCGGCGGCGCGGAGGCGGTCGAGCACCACGGGGACGATCTCGTCGACCGTCACGGTGCGACCGGCTGCGCGGCTGAGGGTCGTCACCCCCGCGTCGCTGATCCCGCACGGCACGATCGCGGCGTAGGCGTCGAGGCTGTTCGTGCAGTTGATCGCGAGGCCGTGGCTCGTCACCCCCTCGGCGACGTGCAGGCCGATCGCGCCGACCTTGGCGTGCGGGGCACCGGCCGGGCCTGGGACCCAGGCGCCGCTGCGTCCCGGGACCCGCTCGGCGAGCACACCCACGGCGGCCGCCGCGTCGACGATGACCTGCTCGAGGTCCCGCACCCAGGCGACGACGTCGAGCGGCTCGGCCAGCCGGACGATCGGGTAGGCGACGAGCTGCCCCGGTCCGTGCCAGGTGATCCGTCCGCCCCGGTCGACGTCGACCACGGGGGAGCCGTCCGTCGGCAGGTCGGACGGTTCGGTGCGACGCCCGGCGGTGTACACGGACGGGTGCTCGCACAGGACGACGGCCCCGGGTGAGCGGCCGGCGACGACGTCGGCGTGGAGGGCCCGCTGCAGTGCGAGTCCCTCGGCGTGGTCCAGCAACCCGGACGGGCGCACGATGTCGAGTTCCGGCATGCGCGCCAGGCTACGACAGTTTCTGTACTCCGTCCAACAACGGCATCGACGGGTGTCCGGAGGTCACGGCACGCGGACGTCCTGCCACGTTGCCGTGCGGAGCTCCTCCTCGTACAGCGCACGAGCCCGTGGCAGGTGGCGTCGTTCGACCGCGAAGACGTGCACCGCGATGCCCGCCCACAGCACCCCGGGGAAGAGCGCGAGCACGACGTCCTGCCAGTCGGTCGCACCGGCCAGTTGCGAGACGGCCGGTGCGAGGAACAGGACGGCCAGGACCGCGGAGAGCCACGCGAACCAGCTGGTCCGGTCGATGATGTGCGCGAGCCACCGGACCCGCCGTCGGGTGGGGACGCCGACCGGCTCCGGACCCCCTCGAACCCACTCCCGCAGCGCCCGCTGGGTCGCGTACCCGCCGATGGTGGCCCAGGCGACGACGACGAGGACGGTCACGAGCAACCCTGCGCCGATGCCGACGGCCACGACGGTCGACACCGGGATCGCGAACCGTGACGCGAACACGGCGGCGGCGAACCCGCAGAGCAGTGCGACGGCAGCGGCACGGGCCCAGCCGCCGAGGTCGATCTCCCGGAGGTGCATGCGACGGACAGTAGTCCGGGGCTTGACCTGAAGCGCGGTTGAGGGTGTCGGGTGGGGCCATGCACATCCGCCAGGTCCAGCTCGCCACCCGCTCCCTCGACGACACCGTCCGCTTTTACGAGCGACTCGGGTGCGCCGTGCTCGCCGACGACGACTCGGTCCGGGTCACCGTCGGGTCGTCGCAGCTCGTCTTCCGGGTGCTCGACGGGATGACCGGGGCGCACCACCTCGCGTTCACGATCCCGACCGGGACGTTCGCGGACGCGAAGCGCCGGGTGGCCGAGGTCGCGACGGTGCTCGGGGCGCAGGGTGTCGACGAGTTCGAGGGGCCGGCGGGCTGGGACTCGCGGTCGGTGTACTTCGAGGGGCCCGACCGGCAGCTGCTCGAGCTCATCGAGCGACGGGAGCTCCCCGACGCCGTGCCGGCCGCCGGGCGGGCCGCGCCGGCCGACGGGCACGCCGCGCGGGCCGACGGGCACGCCGCGCCGCTCGCCCCGCTGCTCGTGTCGGTCAGTGAGGTCGGCATCGCCGTCCCGGACGTCCCCGGGTCGGTCGAGGCCCTCCGCCGGCATGGACTCGACCCCTACGCCAACTCGGCGGGGCCCGACTTCGCCCCCGTCGGCGACGTCGACGGGCTGCTCATCCTGGTGTCGCCCGGCCGCCGGTGGTTCCCGACGCTGGATCGGGCCCCGTCGTCGGCTCCGGTGGTGGTCGATCTCGGGCTCGGCACGACGGTGGAACTGGCCGAGGGCGTCCTCCTGCGGTGAACGGGCGAGAGCGTCCGGGCGGGGCCTTGTAGAATCGACGGATCATGGCGCAATTCGGTTCACTCTCCGATCGGCTGACCGAGACCTTCCGCAACCTGCGGAGCAAGGGTCGGCTGACTCCGTCCGACGTCGACGGCACCGTCCGCGAGATCCGGCGGGCGCTCCTCGACGCCGACGTCGCGCTCGAGGTCGTCAAGGCGTTCACCGCAGCCGTCCGCGAGCGGGCCCTCTCCGACGAGGTCAACCGCGCGCTCAACCCGGCGCAGCAGGTCGTCCAGATCGTCAACGAGGAACTCGTCGGCATCCTCGGCGGCCAGCAGCGGCGTCTCGAGTTCGCGAAGCGGCCCCCGACGGTCATCATGCTCGCGGGCCTCCAGGGCGCCGGCAAGACCACGCTCGCCGGCAAGCTCGGCAAGTGGCTGAAGAAGGACGGCCACACGCCGATGCTCGTCGCGGCGGACCTCCAGCGTCCGAACGCCGTGCAGCAGCTGCAGGTCGTCGGCGAACAGGCCGGCGTGCACGTCTTCGCGCCGGAGCCCGGCAACGGCGTCGGCGACCCGGTCAAGGTCGCGAAGAACGCCATCAAGGCCGCGGTCGACCAGCAGTACGACACCGTCATCGTGGACACCGCCGGTCGTCTCGGCGTCGACGCCGAGCTCATGAAGCAGGCCGCGAACATCCGCAAGGCCGTCGACCCCGACGAGGTCCTCTTCGTCATCGACGCGATGATCGGTCAGGACGCGGTCAACACCGCCCGCGCCTTCCAGGAAGGCGTCGACTTCACCGGCGTCGTCCTCTCGAAGCTCGACGGCGACGCCCGCGGTGGTGCGGCCCTGTCGGTCGCCAGCGTGACCGGCCGTCCGATCATGTTCGCCTCCACGGGCGAGGGGCTGGACGACTTCGAGCCGTTCCACCCGGACCGCATGGCGAGCCGCATCCTCGACCTCGGCGACATCCTCTCCCTCATCGAGCAGGCGCAGGGTGCCTTCGACGAGGAAGAAGCGCGCAAGGTCGCCGAGAAGATCGCGAGCGACTCGTTCACGCTCAACGACTTCCTCGAGCAGATGCAGCAGCTCCGCAAGGCCGGCTCGATCAAGGGCATGCTCGGCATGCTCCCCGGCGCCAAGGGCATGCGCGAGGCGCTCGACAACTTCGACGAGCGCGAGATCGTCCGCACCGAGGCGATCATCCAGTCGATGACCCCGCAGGAGCGCGAGCTGCCGAAGCTCCTCAACGGCTCCCGCCGCCTCCGCATCGCCAAGGGTGCCGGCTCCACCGTGACCGAGGTCAACGCCCTCGTGAACCGGTTCGAGCAGGCCGCGAAGATGATGAAGACCGTCGCCCGCGGTGGCGTCCCGCAGATGCCCGGTATGGGGCCGATCCCCGGCATGCACGGCGGCAAGAAGCAGCAGCAGGGCGGCAAGAAGAAGTCCAAGGTCGGCAACCCGGCGAAGCGTGCGGCGCTCGCCGCGGGTGCGGCCGCGGCGCCGCAGCAGGCGCCGAAGGGGTCCGGTCTCGGGCTCGGCGGCGGCAAGGGCGGCAAGGCGCCGACCGAGGAAGAGCTCGCGTCGCTGCAGAAGTTCCTGGGTCGCTGACGCGGCTCGCGATCGCAACCGGTTGACGAACGGGAGGCGCGGTGCCGGCTGGCACCGCGCCTCCCGTCCGTCCGTCAGCGCTTGGACCGCTTGAGCCAGGCCCGCAGGTCGGCGTACGTCCCGTCGTCCTCGCCGAAGAGGACGACGTTGCGTGCGGCGTCCAGCCAGGCGCCGGTGGACGGGCGCACCTCACCGAGGGCACCGAGCAGGTCCGCCATGCCGATCAGCCGGACCGACCCGGTCGTGACGCTGTCCATGAGCGCCCGTTCCGCGGCGACCTCGCAGACGTAGGCGATGTCCGCGCCCGAGAACCCCTCGGTGCGCTTCGCGAGCGCTGCGGCGTCGATGCCCTCGACGGGTCGGTCCCGCAGGTGGCCGCGGAAGACCGCCTCGCGCGCAGGGGTGTCCGGCGGCAGCACGAGCACGGTGCGGTCGAGCCGCCCCGGTCGGCGGAGCGCGGGGTCGACGTCCCAGGGCTGGTTCGTCGCCGCCAGGACGAACACGCCCTCGTTCCCGCCGTCGATGCCGTCCAGCTCGGTGAGGAGCTGGTTGACCATCCCGCGGACGTGCGAGCTCCGGGTCTGACTGCGCCGTTGTCCGAGCGCGTCGACCTCGTCGAAGAACACCACGCAGGGCGCCGCAGCCCGGGCGGCGCGGAACACGGCCTCGATGTTCCGTTCGCTCTGGCCGACGTAGGGGTCGAGCACGTCGGTGATCGAGACGCTCATGAACCGTGCGCCGAGTTCGCCCGCGACGGCCCGGGCGATGAAGGTCTTGCCGCAGCCGGGCGGCCCGTACAGGAGCAGGCCGCCGCGGAGGCTCTTGCCGTAGAGCGTGCGCAGCTCGGGGTTCGCGAGCGGTGCGAGGAACGCCGCGGTCAGGCGCTGCTTCACGGTCTCCATGCCACCGACGTCGGCGAACCGGACACCGGCGCGCTCGACGGAGAACGCCGACGCGGGGTCCGGGTCGGGGCCGTCGTCGTCGACGAACGCCGGTTCGACGATGTGCTCCACCTGCTGCTCGGCGGCGTGCCAGTCGAACCCGGTCGCGGGCGGGGGACCGGCGGCGTCCGTCGCGGCGTCGTCCGGTCCGGGCGCGGCGGGGCCGGCCGTCGCGTCGGGTTGCAGTGCCTCGAGCATGAGCGCCCGGGCCGCGGCGTCGTCGGGGGCGACCGCGACCGCTGCCGCCGCTTCGGTCGTGGCCTCGACCCGGCGCCCCGCGTCGAGGAGCAGGCGCCCGAGGTGGACCCGGAGCGTGACGTCCTCCGGAGCGGCCACCACGGCTCGCCGGATCGCGTCGATCAGTGGGTCGTCGTCCATCGGGACTCCTCGTCCGTCGTCGGTCACCACGGGTTCCCCCAGCCGTCGTCGTCGCGGTCGGTCCGTCCCTCGTCGACGTCCTGCCGCACGGGCGTGGTCTTCGGGAACGCGCGCATCGTGCTCCGGATGCGCACCGAGGCGACGACGACCCCGGCGAACACCAGTCCCTGTGCCACCACGGCCGCATCCGGCGGGAGGAAGAGCCCCGCGACCGAGACGGCCGTCGCGGCCCCGAGGACGGCGACGGTCGTCGTCCACCCGGGCACCGCCCGTCGCGCCGCGCGCACGAGGAAACCCGTTCGGGGCCGGGTTTCGGCGGCGAACCGGAGCACGACGACCACCACGAGCGCGAGTCCGATCACCGGCGGGAGCGTCGTGTACCAGCGGTCGGCGTCCGACGGGGCGTCGAGGGAGACCAGGCACTGGAAGCCGGTCATCAGGGCGCCGGCACCGAGTCCGAACCGGATGCGTGCGAGCGGGTTGAGGACGCCGACGACGAGGTTCCGTCGCGCGAGCGCGTTCGTGGGGTCCGTCGCGAGGATCCCGGCGAAGGCGAGCGCGGACTCGCCGTCGTGACCCCGTCGGAGTCGCGACACCGCGAAGTTGTGCCGTGCGCCGCGGTCCTCCGGGGCGAGCTCGAGGCCGCGTCGGTAGGCGGCCTGGGCGTCGCGCTGCCGTCCCGCCGCGAGCAGCAGGTCGCCGTGCCTGCGGTGCGCCATCGGTTCGAGCGGCGCCAGCCGGACGGTCTCGTAGCTCGCACGGAGCGCCTCGGGCCGGCGCCGTTCGTCGAGCCAGAGGGCGTCGGCCACCGCGAGGTGTGCGAGCCACGACCCGGGATCGGCCTCGACGGATCGGCGCGCGGCGGCGACGGCTCCGGTCTGGTCGCCCAAGCGGACCAGGGCCGTCGAGAGGATCCGGAGCGCGACGGAGTCGGTGGGGGCGAGGCCGACCGCGCGTCGTGCCTCGTCCTGGGCGTCGTCCGGACGGTCGAGCGCCAGGAGGGCCAGCGCCCGCACACGGTGCCCGGCGACCGAAGCGCCCTGGTCCCGTTCGACGACGGCCAGGTCGGCGAGCGCGTCGGCGGGCCGTCCCGCGTCGATCAGCGCGGCCGCGCGCTGGACGGTCGGCCCTGCTCCGCGTTCCGCGGTCCCCCCTGTCACAGGGGAACTGTAGCGGTCGCGCGGACTCCCGCACGTCCCCCAGGACGGGAGGCGCGGTGCCGGCCGGCACCGCGCCTCCCGTCCGTCAGACGGTGACGGTCAGAGCGAGTCGCGCAGCTCGGTGACCAGGTGTCGGACGACGGCGCGGAGGTCTCCGCCGTTCTCCTGCGCGACCTGCAACTGCCGCTGGTAGGAGGCGCCGTCCGCGATCATCGTGTCGAGGTGGTGCAGCTCCTGCTGGCACCCGAGGCGGTCCGCCACCGGGTCGAGCCGCTGCACGAGGTCGTGCACCTCGTCGGTCACGAGCCGCTCGTCGCCGGCGGCGTTCGTGATGATCTCGGCCTCCATGCCGTACCGGGCCGCGCGCCACTTGTTCTCGCGGACGAACCAGGGCTGCATGGTCGGCAGGGTCTCGCCGGCGTCGAGCCGGTCGGACATCTCGGTGACGAGGCACTGGACGAGCGCGGTCACGGCCCCGACCTCGTGCAGGGTCGAGATGCCGTCGGAGACGCGGTTCTCGAGGGTGCCCCAGCCGGGCGACGGGCGGATGTCCCAGCGGAGGTCCTTGACGCCCTCGATGACGCCGGTGCGGGTGAGGTCGTCGACGACCTCCTCGAAGTTCGCCCACGCGCCGAGTGCCGGCGGCAGGCCACCGGTCGGCAGCTGCTGGAACATCAGGGCGCGGTTCGAGGCGTACCCGGTGTCGGTGCCGGCCCAGAACGGGCTCGAGGCGGTGAAGGCCTGCAGGTGCGGCACGTACGCGAGCATCGCGCCGAGGATCGGCAGCGCCTTGTCGCGGTCGTCGATGCCGACGTGGACATGGACGCCCCAGATGAGCATCTGACGGCCCCACCACCGGGTGCGGTCGATGAGGGTCGTGTAGTGCTCGCTGTCCGGTGTGATCTCCTGCTGGTCCCACACGGCGAAGGGGTGGGTGCCGGCGCACATGACCTGCGCGTCGAGGGGTTCGGCGGCGTCGACGACCTCGCCGATGATGCCGGACAGCTCGCTCGTGGCACCGCTCACCCGCGAGTGGACGCCGGTGACGACCTCGACCGTGTTCGTCAGGAGCTCCTCGGTCACCCGGTCGTGGTCACCGAGCCGCTGCTGCACCGCCTGGATGACGGCGGGGGCACGCGGGGTCAGGTCGCCGGTGTCCCGGTCGACCAGGGGGAGCTCCCACTCGACGCCGATGGTCGACGGGCGGGACTCGGTGAAACGGATGTCCATGCTGTACATCCTGCCCGGCTCCTTGTCGGACACGCACAAGGAACCGCACTCCCGGTCGTGCGGATCCGATTCACAGACGATCCACACCGGGCGTACCGTAGTAACGCTCAACAGGGAAGAGGTAGGCATGCAGCTGGTCGTGCGCGGGACGAACGCACCGCTCGTCGGAGAACTCGACATCCCGGTCTCGAAGTACCACGCGCACCGCGCGCTGGTGCTCGCGTCGCTGGCGAAGGGGACGAGCATCGTCTCCGGCATCAGTGCGACCCGGCAGGTCGAGTGGACCGTGGGCACGCTCCGTGCCCTCGGCGTCGACGTCAAGCGTCGCGGGAACGAGTACCACGTCACCGGCCTCGGCGGTCGGTACGAGGCTACCGACGTCGTCGACCACGGCTCCCGGGGCGCCGACGGGCTCCTCAACATGGGTTCCTCGGGCACCACGCTCTACTTCATGACGGGGCTCGCGTCGCTGGCGGACAAGCCGATGACCCTCTCGGGCATGAAGTACTTCCAGCGCCGCCCGATCAAGGCCCTGCTCACCTCGCTCACCCAGATGGGCATCGAGCTCGAGGCCACGAACGACTGCCCGCCGGTCACCGTGCAGCCGAAGCGTCCGCGCGGCGGCGACGTCCAGATCGCCGGCACCCTGTCGCAGTGGATCTCCGGCCTGCTCCTCGTCGCGCCCTTCGCGGAGGAGGAGACCCGGATCCACATCACCGGCGGACGGCTCAACGAGCAGCCGTACGTCGAGCTGACCGTGCGCATGATGCGCCAGTTCGGCCTCACGGTCGAGGTGTCCGACGACTGGCTCGAGTACCGGATCCCGGCGAACCAGCAGGCCACCCCGCACGACTACGTGATCCCGCCGGACATCGGCTCGGCCGCGTTCGGCATCGCTGCGGCCGGCATCCGCGAGTCGAACGTGCTGCTCCGCGGCATGACGGCGTTCACCACCGCCGAGACCGACCACCCGGAGAGCGAGTTCCTCGACCTCGCCACGGCGATGGGCGTCCCGATGCGGATCGACGAGGAGACCGGCTTCGTGCGCATCGAGCACGACGGCTCCCCGCTGCGCCCCCTCGACATCGACTGCCAGCCGATCCCGGACCTGCTGCCGATCCTGTCCACGATGGCGACCTTCGCCGAGGGCACGACCCGGCTCTGGAACGTCGCACACATCCGGTTGAAGGAGTCCGACCGCGTCGCGGCGATGCTCCAGCTCAACCGACTGGGCGGCCGCGCCGAGCAGGGCGCCGACGAGCTGCGCGTCACCGGTGTCCGTCCGGGTGACCTCCACGGGTCGCCGATGTCCTCGTTCAACGACCACCGCGTGCTCATGTCGCTGGCCGTGGCCGCGTCGAAGGCCGACGGCGTCTCCGCCCTCACCTACCCGCGCGCCTACCGGATCTCCTACCCGACCTTCCTCGAGGCGATGAACTCGGTCGGCCTCGACATGGAGGTCGGCGACGGCGCCGAGGCGCAGATCGCCCGCGACGACCGGATCGATGCCGCCGAGGCCGCTGCGGAGAGCACGGACCTGGGGGATGAGCAGGAGACGGTGACGAGCGCGCTGCCCGAGCTCGCCGGCGTCGACGCCGACCCGCTCGTCCTCAGCGAGAAGGTCCGCGCACTCTCCCAGCAGGACCCGGACGGCCTCGCCGTGATCGAGGTCGGCGGCCCCGAGCCGGTGAACACGACGTGGCGCGAGCTGCAGGACGAGGCCGACAAGGTCTCCGCCCTGCTCCTCGAGCTCGGTGTCCGCACGGGCGAGTCCGTGGCGATGCAGCTGCCGAACTGGCGCGAGTTCGTCTCGATCACCCTCGGTGCGATCCAGATCGGTGCCGTCGCGACGCCGATCATGCCCGTGTTCGGTCCCCGCGAGACCACGATGACGCTGGCCCGGTCCCGCGCCCGCGTGGTCTTCCTGCCGAACGTCTTCCGGAAGCGTCGCCCGGCGCTCGAACTGCTCGAGGTCATCGACGAGGCGAAGGCCCAGAAGCGCCGCCTGTCGGTCGAGCACGTGGTCGTGCTCCGCTCCGAGGCCCGCGGGCAGGCGGACAGCCCGACGAACCAGCCGCCGCTGCCCGCCGACGCCGCCGACCGCGTCGCCGCGAGCGAGTGGAACTGGCGCTACTTCGACACCGCGCTCGACTCGGTCCAGGTGGACGTCGACCAGATCCTGTCCCACGCGCCCGGCCCGGACGACGTCTGCCAGCTGCTCTTCACCTCCGGCACCACCGGCGAGCCGAAGGGCGTGCAGCACCCGCACCGCACGCTCGGCCTGGCGACCGCGATGCACGTCGCGCAGTCCGGCCTGACGAGCGAGGACCGGATCTACATCCCGTCGCCGCTCGCCCACCAGACCGGGTTCCTGTACGGCATGCTCCTGGCCTTCCGGCTCGGCGCACCGCAGGTCATCCAGCCCGTGTGGGACGGCACCGTCGCGCTCGAGCAGGCGTTCGGTGCCGCGAAGGCCACGTTCGTGCAGTGCGCGACGCCGTTCCTGACCGACCTCGTCGACCTCGTCGAGGCCGGGGCCGGACAGCCCGAGTCCCTCCGGATCTTCGTGCCGACGGGCGCCGCGGTGCCCCGTGCACTGGCCCAGCGTGCCGCGACGGTGCTCGGCACCGCGATCCTCGGCGCGTTCGGCACGAGCGAGACCTGCCTCGGGGCGCTCTCCAGCCCGACCGACGACCCGGCGGACGCCTACGGTCACGACGGTCGCGCGCTGCCCGGCATCCGGATCCGCATCGTCGACGACGAGGGGCACGAGCTGCCGGCGGACACCGAGGGCAACTTCGAGCTGCACTCGCCGACGATGTTCGACGGGTACCTCGACCGGCAGGACCTCACGGACGACGTCTTCACCGAGGACGGCTGGTACAAGACCGGCGACCTCGCGAAGGTCGACGCCAAGGGCTTCCTGTCCATCACGGGCCGCGTCAAGGACGTCATCAACCGCGGTGGTGAGAAGATCCCGGTCGTCGAGATCGAGAACCTGCTCTACCAGCACCCGCTCGTCACCGACGTGGCGATCGTCGCGATGCCGGACGCCCGCCTCGGGGAGCGCGCCTGCGCGTTCGTCGTGCCGGCGGCCGGTGCGGAGCAGCTCGACTTCGCCGCGATGCAGCGCGCGCTCGACAAGGCCGGCGTGAGCAAGTACTACTGGCCTGAGCGTCTCGAGTACATCGCCGAGCTGCCGCGCAACGCGGTCGGCAAGGTCCAGAAGAACGTCCTGCGCGAGCAGGCAGCCGCGCTCGTCGCGACGAAGGAGAACTGACAGATGACGATGGTCATGGAGCCGCAGACCGAGGCCGCCTTCCAGGAGCTCAAGGCCGAGGTGACCGAGTGGGTCCGCGGTCGCGGCGAGGAGTGGGCGGAGGAGATCGAGCGCACCGGCCAGGTCGCGCCCGAGCTGTTCCAGGAGCTCAAGGACAAGGGGTGGCTGTCGCTCGCCGCCCCGGCCGAGCTCGGCGGACGGGGCATCCCGTTCTCGCGCTACCTCGAGATCATGGAGATCGTGTCGCGCTCGCACGCGTCGATCCGCATGCTCGTGCACGTCATCAACGGCACCTGGCGCGCCATGCAGCCGTACGCGACGCCGGAGCAGCTCGACGAGGTCGTGAAGCCGAGCGTCGCCGGTGACAAGCTCGTCGCGTTCACGCTGACCGAGGCGACCGCGGGCACGGGTGCCGACATCCGCACGACCGTCCGCCGCGAGGGCGACACCTACGTGATGAACGGCGAGAAGCACCTCATCACGTTCGGCGTGAAGGCCGACTACTGGCTCATCGCCGCGCGCCTCGAGGGCACCACGGGCCAGGACGGCACCGTCGCGTTCCTCATGCCGAACTCCGGCCTGCCCGGCGCCGAGGTGATCGACGACTCCGACACCATGGGCATCCGTGGCACCGACCACGCGATCCTCCGCTTCACCGAGACCCCGATCCCGGCGTCCGCCCGTCTGGGCGAGGAGGGCCAGGGCCTCGAGGTCGCACTCGGCGGCTTCCTGCTGCCGAGCCGCGTGTCCGTCGCGATGAGCGCCGTCGGCCTCGCCGAGCGTGCGAACGAGCTCGCCGTCGAGTACGCGAACAAGCGCGAGACGTTCGGCAAGAAGCTCTCCAGCCGGCAGGCGATCCAGTTCTACGTCGCGGAGAACTACGCCGACATCGCCGCCGCGCGCGCCCTCGTCCTCGAGGCGGCCCGCGCCTACGAAGAGGGCCGTCCGGACGCCGGCACGCTGTCCAGCGCCTCGAAGATGGTCGCCGTCGACATGCTCGCCCGCGTCACCGACAAGGCACTGCAGGTGCACGGCGGCCAGGGCTACTGGAAGCGCAACGCCATCGAGCGCGTCTACCGCGACGCGCGCGCGCAGCGCTTCGAAGAGGGCACCAACGAGATCCAGAAGTTGGTCGTCGGCCGCGCCGTCGTGACCGGCCAGGCCGGGTTCTGACCCGCAACCACTCCATGGCCTGGAGGCGCGGTGCGGGCCCGCACCGCGCCTCCAGGCCCTGACAACGCAAGGAACACATTGGCTGCAACCACTGCTCCCATCGCCCTCATCACGGGTGCCTCCCGCGGCATCGGCCGCCTGCTCGCGCAGAAGCTCGGCCAGCGCGGCGTCACCGTCGTCGTGACGTACAAGGGCAACGCCGACCTGGCCGAGGAGTCGCTCGCCGACGTCAAGGCCGCGGGCGGCGACGGGATCACGGCGCAGGTCGACATCGAGCAGCCCGAGTCGATCGACGCGCTGTTCGACCTGGTCCGCGACACCTACGGACGCCTCGACTACTTCGTCGCCAACGCCGCCGCGAGCGCCTTCAAGCCCGTCGCGGACCTCAAGCTGCACCACCTCGACCGCAGCTACGCCACGAACGCCCGCTCGTTCGTCCTCGGTGCGCAGCGTGCCGCGCAGCTCATGGACAGGGGCGGCCGCATCGTGGTGGTCACCTCGTACGGGTCGCTCCGCGCGTTCCCGACCTACGCCGCGCTCGGTGCCGCGAAGGCCATGAGCGAGTCCTACATGAAGTACATGGCGGTCGAGTTCGGGCCCCGTCAGATCACCGTGAACGCGGTCAACGGCGGGCTCATCGACACCGACTCGCTCGAGTACTTCTACACGAAGGTACCCGGTCAGGCGCCGATCGACACCGTGTTCGAGAAGCTCCCGCTGCAGCGTCCCGGCACCGCCGACGACATGGCCGACGCGGTGGACTTCCTGCTCTCCGACAAGGCCGGCTACATCACGGGCCAGGTGCTGTCGGTCGACGGCGGCCTGACCGTGATCGCGCCGCCGTTCTGGGCGGACACGACGTCCCCGCTGCGCGACGCGGTCCTGCCGCCGGCCGACGCTGCTGCCGACTCGGCTGCCGACTCGGCTGCCGACACGGCAGAGTAGGCGCATGAGCACCGTCGCCATGCCCGACCTCGCCGTCGTCTCCTCGCCGTGGACGCTCGGCCCCCTGACCCTGCCGAACCGGGTGGTCATGGGGTCGATGCACACCGGGCTCGAGGTGCACGACGACGGCGGGGCCGGCATGGCGGCGTTCTACCGTGAGCGCGCCGCGGGGGGTGCCGCGTGCATCATCACCGGCGGCATCGCGGTGAGCGACGAGGCCCGTGGTGGCCCGGACTTCGCCGTGTTCGGCGTCGGGGGAGCGGACGAGCGGTTCCGTGCGGCGGTCGACTCCGTGCACGACGCCGGTTCGGTGATCCTCGCGCAGCTCTTCCACGCCGGGCGGTACGCGCTCGCGTCCGGCATGGTCGACCGGCACGGGGAACCCCAGCGCGTGGTGGCCCCGTCCGCGTTGCCGTGGGCGGCTGCCCGCGGCGTGGTGCCGGTCGAGCTGACCGCCGCCGAGATCGAGCAGACCATCGAGGACTTCGCGGACGCCGCCCGGTCCGCGCGGGACATCGGCTTCGACGGCGTCGAGATCATGGCGTCCGAGGGCTACCTCATCAACCAGTTCCAGTCGCCGCTGACGAACCTGCGCGACGACGAGTGGGGCGGGGACGCGGTCCGGCGTCGTCGGTTCACGGTGGCGGTCGTCGACGCCGTCCGCAGGGCGGTACCGGACCTCGCCGTGACGATCCGGCTCTCCGGCGCCGACCTGATGCCCGGCTCGTCGACCGACGACGACGTCGACGCGCTCGTGCACGAGTTGCTGCCCCTCGGCCTCGACGGGATCTCGGTCGGCATCGGCTGGCACGAGTCCCGCACGCCGACCGTGCAGGCAGCGGTGCCTCACGGCGCGTGGCTCGCGTACGCCGCCCGCATCGCCGGCGTCGTCCGCGCTTCGGCGTACCCGGACGTGAAGGTCATCGCGTCGAACCGGATGACGGACCTGCGCGACGGTGAGGCCGTGCTGGCCGACGGGCTCCTGGACGCGGTCGCCCTCGCGCGCCCGTTCCTCGCCGACCCCGCGATCGTGAACCGGTCGCTCGCCGGCGCCTTCGACCTCGTCAACACCTGCATCGGCTGCAACCAGGCCTGCCTCGACCGCTCGATCGTCGGCCAGCCCGTGTCGTGCCTGGTCAACCCGCGCGCGGCCCGCGAGGTCGCGTTCCCCGCCCGCCCGACGACCGACCCGAAGCGCGTCGACGTCGTCGGTGGTGGCCCGGCCGGGCTCGCCGCCGCGGTCGACGCCGCTCGTCGCGGCCACACCGTGACCCTCTGGGAGGCGTCCGACCGGCTGGGCGGACAGTTCGACCTCGCCGCGCTGGTGCCCGGCAAGGAGGACTACGCGGCGACGGTCCGCGCCGCCCGCGCCGAGCTCGAGGACCGCGGCGCGACGATCCACCTCGGTCGGGCCGCCACGGCCGCGGACCTCACCGCGAGCGAGGCCGTCGTGCTCGCCCCCGGTGTCGTGCCCCGGACGATCGACGTCCCCGGTGCCGACCTGCCGCACGTCCGGTCCTACGAGCGGGCGCTCCGCGAGGGCGTCCCCGCCGGGACCGTCGCGATCATCGGCGGCGGTGGGATCGGCGTCGACACGGCGGCGTTCCTCGTCGAGTCGCCCGACGAGGCCCGGCGTGCCACCGAGTTCGGCGTCCGCTGGGACCTCGACGTCGCCGACACCGTCGTGGGGGACGTGCCGCAGCGGCTCCCCGTGGCGACCCGCACGCTCCGACCCGGCGGCGACGTCACCGTCCTCCGTCGCACGGGCAAGTTCGGGCAGGGCATCGGCATCACCTCCCGCTGGGTGGCGATCGGCCGGCTCCGGGACGCCGGCGTGCACCTGGTCGGCGGCGTGCAGGAGTACCTCCGCATCGAGCCCGGTGTCCTCTGGATCCGCGACGAGCACGGCGAGGAGCGCGGCGTCCCCGCGGACAACGTGGTGGTCTGCGCCGGGCAGGAGCGGGCGCTCGGAACGGATGCCGAGGCGGGCGCAGGGCCGTCCGACGGACTCGAGCCGGGCCTCCTGGCAGCCGGTGTGCCGTACGCCGTCGTGGGCGGCGCACGCGACGCCCGGAGCGTCGACGCGGTGCGTGCCACGTCCGAAGCGCTCGAAGCGGTTCGACGACTCGCACCCTGACGGCGCGTCCCGACTCGCTTCTCGCTCGGAAACCTGCAAGAATGAACGGTCGAATCGTGTCCGCTCGACCCTCTATCCAGCGGATCACGGTCTCATCGAGCTTCCACCGTGTGTGCCCCCACGCCCGCGGTCCGGTTCAACCACAACAACACGCAACAGGAGCATTTGTGGCTGTCAAGATCCGTCTCAAGCGTCTCGGTAAGATCCGGGCGCCGTACTACCGCATCGTCGTCGCCGACTCGCGCACCAAGCGCGACGGTCGCGTCATCGAGGAGATCGGTCAGTACCACCCGACCGAGGAGCCCTCGGTCATCAAGATCGAGTCCGAGCGTGCGCTCTACTGGCTCGGCGTCGGCGCGCAGCCGACCGAGCAGGTCGCGGCCCTCCTCAAGCTGACCGGCGACTGGGCCAAGTTCAAGGGCGAGAAGGACACCGAGTCCAAGGTCAAGGTCGCCGAGCCCAAGCAGGCGTTCGTCGTGGACTCCTCCAAGAAGGCCGTCCTCAAGCCGAAGTCGGAGAAGACGGCCCCCGCCGCCGCTCCGGCCGAGTCGGCCGACGAGACCGCAGAGACGACCGAGGCGTAATTCCTTGCTCGAATCCGCGCTGACGCACCTCGTCAAGGGGATCGTCGATCACCCTGACGACGTGCGCGTCGCCAGTTCCACCTCCGCGCGGGGCGAGGTCCTCGAGGTGCGTGTGCACCCCGAGGACCTCGGCCGCGTGATCGGTCGCGCCGGACGGACCGCAAAGGCGCTGCGCACCCTCGTCTCGGCTCTCGCCGACGGCAAGCGGGTGCGTGTCGACGTGGTCGACACCGATTCCTAGGGAGACGACCCAGCTCCGGGTGGGTCGCATCACGAAGGCGCACGGGCTCAAGGGCGGCATCAAGCTCGAGCTCTACACCGACGACCCGGATCGTCGGTTCACGCCCGGAGCCGTGTTCACGCTCCAGGTCCCGGACGACTCGCCCTGGGCCGGCAAGACCATCGCGCTCGACGAGCTCCGCTGGTACAACGGCCACCCGGTCGCCTTCTTCGAGGGCATCGGGGACCGCAGCGCAGCCGAGACGCTCGCGCGGGCGATCCTCTGGGTCGAGCAGGACGCCGACGCCGAGACCGGTGAGGACGACGCCTGGTACGACCACCAGCTCGTCGGGCTGACGGTCCTCCGCGACGGCGTCGAGGTCGGTACCGTCGCGCGGGTCGACCACCTGCCGGCGCAGGACCTCCTCGCCATCGACACCCCGTCGCGGGGCGAGGTCCTCGTGCCGTTCGTCTCGGCGATCGTGCCCGCGGTGGACATCGCCGCCGGCACCGTCACCGTGACGCCGCCGACGGGCCTGTTCGAGGACCCCGAGGACACGTCCCGACCCGAGACCGTGACGGACTAGCGCGCGTGCGCATCGACATCGTCACGATCTTCCCGGAGTTCTTCTCCGTGCTGGACGTCTCGCTGCTCGGCAAGGCCCGCTCCGGCGGCCTGCTCGACCTGCACGTGCACGACCTCCGCTCGTGGACGACCGACCGGCACCGCACCGTCGACGACACCCCGTACGGCGGGGGAGCGGGCATGGTCATGAAGCCCGAACCGTGGGCGCTCGCGCTCGAGTCGCTGTTCCGGGCCGACGGCTCGTCGACCCTGGTGGTCCCGACGCCCGCCGGCACGCCGTTCACGCAGTCGATCGCGCGCTCGCTCGCGTCGACGTCGGACCACCTCGTGTTCGCCTGCGGGCGGTACGAGGGGATCGACGCCCGGGTCTTCGAGTGGGCCGCGGCGCACGCCACGGTCGTCGAGCTCTCGTTGGGCGACTACGTCCTGAACGGCGGCGAGGTCGCTGCGATGGCGATGATCGAGGCCGTCGGGCGACTCGTGCCCGGAGTCGTCGGCAACCCGGAGTCCCTCGTCGAGGAGTCCCACGAAGACGGGCTGCTCGAGTACCCGTCGTACACGAAGCCCGCGTCCTGGCGTGGCTTCGACGTGCCGGACGTGCTGCTCAGTGGGCACCACGCCCGCGTCGGTGCGTGGCGGCACGAGCAGCAGGTGGAGCGGACGCGGCGCGTCCGGCCGGATCTGCTGCCGGACGCGTAGCGCGCGGCTGGCGCTGCGGGCGGCTGCGCTGTGCGCGGCTGGCGCTGCGTGCGGCTGCGCGCGGGCGGCTTCGCGCGGGCGGTCGGACGCGCGCTCCGCGAAAGCGACAGCAGTGCGCCACCTGCTGGCGGGCGTCTGTCGCTCTCGCGGCACGGACCGCGCCGCACGGCTGTGACCTGTTGCTTTCGCGGCTTCGGCGCCGGCCGCGCACTGCGAGACGGGAGGCGCGGGAGCGGCCCGCACCGCGCCTCCCGTCCCGGACGTGACCACCTGGGCTCGGTGCGCCGCCGGTTGCGGACCCTCAGGCGGTCGCGTCGGCGCGCTGGGCGCGACGCAGGGTGAGGACCTCGGGACCGGCGTCGGTCACGGCGACGGTGTGCTCGACGTGCGCGGCGCGCGAGCCGTCGACGCTCTTGAGCGTCCAGCCGTCGTCGTCCTGGAACAGGTCGGCGGTGCCCTGCATGAGCCACGGCTCGATCGCCACGACCAGCCCCTTCTGGAGCTTGAGACCGCGCCCGGGCCGGCCGTCGTTCGGGACGTGCGGGTCGCCGTGCATCGTCCTGCCGACGCCGTGCCCGCCGAACTGCAGGTTCACGTCGTAGCCGGCGTCCTTCGCGACGCGACCGATCGCGTACGACACGTCGCCGAGCTTGTTGCCCGTGCGGAACTGGGCGATGCCCGCGGTGAGCGCGCGCTCGACGGTGTCGATCAGGCGCTGGTCGTCCTCGCGCGGGGTGCCGACCTGCACCGTGACGGCGGAGTCCGCGACCCAGCCGTCGACACTCGCGGCGAAGTCGAGGCTCACGAGGTCGCCGTCGACGAGCACACGGTCGTACGGCAGGCCGTGCAGCGCCGCGTCGTTGACCGAGGTGCACAGGTTCTTGCCGAACGGCGACTTGCCGAACGAGGGGTGGTAGTCGACGTAGCAGCTCACCGCGCCGCGGTCGGCGATCATCCGTGCGGCCACCCGGTCGAGGTCGAGCAGGTTCACGCCGACGTCGACGGTGTCGAGCAGTTCGTCGAGGACGTCGGCCACGAACCGACCGGCGGCGCGCAGGCCGTCCAGCTCGGCGGGGGTGCGGAGTTCGATCATGGGACCATCCTCGCGCGTTTTGCGGACGTGGGTTGCTGTGGCAAGATGGGTAGCCGTGCCCTGGCTGGACTCTGCCACGGGGGAGTCGCCGACACCGGGCACACACCTTCACTTACCGAATTCGATCCGCGGCGACCCGTGTGCGTCCGCAGAGAGTGACCCAATCATGAGCCAGCTCCTCGACCACGTCGACGCAGCGTCGCTGCGCACCGACGTCCCGGACTTCCGCCCCGGCGACACCATCAAGGTGCACGTCAACATCATCGAAGGCACACGCTCGCGTGTCCAGGTGTTCCAGGGCGTCGTCATCGGACGCCAGGGTCACGGCCTCGGCGAGACCTTCAAGGTCCGCAAGGTGAGCTTCCAGGTCGGCGTCGAGCGCTGGTTCCCGGTGCACTCGCCGATCATCGACCACATCGAGATCGTCACCAAGGGTGACGTCCGTCGTGCGAAGCTCTACTACCTCCGCGAACTCCGCGGCAAGGCTGCCCGTCGCAAGATCAAGGAGAAGCGCGACTCCTGATCGCCTTCACAGTGAGCGTCCGCGAGCCGGACGCCGCTGTCGGCCCCTCGTCCATGTACGGTTGTGCATCGACGGGGGGCTTTCCCTTTTTCGTGGACTCCTGCGGTCCGCGACGGGATCCTGTGGTTGAACGAGAGCGGAAATGACGGACACGACTGACGAAACCGGGCGCCGGCCCCGTGTCGAGAAGAAGCGGAACGGTGTCCTCACCTTCCTCCGCGACCTCGTCATCATCTTCATCGCGGCGTTGCTCGTCTCGTTCCTCGTCAAGACCTTCCTGATCCGGTCGTTCTACATCCCGTCGGCGTCGATGGAGAACACGCTGCAGATCAACGACCGCGTGATCGTCAACGAGCTCGTGCCCGACGTGGTGTCCCTCAAGCGCGGCGACGTCGTCGTCTTCAAGGACCCGGGCGGGTGGCTCACCGGGTCCGAGGTGCCGAGCGTGACGCCGACGACCCAGCCGGCGAAGGCCATCGACTGGCTCCTCACCCAGGTCGGCCTCGGCACCGGCGACAGCGACGACCACCTCATCAAGCGCGTCATCGGCCTGCCCGGCGACAAGGTGTCCTGCTGCAACGACCTCGGGCAGATGTCCGTGAACGGTGTGCCGATCAAGGAGCCGTACCTCAAGCTGCCCACGGGGGAGACCCGCGCCTCGGGGACCGACTTCTCGGTGACCGTGCCGAAGGGCACCATCTGGGTGATGGGCGACAACCGCTACGACTCGAAGGACTCGCGGTACAACGGCGACACCCCGTCGAAGGGGTTCGTGCCGCTGTCCGACGTGACCGGCCGTGCCTTCGTCATCTCGTGGCCGTCGAGCCGGTGGACCTGGCTGGACGACCACCCCGAGGTGTTCGCGGGCGTGGAGGAGCGAGAGAAGTGACCGCCGTCCGGCCGTCGCTCCGGCTCGAGAAGAAGCTCCTGGCCGACGGCCGGGTGACGGTCATCGGGATGGACGAGGTCGGCCGCGGCGCGATCGCCGGGCCCGTCGCCGTCGGGGTCGCTGCCGTGACGCTCGACATCGGCCGGGTGCCCCAGGGGCTCGCGGACTCGAAGCTGCTCACCGCTGCTCGTCGCGAGGCCCTCGACCCCGTCGTCCGCCGGTGGACCCGGACCGCGGTGGGGATGGCGTCCGCCTCGGTGGTCGACGAGCAGGGCATCGTGCCGGCGTTGGGCCAGGCCGGGGCGTCGGCGATCGCCGCGCTGGTGGCGGACGGACTCTCGCTGGATGGCGCCGTGGTCGTGCTCGACGGTTCGTTCGACTGGCTCACCCGTGCCGTCCCCGTGACGCTCCGGCTACCGTCCGACCCGCTCGAGGTCGTCGTGGGGGTCAAGGCCGATCGGGACTGCGCTTCGGTCGCTGCGGCCTCGGTCGTGGCGAAGGTCGCCCGTGACGCGCTGATGACGGCTGCGCACGACGAGGCGCCGCACTACGCGTGGGCGTCGAACAAGGGGTACGGGTCGACGGCGCACTACGACGCGATCCGGTCGGTGGGGGCGCACGCGCTGCACCGGAAGAGCTGGTTGCACCAGGCGTCGAGCGTGGCGCTGGACGGGTTCGCCGAGTTGGACGCGCTGGCGGGCTGAGCGCGTTCGGTCGCGCGTCGGGCTGTGGGTCGGTCGCGCGTTGTGGTGAGGGTCGGTCGCGGTGTGTCGTCGGTGCTTCCATCGCCGTAGACTGTGGGCGCGATGGATGACGACGAATTCGACGACTACGACCGCGAGGTCGAACTGGCCCTGTACCGCGAGTACCGCGACGTCGTGTCGCAGTTCCGGTACGTGGTCGAGACCGAGCGACGTTTCTACCTGGCCAACGAGGTGGAACTCGCCCGCCGTGACACTGAACACGATTTCTACTTCGAATTGACGATGAACGACGTCTGGGTGTGGGACGTCTACCGTTCCGACCGCTTCGTGAAGTCCGTCCGGGTGCTGACGTTCAAGGACGTGAACGTCGAGGAACTCACTTCCCGCGAACTCGAGCTGCCGAAAGAACTCGCGCTCGACGAGTGATCTTCACTTCTTTTCGGTGAATCTGAGAATCGCCGAGACAATTGTGCCGGAATGCATTCCGCCCGCTAATGTGAAGGGGATTTCCCGTCCCCTGTACAAGGAGCACGTCATGGCACAGAAGGTCACCGTTCAACTCGTCGACGATCTCGACGACACGCCCATCACCGCCGGCTCGGGTCGGACCGTCGAATTCGCCTTCGACGGATCGTCGTACGAGATCGACCTGACCGACGACAACGTCGACAAGTTCCGTGAGGCGATCTCCGACTACGTCGCCGCTGCGCGCAAGGTCTCCGGCCGCCGATCCGGTGGGACTGCCCCGAAGGCGGCGCCGAAGCGCGGCAACTCGGAAGAGCTCGCCAAGATCCGTGAATGGGCGAAGGAGAACGGGTACGAGGTCTCGACCCGCGGGCGTATCTCCACCCAGGTGCAGGAAGCGTACGCAGCCGCACACTGAGTGCCCCTGCTGCAGGACCCCGGACGGCTTCGGCCGACCGGGGTCCTTCCTTGTCCTCCACAGGTCGTCGTCCGCCGATTCCCGTCCACAAATCGTCGAGGTGCGACTTGATGGCGCGTCGATTCCCGGGATCGTCGTGGCGGAGGCAACGACATGGAACGAACACCGCTGCGGAACAGCAGTCTCGGACGATTCGGCGAAGAACAGGCTGCGGAATGGCTCGAACGCCACGGGTTCCGCGTCGTCGAACGCAATTGGCGATGCGCCCGCGGGGAGATCGACATCGTCGCGTGGCAGTCCTGCACGCTGTGCTTCATCGAGGTGAAGACCCGGTCGGGGAACGCGACCGGTCATCCGTTCGAGGCGATCACGGCCTCGAAGGTCATACGACTGCGCCGTCTCGTGCCGGCCTGGTTCGCGGACCATCCCGAGGTGTCGGCGCGGATGATCCGCATCGATGCCGTCGCCGTGCACGTCGACGGTGATCGCGTCGGGGTCGAGCACGTGGCGGGTGTGCTGTGACGACGGACATCGGGCGCGCGTCGGCGATCGCGCTCGTCGGGGTCCAGGGGCGCGTGATCGAGGTCGAGGCACACCTCACGAGCCAGCTGCCCGGCTTCAGCATCATCGGTCTTCCCGACGCGGCCCTGGGCGAAGCGCGTGAGCGGGTCCGGTCGGCCAGCGCCGTCGCCGGCTGTCCGCTCCCGGCGCGGCGGATCACCGTGAACCTCACCCCGGCGTCGATCCCGAAGCGTGGTTCCGGGTTCGACCTCGCCATCGCCATGGCGGTCCTCGGGGCCGAGGGCATCGCGCCGCAGGTCTCCCGCGACGTCGCGTACATCGGTGAGCTCGGACTCGACGGGCGGGTCCGGCCCGTGCCCGGGGTCATCCCGATGGTGATCGCCGCGCGGGACGCCGGCATCCACACGGTCGTCGTGCCGTTCGGCAACGTCGAGGAAGCCCGGATCGTGCCGGGCGTCGAGGTGATCGGCACACCGTCGCTCCGGGCGAGCGCGATCACCGCCGGAGCGCTCCTGCCGCCGGTCGAGACCGACCCCGTCCTGCAGCCCGCCGTGGCAGAGGTCCGTCCGGACGTGCACGACCTGGCTGACGTGATCGGCAACGCCGTCGGCGTCCGGGCGGTCATCGCGGCCGCGGCCGGAGGGCACCACGTGTTCCTGCTCGGCCCGCCCGGTGCCGGCAAGACGATGCTCGCCGAGCGGCTGCCGGGCCTCCTGCCGGACCTCGACCCCGAGGCAGCGCTCGAGGTCGCGGCCGTCCGCTCCGTCAGCGGGCTCGGCAACCAGTCGTGGAGCGTGCGACCGCCGTGGGAAGCGCCGCACCACTCGTCGTCGGCGATGGCCCTGATCGGCGGGGGCTCGGGGCTCCTCCGCCCCGGTGCCGTGTCGCGGGCCACGCGCGGGGTGCTCTTCCTCGACGAGGCGACCGAGTTCCCCCGGGCGGTCCTCGACGCGCTCCGCCAGCCGCTCGAGTCCGGTCGGATCACGATCCACCGCAGCGTCGGCAGTGCCGAGTTCCCCGCACGGTGTCAGGTCGTGCTCGCGGCGAACCCCTGCCCGTGCGGGAACGCGGGGACCCGGGGTGGCCCATTGTGCTCCTGCAGTCCGAGCACGGTGCGGAAGTACCTCGGACGCCTCTCCGGACCGCTCCTCGACCGGATCGACATCCGCGTGGCGGTGCCCCGGGTGACGACGGGCACGATCCGCTCGGCGGAGGGCACCGCGCCCACCACGGCCGAGGCGGCAGCGCGTGTGGCCGCAGCCCGACGTCGGATGGCCGATCGGCTGCACGGCACCGGCTGGGCCTGCAACGCCGAGGTCACCGGGCCGTGGCTCCGGTCGGAAGGTCGGGCAGAGCCGGGCGCGACGGCACCCCTCGACCGGGCACTCGACTTCGGCACGCTGACGATGCGGGGGTGGGACCGGGTCATGCGGTTGGCGTGGACGATGGCCGACCTCGACGACGTCGAGCGTCCGGGTTCCGCCGAGGTCCGGCGCGCGCTGACGCTGCGGAGCGCGCTGTGAACCCGTCGTCCGGCGACGACACCCTCGCCCGGGTCGTCTGGAGCGTCCTCGCCGAACCGGGCGATGCCGTCGCGGGAGAACTCGTCGCGGCGCTCGGACCGGACGAGTCCCTCGCACTGGTCCGTCGTGCGGCTGCGGGCGGCGCGAGCGAACTCCTCGAGCAGGTCGGTACGGACGCGTCGTTCGCCGACGGCCCCGACCGGGTCCGCGCGGCGCTCGAGTCGGCGTTCGACCGGTGGCGACCGCGCCTCGGGGGAGCGGACGACCGCGCCGTCGCGGCCATGGCGTCCGCCACCGCGGTCGGCGCGCGCCTCCTCGTCCCGGGCACGCCTGAGTGGCCGAGCGGGTTGGAGGACCTCGGGCCGCACGCGCCGTTCGTGCTGTGGAGTCGTTCGGAGCTGGACGACCCGGTCGGTGCAGCCGGCTGCCGCGGGGCGCTCGCGATCGTCGGGTGCCGGGCGAACACCGTCGCCGGTGCCGAGGCCACGGCGGAGATCGCCTCCGTCGCGGCGGACGACGGCGTCGAGATCGTGTCCGGCGGCGCGTACGGCATCGACGCCGTGGCCCATCGGGTCGCCGTCGCCGCCGGGACCCCCACGACGGCGGTGCTCGCCGGCGGGGTCGACCAGTTCTACCCGGCGGGCAACCACGACCTGCTGCGCAACGTGCTCGGACGGGGCCGGGTGCTGTCCGAGTCGCCACCGGGGACCCGGCCGACGCGGTGGCGCTTCCTGCACCGCAACCGGCTGATCGCCGCGCTGTCCGGGGCGACGGTGGTCGTCGAGGCCGCTGCTCGTTCGGGGGCGCTCAACACCGCCCACCACGCGCTGCACCTCGGTCGTCCGGTGTTCGCCGTGCCCGGTCCCTTCGCGTCGGCCGCCTCGGTCGGGTGCCACCGGTTGATCGCCGACGGCACCGCGCAGATCGTCGTCCAGCCCCGCGACCCGGTCGCAGCGGTGTCCGCGGTCGTCGTCCACGACGCGCCGCCGGTGGCGGAGGTCCTCGTCCTCGGGACCCGGTCGGATCCGCACGTCACGCGGGCGCTCGACGCACTCGACCGGCGGCCGCTCCCGGTGGAGGAGATCGCCCGTCGCAGCGGGCTCTCCGTCGACGACACGGCGGACGCCCTCGCCCTGGCGCAGCTCGAGGGGCTGGTGGTGGCACTGGCCGAGGGATGGTGCCGTCGATGACGGACGTCGGACCTACGCTGGGCGGGTGACGGAACGCACCGGGGAACGGCTCGCAGTGGCGGTGGACGCGTTCCTCGCGCACGCCCGCCACGGCCGCGGGCTCAGCGAGCAGACCGTCCGCGCCTACGCCAACGACCTCGAGCAGTTCGTCGCGTTCGCCACCGCCCGCGGAGTCGATCGGCTGTCGGACCTCGGCCTCGAGCTGCTGCGCGACTGGCTGTGGGACGCCGACCACCGGGGCCTGGCTCGGTCCACCATCGCTCGCCGGTCGTCGTCGGTCCGGGCGTTCACCCGGTGGGCGAGCGAGTCCGGGTGGATCGCGTCCGACCCGGGCGTGCGGCTCCGGGCGCCGAAGGGGGCGTCGCACCTCCCGCGCGTGGTGTCGTCCGACCAGGTCCGGACGATGCTCGACGGATTGGCCGCTCGGGCTGCGACCGACGATCCCGGCGCGCTGCGCGACCTCGCGGTCGTGGAACTCCTGTACGCGGCGGGGATCCGGGTGAGCGAACTCGTCGGCATCGACGTGCGCGACCTCGACCGGGGCCGGCTGACCGTCCGGGTGCTCGGCAAGGGCGGGAAGGAGCGCGTCGTGCCGTTCGGGGTGCCCGCACGCGACGCGCTCGAGGCGTGGCTCGACCGTGGTCGCCCGGCGTTGCTCGCCAGCGCGCATGCGGGCGACGGCCACGCGGCGGGCGATGGCCGCGCGTCGGGCGATGGCCGCGCGGCGGGCGATGGCCGCGCGGCGGGCAACGGCCACGCGGCGGTCAGCGGTGCCCGGAACGCCGCGCCGGCTGCGGACGCGCTGTTCCTCGGTGACCGCGGCGGTCGGCTCGGCGTCCGTGGCGCGTACCGGATCGTCGCTCGGCTCCTGCAGGACCTGCCGGGCGAGGGCCCGAGCGGTCCGCACACCTTCCGGCACACGGCGGCGACGCACCTGCTCGACGGGGGAGCGGACCTCCGTGCCGTGCAGGAGCTGCTCGGGCACGCGAGCCTCGGGACGACCCAGATCTACACGCACGTCTCCTCCGCACGGCTGCGCGAGGTCTACCGGACGGCCCACCCCCGCGCCTGACCGGACTCACCCCGTCCAGGCGGTCTCGGGCAGCAGCACCGGCCACGCCGCCGCGGGCAGGTACGGCGTCGGATCGGCGTACCGGTCGTCGAGCCGTGCGCCCAGGTGCAGGCACGGGTCCGCTGCCGGACAGTGGCCGACCGACACCGTGCCCACCGCGTCACCCTGCGCCACGGTGTCTCCCGTCGCGACCCCGGGCGCGACTGAGTCCACCGTGCTCCGGAGCCCGCCGCCGTGGTCGATCGTCACGACCCCCCGTCCGGCGACCTGCCCGGCGAACGTCACCGTCCCGTCGTCGACGGCCACCACCACGGTCCCGATCGGTGCCCCGACGTCGATCCCGCGGTGGCCCGCTGCGTAGTCGTCCGCCGGGGCCTCCCACGGCCGGCCGACCACCCGGCTACCGGTCGGCCACACCCACGGTGCCTCCGCCGACGCAGGCGTCGGGCGGTCACGGGCGACGTCGTTCCGGACCGGCGATGACGTGGCGATGGGTGACCCGGTCGCACGGGAGTCGATCCCGTGCTGCAGTGGGCACAGGAGCAGCAGGAACACGACGACGACTGGGCCCAGGTGACGGAACGACATCCGCCCAGCATCGCGGTGCGTGGCGTCGACCGCGCCGGAGGTGACCCGTCCTGTGGACGGTGATCCGCGCCTCCTGGACCGTGGAGGGGAAGCGGGAGCGATCCGGACGAGCAATGCGACACTCCACCAGCGGTTCGACGCGCGGAATGTCGAAAGACTCGTGGATCGCACCAACCGGCCACCCACCGCCCCGCGCGCCCGGTTGGCCCCCGCGCCCGATCCGGGAGTACAGTCGGGGCCGCTCCGGAACACGCAACGCCGCTCGGACGGCGAACCAGCCGACCGCCGGGGCACCGTGCAGCATCCCGCACGGCGGCGGGAAACCTGGAGCATCGTGTCGAACGCGACAACGCAGCACGGCGAAGACCGTGCCTTCAAGGGGAAGGTCACGCTGTTCGCCATCGCGGCAGCGGTCGGCGGCTTCCTCTTCGGATTCGACTCGTCCGTCATCAACGGTGCGGTCGAGGCAATCAAGGGCGAGTTCGGTCTGTCCGAGGCCGCAAGCGGCTTCGCCGTCGCCTCGGCACTCATCGGCTGCGCGTTCGGTGCCTACTTCGCCGGCCGCCTCGCGGACCGCTGGGGTCGCACGCGCGTCATGTTCTGGGCCGCCGTCCTGTTCTTCGTGAGCTCGATCGGCAGCGCGTTCGCGTTCGCCACCTGGGACCTCGTGATCTGGCGCCTCGTCGGCGGTCTGGGCATCGGCACCGCGTCGGTCATCGCGCCGGCGTACATCTCCGAGGTCTCGCCGAAGGCCATCCGCGGTCGCCTGGCCTCGTTCCAGCAGCTCGCGATCACGCTCGGTATCTTCGCCGCGCTCCTGTCCGACCAGCTCTTCGCGGTGACCGCCGGCGGCGCCTCGGAGCAGGTGCTCGGCCTCGCCGCGTGGCGCTGGATGTTCCTGGTCGGCGTGATCCCCTCGGTCGTGTACGGCGTCCTCGCCATCACGCTCCCCGAATCGCCGCGCTTCCTCCTCGCCAAGGGCAGGACGGACGACGCGCGCGAGGTGATGGGCAAGATCGTGCCGCGCGACACGGTGAACACCAGCCTCGAGGAGATCCAGGACGGCATCAAGAAGGAGGCCAGCGAGAAGAAGGGCTCCATCCGGGGCAACCGCTTCGGACTCCAGCCGATCGTCTGGGTCGGCATCATCCTCGCGGTGCTGCAGCAGTTCGTCGGCATCAACGTGATCTTCTACTACTCGACGACGCTCTGGCAGGCGGTCGGCTTCAAGGAGGACCAGTCCTTCCTCATCTCGACCATCACCTCGGTCGTGAACGTCGCCGTCACCTTCATCGCGATCTTCACGGTGGACAAGCTCGGCCGGAAGCCGCTGCTCATCGCGGGTTCGACGGGCATGTTCGTGTCGCTGCTCATGGTCGCGATCGCGTTCTCACAGGCGACGATCGTGAACGGCGAGCCGAACCTCCCCGGTGCGTGGGGCGTCATCGCGCTGATCTTCGCGAACCTCTTCGTCGTGTCGTTCGGCGCCACGTGGGGTCCGCTCATGTGGGTCCTGCTCGGTGAGATGTTCCCGAACCGCATCCGTGCGACCGCACTCGGCATCGGGTCCGCGGCGAACTGGATCGCGAACTTCCTCGTCACCATCACGTTCCCCGTCCTGTCCGGCTTCAACCTGACCGTGACCTACGGCATCTACGCGCTGTTCGCCCTGCTCTCCCTGTTCTTCGTCATCGCGAAGATCCCGGAGACCAAGGGCCGCTCCCTCGAGGAGATGGGCATCACGGCCGAGGGCGACACGGTGGACGCCAAGGCCTGACGCACCAGCGTCACCACCGTCCAGGAGGCGCGGTGCGGGTCCGACCCGCACCGCGCCTCCTGTGCGTCCACCGTCTGCTAGCATCTCCTCAGCAGTGCGCTCCGGCGCGCTGACTTCGCGTGTCCACAGCGCCGTCACCGGCGCGGCACCCGACCATCGGTCTCGCTCTCACGAGCGGGCGGTCGCGTGCCAGGGCACCAGGGACCACGACCGACGGTCGTGATCGACACAACCGCAACAGGTCCGCAGCGACGTGCGAGAGCACGGCTGCGCGCCGAGAAGACAGAAGGAGGACGGCACATGGCCGTCGTCACCATCCGCCAGCTGCTCGACAGCGGCGTCCACTTCGGACACCAGACCCGTCGGTGGAACCCGAAGGTGAAGCGATTCATCCTCGCCGAGCGCTCCGGCATCCACATCATCGACCTGCAGCAGTCGCTGGCCTTCATCGACCGCGCGTACGACTTCGTCAAGGAGACGGTCGCGCACGGTGGCACGATCCTCTTCGTGGGCACCAAGAAGCAGGCCCAGGGCTCCATCGCCGAGCAGGCGACCCGCGTCGGCCAGCCGTACGTCAACCAGCGTTGGCTCGGCGGTCTGCTCACGAACTTCCAGACGGTCTCCAAGCGCCTCGCGCGCATGAAGGAGCTCGAGGAGATCGACTTCGACGACACGACGAAGGGCTTCACCAAGAAGGAGCTCCTCATCAAGAAGCGCGAGCTGGACAAGCTCCACAAGACCCTCGGTGGTATCCGCAACCTCACGCGGACCCCGAGCGCGCTCTGGATCGTCGACACCAAGAAGGAGCACCTCGCCGTCGACGAGGCGCAGAAGCTCGGTATCCCGATCATCGGCATCCTCGACACCAACTGCGACCCCGACGAGATCACGTACCCGATCCCGGGCAACGACGACGCGATCCGCTCCGTCGGTCTCCTCACCCGCATCGTCGCCGACGCCGCGGCCGAGGGCCTGAAGACCCGCCACAACGGTGGCGACGACGAGGCTGCGGCCGAGCCCCTCGCCGAGTGGGAGCAGGAGCTCCTCGGTGGCGAGACCGCCGCGCCGGCCGCTGCGACCGCGACGCCCGCCGCCGCCGAGGCCGAGACCCCGGTCGAAGAGAACGACGCTGACGCGCAGGTCGCCGCGAAGGAGATCGGCGAGCCGATCGCCGACGACGCGAAGAACGCAGAGCCGACGGCCGAGGCCGAGGCCGCTGCGGAGACCACCCCCGCCGAGTGACCATCGGGGGCGTCGGGCCGATCGGTCCGGCGCCCCTGCTCCACTCTCCACAAACGCTCAGTCCAGAAAGGACTCCAGTCAATGGCCAACTACAGCCTTGCTGACGTGAAGAAGCTCCGCGAGGAACTCGGGGCCGGCATGATGGACGCGAAGACCGCGCTCGTCGAGGCCGACGGCGACTACGACAAGGCCGTCGAGCTGCTCCGCATCAAGGGCGCGAAGGCCGTCGCCAAGCGCGACGACCGTGCGACCTCCGAGGGTGTCGTCGTCGCGTCGACCGACGGTGGCGCCGCGACCGTCGTCGAGCTCGCGAGCGAGACCGACTTCGTCGCGAAGAACGAGAAGTTCACCACCCTCGCCGACAAGGTCGTCGCCGCGGTCGCCGCCGCCGGTGCTGCCGACGTCGAGGCCGGCAACGCCGCGCCGCTGGACGGCAAGACCGTCGCCGAGGTCATCGACGAGGCCGCCGCCGCGCTCGGTGAGAAGCTCGCGCTCCGCACGGTCACCCGTGTCGAGGGCGACGCCTTCGAGGTCTACCTGCACAAGACCAGCCAGGACCTCCCGCCGCAGATCGCCGTCGTCATCGCCTACTCGGGCTCCGACGCGGCCGAGGCCCGTTCCATCGCGCAGCACGTCGCGTTCGCGAACCCGACCTACCTCACGCGGGACGAGATCCCGGCCGAGGCGATCGAGAAGGAGCGCGCGACCGTCGAGGCGATCACGCGCGAGGAGGGCAAGCCGGAGGCCGCCCTGCCGAAGATCGTCGAGGGTCGCCTCAACGCCTACCGCAAGCAGGTCGCGCTCCTCGACCAGGACTACGCGAAGGACAACAAGATCTCCGTCGCGAAGGCCGCCGAGAACGCCGGCATCACGATCCAGGGCTTCGCCCGCGTCAAGGTCGGCGCGTAACGAACCCGTGACGGGGCTCGGAACCACCAGGTTCCGGGCCCCGTTTTCGCGCGCCGACACGCGCGAGCACCGACTGGAGGCGCGACCCGCCTCCGCCGGACCGGCTGCGGCCGGGTAGATTCCCACGAGACATTCGACGAAGGGTGCGACCACATGACGAACGAGAAGACCGGACGCCGCCGGGTCCTGCTGAAGCTGTCGGGGGAGGCGTTCGGTGCCGGTTCGCTCGGTGTGAACCCGGACGTCATCAGCACGATCGCGAAGGAGATCGCGGTCGCCGCGCAGGAGGTCGAGGTCGCGATCGTTGTCGGCGGCGGGAACTTCTTCCGCGGTGCCGAGCTCTCCCAGCGGGGCATGGACCGCGGGCGCGCTGACTACATGGGCATGCTCGGGACGGTCATGAACGCCCTCGCGCTGCAGGACTTCCTCGAGCAGGCCGGAGCCGCCACGCGCGTGCAGTCGGCGATCAGCATGACCCAGGTCGCCGAGCCGTACATCCCGCGGCGCGCCGAGCGGCACCTCGAGAAGGGGCGCATCGTCATCTTCGGTGCCGGAGCGGGCCTGCCCTACTTCTCGACCGACACGGTCGCCGCGCAGCGTGCCCTCGAGATCGACGCGCAAGAGGTCCTCGTCGCCAAGAACGGCGTCGACGGCGTCTACACGGCGGACCCGAAGAAGGACGCCACGGCGGAGAAGCTCCACCACGTCACCTACCAGGACGCGCTCCTGAAGGGCCTCAAGGTCGTCGACGCCACCGCGTTCTCGCTCTGCATGGACAACGGCATGCCGATGCACGTCTTCGGCATGGAGGGCGACGGCAACGTCGCCGCCGCGATCCGGGGCGAGCGCATCGGCACGGTGGTCAGCAACTGACCCCGTCCGCTGACTAGACTCGACGCCAGTACCGAAGGAGTAACACCGTGATCAGTGATGTCCTGACCGAAGCCACCGAGAAGATGGCGAAGGCGGTCGAGGTCGCCAAGGACGACTTCTCGACCGTCCGCACCGGCCGCATCAACGCGGCGCTCTTCCAGAAGATCCCGGTCGAGTACTACGGCACGCCGACGCCGCTCGCGCAGCTCGCGTCGCTGCAGACCCCCGAGGCCCGCACGCTCATCGTGACGCCGTACGACAAGACGGCGCTCAAGGAGATCGAGCGCGCGATCGCGACGTTCCCGAACCTCGGCGCCAGCCCGACGAACGACGGTGACATCGTCCGCGTGACGATCCCGGAGCTCACGCAGGACCGCCGCAAGGAGTTCGTCAAGCTCGTCCGGAGCAAGGGCGAGGACCACAAGGTCGTCATCCGCAACATCCGCCGCAAGGCCAAGGACGACCTCGACGCGCTCAAGGGCGAGATCTCGGACGACGAGATCTCCCGTGGCGACAAGGACCTCGAAGCCCTGACGAAGAAGCACGTCGACCAGATCGACGACTCGCTGAAGAAGAAGGAAGCCGAACTCCTCGAGGTCTGATGCACCGTCCGGACCAGGGCGGTGACCGCCCCACAGCAGAGAAGCGTTCCGCCAAGGGGCTGCGTCAGGACTTCGACGCGCGCGCACGAGCCGCACGCACCGACTTCGAGGCGCAGCTCCGGCAGCGGAAGGCCGACTTCGGCGCCCGCAACGAGGCGCTGACGGCACGCACCGGACGCAACCTGCCGGCCGCGATCGGGATCGCCCTGGCGTTCGCGGTCGTGATGCTCGGCTCGTTGCTCATCTGGAAGCCGTCGTTCATGGTCGTCGGGGCGTTCCTGCTCGGCGTCGGCGTCTACGAGCTCGCGAGCGCCATGCGGTTCGCCGGGCGCGACGTGCCGCGCATCCCGAGCGTCATCGTGAGTGTGGCGATCGTGCCGGCGGCGTTCATCGGCGGTCAGATCCCGGCGCTGTTCACGCTCCTCGGCGGCATCGTGTTCATCAGCCTCTGGCGCCTGGTCGAGGTCGCGATCGCGCGTCCGAAGCCGGCCGCGGGCAACGTGGTGCGGGACCTCACGAACGGCTTGTTCGTGCAGGCCTACATCACGCTCCTCGGCGCCTGCGTCGTGCTGCTGGCGGCACAGCCCAGCGGGCAGCTCTGGGTGATCGGCTTCATCCTCGTGGTCGTCGCGGTCGACACCGGCGCGTACGCCACCGGGCTCAACCTCGGCAAGCACCCGATGGCGCCGCGGATCAGCCCGAAGAAGACGTGGGAGGGCTTCGCCGGCTCGGTCGCCGCCAGCATCATCGTCGGCATCCTCGTCTCGTGGCTCATGCTCGGGCTGCCCTGGTGGACGGGCATCATCCTCGGCGTGCTCATCTCCGGGTCCGCCACGCTCGGCGACCTGACCGAGTCGATGATCAAGCGCGACCTCGGCATCAAGGACATCTCGTCGTTCCTGCCCGGGCACGGTGGACTCCTCGACCGCATCGACAGCATCCTGCCGTCCGCCGCCGTCGCCTACGTGCTGTACCTCGTCGTCAACCACTGAACGGACCCCTGGCCCACGCCCCAGCGCGTCCAGGTCACACCATGGTCCGGTCCTGGCAGAATGTCGCCGTGGCCACCACCTTCCCGAACGCAGACCGCTCCGCCCTCGGATACGACGTCGACGAGGTCGAGCGCTTCCTCGAGGACGCCCGCCGCGCCTACACGGCGAACGACACCGCTCCGGCGATCGAGGCCGCGAAGATCCGGGCCACCGCCTTCTCGATGCGCAAGGGCGGCTACTCCACCGCACACGTCGACGCCGCACTCGAACGGCTCGAAGACGCCTTCGCGGCTCGTGAGCGCGAGCGGGAGATCGCGGACATCGGGCAGAAGGCCTGGTACGCCGAAGCCCGGTCGAAGGCCTCCGACGTCGTGGCGCGTCTCGAGCGTCCGGACGGACAGCGGTTCGGTCGCGTCAGCTTCCTCGGCACCGGGTACCACCCGAAGGACGTCGACGCCTTCGCGAAGCGGCTCGAGGGCTACTTCCGCGACGGCAAGCCGCTCAGCCTGACCGAGGTCCGCTCGATCGTCTTCCGACCCAAGCACGGCGGCTACCGCGAAGCGCAGGTCGACGCGCTGCTCGACGCCGTCGTCGAGGTCATGCTGGCTGTCCGCTGACGACGCGCTGGTGGCGGGTGCTTCGCTTTCCGTGATCGTTCCGTTATCATGGTCGAACTCATGGGCAGGCACACGGCAGACATCAGCTCCGACCGCGATACCCGCGAGCACCTCGGCCTCACGGCCGCCGGTGAGCGCCGCGCGGCACTGAACCGAACCCGCACGGCGGAGAACTCGGTCCTCCCGGCGAACCCGACGGTGGTCACGGCATCGGTGCCGACCGCTCCGGCCGTCGCCCCCAAGTCGGTCGCGGCGAACCGCGTGTCGGACACGACGGACGCGCAGGCGTCGGTCGCCCACGCGGTGCCCGCCACCCCTGCCGACCCTCGGATCGTCAAGCAGCGTCGTGCCCGCGCCGTCGCCGCAGCCGCGAAGCCGTCGTCGTCCCCGCAGAGCATGAACACCTTCGTGCGCAAGCGCGCTGCAGTGCCGGTGCTGTCCTTCTTCGCGGTGTCCGGCATCGTCGTCGGCTCGCTGTTCAACCCGCTGCAGCCCGACGTGGCCCAGGCAGCGGTCTCCGCTCCGGTGCTCGTCAAGGCGCCGGCGGCCCCGCAGGAGTACACGGCGCACGGCACCTACGCCGCGTTCGACGTCTCCCGCGACGCGTACGGCGTGACGCTCCCGAAGCCCAAGGTCGTCGAGAAGCCGAAGACCGAGACCGAGACCACGGATGCCGACGCGGACACCGCCACGGACGAGACCGCCTCGGTGAGCGCCTCGAACACCCTCGCGGCGACCGCTGCGACGCCGGACCCGGGCAGCGCCCAGGCCATCGCGCAGGAGATGGTGGCCGCGCGCGGCTGGGGGACCGACCAGTACAACTGCCTCGTCTCGCTCTGGAACAAGGAGTCGGGCTGGCGCGTGAACGCGTACAACCCGAGCGGTGCCTACGGCATCCCGCAGGCGCTCCCCGGCAGCAAGATGGCCACGGCCGGCGCTGACTGGCAGACGAACCCGGCGACGCAGATCACCTGGGGCCTCAACTACATCTCCGGCGTCTACGGCACGCCGTGCGGTGCCTGGGGCCACAGCGTCGCGAACAACTGGTACTGATCGGCTGAACGCAGGTGCCGCGGAGCAACCGGCCGCGACGCCCTCGGGGCCGCGGTCCCGAGCAGGACGACGAGCCGACCGGTCTCGACCGGATGATGAGCTCGTGGAAGCGCACCGAGGTGCGCCGCGGCCGTGAGTACCTCGTGCAGCCCATCTCCGCCGCCTCGGCGCAGAAGGAGTACATCTGCCCGGGCTGCGGCGGCACGGTGCTGCCCGGCGTGGCGCACGTCGTCGTCTGGCGTGCCGACGGTGTCCTCGGGGACGAGGCCGACCTGGCGTCCCGCCGCCACTGGCACAACCACTGCTGGAGCATCGCATGACCACCGAGATCCGGTCGAACACCGAGCTGCCGGCCCGACGCACCGACATCGAGCTCGTCACGGACGACCACCTCACCCTGGTCGGTGAGCTCGCCGAGCCGCTGGAGCACGCTGCTCGCGGCACGATCGTGACGCTGCACCCGCTGCCGACCGCGCACGGTTTCATGGACTCGCACGTGCTGAAGAAGGCGGCGGCTCGGCTCCCGGCCCTCGCGGACATCGCGGTGCTCCGGTTCAACTTCCGTTCGGTGACGTCCCCGCGCGGCACGTCCGAGGGCGTCTTCGGCGACGGCGTCTCCGAGGGGTTCGATCTGCGTGCCGCCGTCACGGACGTCGTCGACCGCGGTCTGCCGACACCGTGGCTCGTCGGGTGGTCGTTCGGCACCGAGGTGATCCTCAAGCACGCGCTCGAGCACGTCGAGGCCGGCCGGGTCGCCGGTGTCGTCCTGCTCTCGCCGCCGCTGCACCGCGCCACCGACGACGAGATCGCCCGCTGGGCGGGGGTGTCCGTCCCCGTCGTGGCCCTCGTCCCCGAGCACGACGACTTCCTGCAGCCGGACGAGGCGTCACGGCGCTTCGCCAACGCGCCGAACGTCCGTGTCGTCCCGGTCGAGGGGGCGAAGCACCTCTGGGTGGGGGAGAAGTACGTCCGGATCGTGCTCGACGCGATCGCGGACCTCGTCGTGCCGGGCAGTGCACCGCTGCCGACGCACGTCGCCGACTGACGGACGGGCCGGGTCGCGGGGAACGGGTCGCGTCGACGACGCGGGCCGGTCCAGGAGGCGCGGGTCGCGCCTCCTGGACCGGCCGACGCTCAGCGCGTGGTCGCGTCCTCGTCGTCGGTGACCGTCGCGTCGTTGGTGACCGACTCGTCGTCGGGCTCGATGACGAGCTCGGCCGGCTCCGCGGTGTCGACCGACGGTGCGGTGCCGAGCAGGCCGGTCGCGTTGGTCAGGACCCCGCGGAGGTTCTCGAGGTAGCCGGCGACGGCGTCGCGTTCGGTCCGGATGGCCGCGAGGCGGTCCTCGGACTCGGCGATGATGCCGGCGGTGCGCTCCTCGGCGTCGGCGATCATCTTGTGCACGCGGTCCTGGGCGTCCGCGACGATCGTGCGTGCGTGCTCCTGCGCGTCCGAGGTGCTGGAGCGCTCGAGGTCGTCGGCCTCCTGCTGGAGGCGCTCGGCCCGTTCGCGTGCCTCGGTCGCGCGGCGCGTCGCCTCGGCGAGCTGCAGGTTCGCCTCGTCGAGGTACTTCTGCGTCTCGGTGACGGTGTCGTGGTGCTTCTGCAGGTAGTCCTGCTCGGCGTCGTCGCGTCGGGCGGCGAGTTCCGACTCGAGGGTCGTGCGGGCCTCGTCGCGTTCGCGGGCGATCTCGGCACGGACCTCGTCGCGCTCGCGGGTGAGGTCGGCACGGGCCGTGTCGATCTCCTGCCGGAGCGCCGTGCGCTCGGCCTCGAGCGTGCCGAGCTCGGCGGTGCGGCGGTCGGCGATCTCGGTGTCGACCTCGGCGTGTTCGCGTTCGCGGCGGGCGGCGAGTTCGTTCTCGTGCTCGCGGGCGGCGCGTTCCGCGGTCGCCTCGGCCTCGGCGCGCTCCCGCTCGATGCGCGTTGCGTGCTCGTCGAGTTCGCGGGCGATGCGGTCCGCGGTCTCCTGCACCAGCCGGGCGTTCTCGGCGCGGGTCTGCTCCTCGTCGACGCGGAGCTGGGCGCGTGCAGCCTCGATCTCCTGCTCGAGCGCGGCGCGAGCCGAGGCGAGCTCGCGGTCCCATTCGGCGCGGGCGGCCGCGAGCTCCTCGTCGAGGACACGGCGGCGGTCGGCGAGCTCGGTGTCGAGCTCGGCGCGACGGCGGTCCACCTCGGCGGCGAGGTCGGCGCGTCCGGTCTCGAGCTCGAGCGCGTGGGCCTGCTGCTCGTCGTCGCGTTCACGGTGCCAGGCGGCGCGACCCTCGGCGATCTCGCGCTCGAGTGCGTCGCGGCGGGTGGTCTCGTCGCGGTCGAGGTCCTCGACACGGCGGGCGTGGTCGGCCTCGAACACGCTGCGGCGGTGCTCGGTCTCGCGGTCGAGGTCGGCGGCGGCGCGACGGGCCTCGGCGGACTCGCGCTGGGTGATCTCGCGGAGCTCGGCGACCTCGTGCTCGACCTGGGCGCGCAGCGCGTTCGTTTCGCGGATCGCGACCGAGCGGACCTCGGCCGCCTCGGTCACGGCGGCACCGCGGATCGCGGCGGCCTCGTTGCGGGCGTCCTGCGTCAGGAGCCCGGCCTCGGCGCGGGCGCGTTCGACGGTGTCGGCCGACTCGGCGCGGGCACGGGTGAGCTCGTTCGTCGACCGGGTGCGGGCGTCCTCGAGCGTGTCGCGGGCTTCGTCCTGCGCCTCGCGCAGGGTGCGGTCGGCCTCGGCACGGCTCGAGGCACGGAGCCGCTGCGCGTCGATGTCGGCCTGGCTGATGAGCCGCGTGGACTGTTCCTCGGCGACGCGGAGGGTCGACTCGAGACGGGTGCCGAGTCCGCTGTACGTGGGGGTGCCGGCTTCGTCGAGCTCGCCCTGCAGCTCGGAGACGCGCGCCTGCAGGAGGCGGATCTCCTTCGCGGCGTCGGCCCGGTCGTTGTTCGACTTGATGAGCTCACGGCGCAGATCGTTCAGCGAGCGGTCCACGTCTTCGCGGCGGTACCCGCGCAGCTCGGTCCCGAACTCTGCCTCGTCGTTCGCCACGTGTTCGCTCCTGGGTGCTCGGCGGAGGGCACAGGGAAGGCCCGGCACGATTGTAGTGGCGTGCGGAGACGGTGGGCTGTGACCGCGGACAGCGGTGGGGGATGCGCCGTCCAGACTCCCTCGCTATCCTGGAGCGCTGATTCGCGCGCCGACACCCCCACCCCGGCGCGGTAGGGAGAAGATCCGTGCGATTCGTCCTGGCGATCGTCAGTTTCGTCATCGGGCTGCTGCTCGTCGCCCTCGCGGTCGGCCAGCGGACCGTGTTCGAGCCACCGTCGTCGCTCGTCGCGGCATCGTCCTCGAAGAGCTCCGCCCCGGTGACCGTGATCCCGGGCTCGACGCTCAACGCCAACCCCGGCTACCAGCGCATCAACGTCTCCGGCTCGGGCAAGGTGTTCGCGGCCTACGGCAAGACGAGCGACGTCGACGCCTGGATCGGCGACGCGAAGCACACGACGATGCGGTTCGACGCCGAGCAGGCGAAGCTCGTCGGCCGCACGACCGGCTCCGAGTCCACCGTGCCGGACCCCGCGGGAAGCGACCTCTGGTACCAGGAGTACGACAGTGCCGGACAGTTCACCGTCCGTCTGCCCGAGGACGTCAGCGTGATCATCGTCGGCGACGGCACGGCCGCGGCCCCGAGCGACGTCTCGGTCACGTGGCCGCGCGACACCGCGACGCCGTCGGTCGGTCCGCTCCTCGTCGCCGGTGGCGTGTTCCTGGTCGGCGGCATCGTCCTGCTCGTCTGGGCGTTCGTGCACCAGCGTCGTGGTCGCGGTCCCCGCCGCCGCAGCGGGGGCTCCCGTCCGCCGCGCGTGCGTGCCTCGCGCCGTGCCGCGGCCGCCGGCGCCCAGGTACCGGTCCGCGGTCGTCGTGGCCGCCGGGCGTTCGTGGCGATCCCGGTCCTGCTCGTCGGGGCCCTCGGTCTCGCCGGCTGTTCGTCCGACTACTGGCCGCAGGGGGCGTCCGCGGCCAGCCCGACGCCCACCGCGACGGCGACCGGGACGGCTGCGCAGACCGAGCCGACCGCCGCCACCAAGCAGCAGATCACCCGGATCGTCCAGCGGGTCGCGTACGTGGCGAAGCGTGCCGACGACGCTCGCGACGCGAAGCTCGCCGAGCAGCGCTTCACCGGTGCGGCCCTCGACCTGCGCGCGGCGAACTACACGATCCGCGGCAAGGACTCGGACGTCGACGCCCCGCCGACGATCTCGGGGGAGCAGGTGTGCGTGGCGTTGCCGCAGCAGACCGACTCGTGGCCGCGCACCGTGTTCGCGGTCGTCGCCGAGGACTGCGACGCGAAGTCGGCCCCGCAGGCGCTGACGCTCGTGCAGGACTCCGCCCGCGACGACTACAAGGTCGCCTACGACGTCTCGCTCGAGGCCGCGGCGAAGATCCCGAGCCTCGCGCCCACGTCGATCGGCGCCGCCCTGCTCGCGTCGAACACGAAGCTGCTCGCCATCGCGCCCGACGAGATCGCGAAGGCGTACGGCGACATCCTCTCGAAGGACAAGGACAGCTCGTACGCGTCGCTGTTCCAGGCGGACGGCGACGGCCTCCGGTCGACCATCGGCAAGGCCTACAAGGACAAGAAGTCCGAGTCGCTGCCGGACACCGCGAAGATCGAGTACTCGTCCGAGGTCCCCGACGACAGCGCCGTGGCGATCGCGACGGACGGCGCCGGAGCGCTCGTGTCCGCCGACCTGAACGAGGTCGAGAAGGTCACGCCGACCGCGGCCGGCGCCGAGGTGAACACCGAGGGTGCTGTGAAGGCGCTCTCCGGTGTCGACTCCAGCACGAAGGGCATCAGCGCGACCTACGGTGTGCAGCTGCTCTTCTACGTGCCCCCGGTGGGCACCGATGACAAAGTGGTCCTGCTCGGGTTCACGCAGGGCCTGACAGCAGCGAGTGAGGTGCAATGACCAACGTCCCCCCGACCCCGTCCGGTCTCCGCGGAGCCGTCGACCTGTCGTCCCTGGTGGACCGCGCCCAGCGGCCGCCCCAGCCCGGCGGGGCCGCTGCCGGCGGCCCCGGGTCCGGCGTCGCCGCCGGTGCTCCCGGCAGCGAGACCGGTGCCGACCTGACCGTCCCGTCGCTCGTCCTCGACGTCACCGACCAGACCTTCCAGGACGTCCTGCAGCTCTCCACGATCGTCCCCGTGATCGTCGACATCTGGGCCGAGTGGTGCGGGCCGTGCAAACAGCTCTCGCCGATCCTCGAGCAGCTCACCGCCGAGTACGACGGCCGTGTGCTGCTCGCCAAGGTCGACGCCGACACGAACCCGCAGCTCGTGCAGGCGTTCCAGGCGCAGTCGATCCCGACCGTGGCCGCGCTCATCGGCGGACGCCCCCTCGGGCTCTTCGTCGGGGCGCTGCCCGAGGCGCAGGTCCGCGACGTCTACGAGCAGGTCCTGGCCGCGGCCGCCGAGAACGGTGTCTCCGGCCGCGTCACGGTCGACGGAGCGGCCCCGGCCGACGCCGTCGAGCAGGGCGAGCCCGAGCCGGAGCCGCTGCCGCCGCACCACCAGGCCGCGTACGACGCGATCGAGCATGGCGACTACGCCACCGCGATCCAGGAGTACAAGACCGCGATCGCGCAGGACCCGCACGACCAGATGGCCGTCGCCGGGCTCGCACAGGTGTCGCTGCTCGACCGGCTGAACGGTCGCACCGCGGACGACATCCGGGCTGCTGCGGCCGCCGGGCCCTCCGACGTGCAGGCGCAGCTCGCGGTCGCCGACCTCGACATCTCGGGCGGGCACGTCGACGACGCGTTCGGCCGGCTGCTCGACCTCGTCCCGACGGTGTTCGGGGACGAGCGCGAGGCGCTCCGCGTGCGGCTCGTCGAGTACTTCGAGCTGATCGGCACCGAGGATCCGCGCGTGGTCGCCGCGCGCCGGCGTCTGGCGAGCGCGCTGTACTGAGCGCCGACGCGAGCGTCGAACCACGAAACCGACGTCGAACCACGGTCGCACCCTGGTTCGACGTCGGTTTCGTGGTTCCACACCGTGGTCCTGCGCCGCGGTCGTGGTCGCGTCCGGGACGCGACCGCACGACGGACGGGAGGCACGGTGCCAGCGAGCACCGCGCCTCCCGTCCGTCGTGTGCGCGGGGCTAGCGCGCCAGCTTCAGCCAGACCGCGCCGAGCGGCGGCACCACGAGGTGCGCGGACGCCGGACGCCCCGCCCACGGGGTGTCCTCGGCCGTGACCACGCCGAGGTTCCCCACGCCCGACCCGCCGTACTCCGCGGCATCGGTGTTCAGGACCTCGTGCCAGGCACCGGCCGCCGGCAACCCGAAGCGTCGCTCGACCGGCACGCCGGAGAAGTTCACGAACACCGCGAGCCGGTCGTCGCCGTCCTTCCGCAGGAACCCGAGCGTCGAGTGCGGTGCGTCGCCACCCTCGATCCACTCGAAGCCTTCGGCCGTGGCGTCGTGCGTCCAGAGCGCCGGCGTCTCGCGGTACACCCGGTTGAGCGAGGACACGAGGTCCTGCACACCGCGGTGCCCCGGGTCGTCGAGGAGCCACCAGTCCAGCCCGCGTGCCTCGGACCACTCGCTGGGCTGGGCGAACTCCTGCCCCATGAAGAGCAGCTGCTTGCCGGGGTGCGCCCACATGAACGCGAGGTAGGCCCGCACGTTCGCGAGCTTCTGCCACTCGTCGCCGGGCATCTTGCCGTAGAGCGATCCCTTGCCGTGCACGACCTCGTCGTGGCTGATCGGCAGGGTGAACTGCTCGCTGAACGCGTACACGAACGAGAACGTGATCTCGTCGTGGTGGTAGCTCCGGTACGCCGGGTCGCGCTCGATGTACTGCAGGGTGTCGTGCATCCAGCCCATGTTCCACTTCTGGCCGAACCCGAGACCGCCCGCGCTGGTCGGCTGCGTGACGCCCGGCCACGAGGTGCTCTCCTCGGCGATCATCACGATGCCCGGGTAGCGCTTGTACGCGGTGGCGTTCGTCTCCTGCAGGAAGGAGATCGCCTCGAGGTTCTCGCGTCCGCCGTGGATGTTCGGCAGCCACTCGGTGCGCGAGTAGTCGAGGTAGAGCATCGAGGCGACGGCGTCCACGCGGAGCCCGTCGATGTGGAACTCCTCGAGCCAGTAGAGCGCGTTCGCGACGAGGAAGTTGCGGACCTGCGGCTGCCCGAAGTCGAACACGTAGGTGCCCCAGTCGAGCTGCTCGCCACGGCGGGGGTCCGGGTGCTCGAACAGCGCGTAGCCGTCGAACTTCGCCAGGGCCCACTCGTCCTTCGGGAAGTGCCCGGGGACCCAGTCCATGATCACGCCGATGCCGGCGGAGTGCAGCCGGTCGACGAGGTACCGGAGGTCGTCGGGGGAGCCGAACCGGGCCGTCGGGGCGTAGTAGCCCGTGACCTGGTAGCCCCACGATCCGCCGAAGGGGTGCTCGGCGAGCGGCAGGAACTGCACGTGGGTGAAGCCCGTGTACTGGACGTGGCCGATGAGCTGGTCGGCGACCTCGCGGTAGGACAGCCCCGGACGCCACGAACCGAGGTGGACCTCGTAGACGCTCATCGGACGGTCGTGCGTGGTCGTCCGTGCCCGGTGCTCCATCCACTGCGCGTCGCCGTCGGACCACTCGTGGTGCGACTCGTCGATCACGGAGGCGGTCAGCGGCGGGACCTCGGTCCGGCGGGCGAACGGGTCGGCCCGCTCCACCCAGCCGGAGTCGGTGAGGAGCTGGAACTTGTACCGCTGACCGACGAGGGCGCCGGGCCAGAACAGCTCCCAGACACCGAGGTCGGTCAGACGACGCATCGCGGTGGTGCGGCCTTCCCAGCCCTCGAAGTCACCGATCACCCGGGCTGCGGTCGCCCGCGGGGCCCAGAGCGTGAACGAGACGCCGTCCACGCCGTCGACCGTGGTGACGTGCGCGCCGAGGTGGTGCCACAGCTGCTCGTCACGGCCCTCGCCGAAGAGGTGCAGGTCGAGCTCGCCGATCGTCGGGGGGAACCGGTACGCGTCGTCGGTCGTCCAGGTGATGTCGTCGCTGTCGGTCGACGGGTCCGGGTCGTAGTCGGCCTCGACCCGGTACCGTCCGAGCTCTCCGGGGGTCGCGCCGGCCCAGAGGCCGTCGCCTTCGTGCGTGAGCTCGACGTCGTCGCCGTCCGGTCGGACGATCCGGACGGCGGTCGCGAGGTGGCGGACCACCCGGACGCTCGTGCCGCCGTCGACGGGGTGCGGTCCGAGGACGTCGTGGGGCTGGGACCAGCGGGCCTCGGCGACCTGCTGGCGGAGCCACTCCTCGACGGGGGCGGGGCGCGGGCCGGTCGTCTCCGGCGTGGTGTCGGTCGGACGGGAGGCGCGGATCGACCCCGCCTCGCTCGTCGCGGCGAGCGGGCTGCCGCCTTCGCTGGTGGGCGCGTCCGCCCCGTCGCCGGGGCCGTCCGTGTCGCCCGCGTCGGCCGACGTCGTGACGCCGGTCGCGCCTCCTGTGCCGTCACCGGCGGCCGCGGACCGATCGACGGACTCGACCGCCTCGACCGTGACGTGGCGCGGGTGGGCCGCGTCGGACGCGTGCCCGGCGAGCGTGGCCGACTCGGCGACGTCGCGGTCCGGCGCTTCCCGTCGGGCGGGGGGTGCACCCGGCAGGTCCTCGCCGGGCGCCGAGACACGCGGCTCGTAGCGGGGGGTCGCGGGCTCCGGGGAAGCGGACGGACGCGGTCCTCCGGCTGCCGGCGTCTCCGGTGCGACGTGCTGTGCCGGGTGCGTCGGGCGCGGGGTGTCGGCTGGCATGCGGCGGGGCAGCACGGGCGGCGGAGGCGGCGGCACCGGCGGAACGCTCGGCCCCTGCCCCCGGTCGTTCGGCGCTGCCGTCGGTGCGTCGTCCTCGGGGTGGGTGTCGGTCATCGGTGGGGTCCCTCCACGACGAGCAGGTGCACGGGTTCCTGGAACGCGTCCAGGCGGACGTAGTTCGACGATCCCCAGACCCAGCGCTGGCCGGTCACGACGTCGCGGACGTCGAACGCCTGCTCCGGGTCGAGGCCGAGGGCGGCGAGGTCGAGGTGGACCGTGGTCTCACGGGCCGAGTGGGGGTCGACGTTCGCGACGACGATCACGGTGTCGTCGCGCCCGGAGCGGATGAACCGTCCGGGCAGGTGCTTGGAGTACACGACGATCGCCGGGTCCTCGGCGTCGTGCACGTGCAGGTTCCGGAGCTGGCGGAGCGCCGGGTGTGCCTGCCGGAAGCGGTTGAGCATCGTCACGTACGGCGCCAGGCTCGCGCCCTCGGCCTCGGCCAGGGCGAAGTCTCGCGGCTTGTACTCGTACTTCTCGTTGTCGATGTTCTCTTCCGACCCGGGGCGTGCGACGTCCTCGAACAGCTCGTACCCGGAGTACATGCCCCACGTCGGCGCACCGGTGGCCGCGAGCGCCGCACGGATCTTGTACCCGGCGCGGCCGCCGAACTGCAGGTACTCGGTGAGGATGTCGGGCGTGTTCACGAACAGGTTCGGACGCAGGTACGCGCTCGTCTCGTGCGAGAGCTCGTCGAAGTAGTCGGCGATCTCGTCCTTCGAGTTCCGCCACGTGAAGTACGAGTACGACTGCTGGAACCCGACCTCGGCGAGGGCGCGCATCATCGCCGGGCGCGTGAACGCCTCGGCGAGGAACACCGTGTCGGGGTGCTCGTCGCGGATCTCGCGGATGACCCGCTCCCAGAACCAGAGCGGCTTGGTGTGCGGGTTGTCCACGCGGAAGATCCGGATGCCGAGGGCGATCCAGTGGCGCAGGACCCGCAGGACCTCGGCGACGAGCCCCTCGGGGTCGGTGTCGAACTGGATCGGGTAGATGTCCTGGTAGCGCTTCGGCGGGTTCTCGGCCGTGGCGATGGAGCCGTCCGCGCGCACCGTGAACCAGTCGGGGTGCTCGGTGACCCAGGGGTGGTCGGGCGAGCACTGCAGGGCGAAGTCGAGCGCGACCTCCATCCCGGTGTTCTTCGCCGTCTCGACGAAGTCGCGGAAGTCGTCCTCGGTGCCGAGGTCCGGGTGGATGGCGTCGTGCCCGCCGTCGGGGCCGCCGATGGCCCACGGGCTGCCGGGGTCGTGCGGGCCGGGGGTGAGCGTGTTGTTCGGGCCCTTGCGCGCGGTCGTGCCGATGGGGTGGATCGGCGGGAGGTACACCACGTCGAAGCCCATGCGCGCGACGCCCGGGAGCCGTCGTGCCGCGGTGCGGAAGTCGCCGCTCTTCCACGAGCCGTCGGGGTTCTTCTTCGCGCCTTCGCTGCGGGGGAAGAACTCGTACCAGGCGCCGACACCGGCGCGGGTGCGCTCGACGTCGAGCAACTGCGTGGGCGAGTGCGTCCGGAGCGAGGTGAGCGGCGCTTCTTCGACCTCGCCCGTGATGCGCGGGTCGTCGACGGCGGCGAGTCGTTCGGCCGGGTCGAGGTCGGTGTCGCGGATGCGCGCCGCCGCACGCGTGGCGGCGGGGGAGTCGGTCTCGTCGGCGAGTCGGTCGAGGAGTGCCGCCCCATCGAGCAGGGTGGCCTCGGTGTCGACGCCCGCGGCGATCTTCAGGCGGGCACCGTGCAGCCAGGACGACCAGTCGTCGGCGTAGGACTCGACGTGCCACGTCCACACACCGGTGTGGTCGACCTGGACGGTCGCTTCGTAGCGGTCGGTGCCCGGGGCGACGAGCACCATCGGGACGGTCCTGGTGCCGCCGTCCGGTCGTTCGAGGACGAGGTCGGCGCCGATGACACCGTGCCCTTCGCGGAAGACGGTCGCACCGAACGTGATCACCTCGCCGTCGAACGCCTTGCCGGGGAACCCGTTGGGCGTCGTGGGGGCGAGCTCGGTGATCGGGATGCGCCCGATCTTCGGTCGGCGGGGTCGGTCTGCAGTGGCCACGGAGCCGACGCTACCCGGCGAGCGCCTCCGCGTTCCCCGGAACGTGCCGTCCGTGGAGACCCGGGCGCGCCGTGGCGCTGTGGAGGAGCACCGCGCGACCGTCGTGCCGGAGCCGACCCGCGCCTCCTGGACGGGCCGCCGTCAGGCGATCTCGAACACGTGGATGCCCGGTCCGTACGCCGTGAACACCTGACCCGCGGGCCGGAGCCGCTCGTGGTCGCGGTGCTTCTCGCTGGACCAGGCGAGCCGGTACCCGAGCACGTCCTCGCGCACGGGCAGCGTCAAGTCCCGCGTGCGCCCACTGCCGTGCACCACCACGAGGACGCGGTCGAACGGCTCGTGCTCCGGCGTCGACTCGACGAAGTACTGCAGCGCGCGGTGGATCGGCTGGTCCCACCCCTCGGCCGTCATCGGGTGACCGTCGGGCCCGTACCAGGACATCCGGGACGCACCGGGGGTCTCCTGCCCCTCGACGCCGAACCGGGTCGGCCGGAGGGCGGGGTGCGCGGCGCGGAGCCGTGCGAGTGCGGAGACGGCCTCGGTCATCGCCTCGGCGTCCTCGTCGTCCGACCAGTCGACCGGGGTGAGGTCCTCGGACACCACGTAAGCGTTGTTGTTGCCGTGCTGCGTCCGGCTCCGCTCGTCGCCGGCGGTGAGCATCGGCACGCCCGCGGAGAGCATGAGCGTCGCGACGAGGTTCCGCATCGACCGGCCCCGCGCCGCCCGCACGCCGCGGTCGGCGGTGTCGCCCTCGATGCCGTGGTTGAACGAGCGGTTGTCGTTCGAGCCGTCGCGGTTCTCCTCGCCGTTCGCCTCGTTGTGCTTGCCGTCGTACGACACCAGGTCGAGCAGGGTGAAGCCGTCGTGGGCGGTGACGAAGTTGATGCCGGCGAGCGGCCCGCGTGCGGTGTCGAAGAGGTGGCGCGAGCCGGTCAGGGCCCCGGCGAGCGCGCCGATGCCGGTGGCGGGGGCGCCGTGGCGGCGCTCCTCGGCGATGTCGGTGAGCCAGAACTGCCGCACGGTGTTCCGGAAGCCGTCGTTCCACTCGCTCGTCCGCGCGCCGAACGAGCCCGTCTTCCACCCGTCCGGTCCGACGTCCCACGGTTCGGCGATGACCAGGGTGTCCTGCAGGTCCGGGTGGTTCCGGATCCGCTCGAGCAGCGGGTGCGACGGGTCGAACACGTGGTCGGCGTCGCGGCCGAGCGCCGCCATCAGGTCGAACCGGAACCCGTCGACCTGCACCTCGCGCGCCCAGTAGCGCAGGCTGTCGACGATGAGGTCGGCCGTGGCCTCGACCGAGGTGTCGAGGGTGTTGCCGCAGCCGGTGGTGTCGTAGTACGAGGCGCCGTCGGCGGTCCACCGGTAGCGGTTCGCCCCGTCGATGCCCCGGAGCGAGGTCGTCGGGCCGCCGAGGCCCTCTTCTGCGGTGTGGTTGTAGACGACGTCGAGGACGACCTGGATCCCGGCGGCGTGCAGGAGCCGGACCATGCCCTTGAACTCGCGCAGCACCGCGGAGGCGCCCGCGGCCCGCGCGCCGGGGGAGGCGTGGGCGGCGTGCGGCGCGAAGAACCCGAGCGTGTTGTAGCCCCAGGCGTTCTCGCGTCCGGCGTCCCGCAGCCACCGTTCTGTGTCGAAGGCGTGCACGGGCAGCAGCTCGAGCGTGGTCACGCCGATCCGGTGCAGGTGCGCGATGGTGCTCTCGTGGGCGACGCCGGCGTACGTGCCGCGGAGGTCCTCCGGGACGGCCGGGTTCGTCGCGGTCAGGGTCCGGACGTTCGCCTCGTAGACGACGACCCGGTCGAGCGGCGTCGTCGGCTTCACCACCCCGCCCCAGTCGAACGCGTCGTCGACCACGACACCCGTCCAGCGTGGTCCGGCGCCGCGCACGATCCCACGGGCGTACGGGTCGAGCAGCGGACGCACCGCGTCGAACTCGTCGCGCGGACCGGCGGGACCGTCCACGAGCAGGTGGTACGTGTCCCCGGGTTCGGCTCCCGGCACGGCACCTGCCCAGACGTCGCCGGACCGCGTCAGCGGGAACGTGCCGCGGCCGTCGACCACGACCGACACGGCCGTCGCCGTCGCCGACCGCACCGAGAACCGCGGGACGTCGGCGGTCAGGAGGAACCCCGGGGTCTCGTCGATCGCCGTCTCGTGCATGGCACCAAGGGTACGAGGACCGACGAGTATCCTGGAAACGCTCGTTCAGGGGGTGCAGATGCCGGTCTACCTCGACCACGCCGCGACGACGCCGATCCTGCCGGAGGCGCTCGCCGCGTTCACCGCCGCGCTCGGCACCGTCGGCAACCCGTCGTCGATCCACAGCGCGGGGCAGCAGGCGAAGATGCTGCTCGAGGACGGCCGCGCCGCCGTCGCTGCCTCGCTCGACGCCGACCCGGTCGAGGTCGTCTTCACCTCCGGCGGCACCGAGAGCATCAACCTCGCCGTGAAGGGCATGTTCTGGGCGCGGCAGCAGGACCGTCCGCGCCCGCGCATCGTCGTCCCCGGCGGGGAGCACCACGCGACCGTCGACACGGTCGAGTGGCTCGAGCGCCACGAGGGCGCGGTCGTCGACGTGGTCCCGTTGGACGCACAGGGTCGCGTCGACCTGGTTGCCCTGGAGGCGCGGCTCGCCGACGCCTCGGACGTCGCCCTGGTCACGTTCCTGTGGGCGAACAACGAGGTCGGCACGATCGCGCCGGTGTCACGCATCGTCGAGCTCGCGCACGCCGCGGGCGTGCCCGTCCACAGCGACGCGGTCGCCGCGTACGGCCAGGTACCGGTGTCGTTCGCCGCCTCCGGGCTCGACGCGTTGAGCGTGTCGGCGCACAAGATCGGCGGCCCGGTCGGCATCGGCGCGCTCGTGCTCGGCCGTCGTGCGACCGTCGAGCCGCTCATCCACGGCGGCGGGCAGCAGCGCCAGGTGCGGAGCGGGACGCAGGACGCCCCGGCAGCGGCGGCCTTCGGGGTCGCGGCCTCCATGCCGCACGCGGACGTCCGGGCACTGCGGGACCGGCTCGTCGCCGGGGTCCGGGCAGCGGTGCCCACCGCGGTGCTGATGGGGGACCCGGTCGACCGGCTCCCCGGCAACGCGCACTTCACGTTCCCGGGCTGCGAGGGGGACTCGCTGCTCTTCCTGCTCGACGCCGCCGGGGTCGCGGTGTCGACCGGCTCGGCGTGCCAGGCCGGCGTGCCCGAGGCCTCGCACGTCCTGCTCTCCATGGGGCTGTCGGAGCAGGACGCCCGCGGTGCGCTCCGGATCACGCTCGGGCACACCACGACCGACGCCGACGTCGACGCGTTCCTCGCCGCGCTGCCGGACGCGGTGGCGCGCGCCGGAGCCGCGGGGATGGCGTCGAGGGAACCGCTCCTGGGACGCTGACCGGTCCACCGGGGCCGAGCCGCGCCTCCCGGGCTGGGAAGCACCGGTAGGATCGGTGATCATGGTCGAACTGGACTTCACCGAGCAGCTCTCCGCCCTCCGCGAGACCTTCGGCAACATCCGCTCGGTGGTCGACGTCGACCGCCTGCAGCGTGAGATCGCCGACCTCAGCGAGCAGGCCGGGGCCCAGGACCTCTGGGACGACGTCGAGCACGCGCAGCAGGTGACGAGCGCGCTCTCGCACCGGCAGTCGGAGCTGAAGAAGATCACCGACACCGAGCGCCGCATCGACGACCTCGAGGTGTTGGTCGAGATGGCGAACGAGGCCGACGACCAGGACTCCGCCGACGAAGCTGCCGCCGAGCTCAAGGCGATCCAGAAGACGATGGGCGACCTCGAGGTGCAGACGCTCCTCGACGGCGAGTACGACGACCGACCCGCGGTCATCACGATCCGTGCCGGTGCCGGTGGTGTCGACGCCGCGGACTTCGCCGAGATGCTGCTGCGCATGTACCTCCGCTACTCGGAGCAGCACGGCTACAAGACCACCGTGATGGACACGTCCTACGCGGAAGAAGCGGGCATCAAGTCCGCCACGTTCGAGGTCGACGCCCCCCACGCCTTCGGCACCCTGTCGGTCGAGGCCGGCACGCACCGCCTCGTCCGGATGTCGCCCTTCGGCGCCGCGGGCAAGCGGCAGACGTCGTTCGCCGCGGTCGAGGTCATCCCGCTCATGCCGGAGACCGAGTCGATCGACATCCCCGAGAACGACATCCGCGTCGACGTGTTCCGCTCGTCGGGCCCCGGTGGGCAGTCGGTCAACACGACGGACTCCGCGGTCCGCCTGACCCACATCCCGACCGGCACCGTCGTCTCGATGCAGAACGAGAAGTCGCAGATCCAGAACCGTGCCGCCGCCATGCGCGTGCTGCAGTCGCGCCTCCTGCTCCTCAAGAAGGAAGAGGAGAACGCGAAGAAGAAGGAACTGGCCGGCAACATCACGGCGAGCTGGGGCGACCAGATCCGCTCGTACGTGCTGGCGCCGTACCAGATGGTCAAGGACCTGCGGAGCGAGCACGAGGTGAACAACCCCTCAGCCGTGTTCGACGGTGACCTCGACGGGTTCATCAACGCGGGCATCCGCTGGCGCAAACAATCCGACGATTCCTGAGCCGCGCGCCTCGGTTGATTTCCGGGCGACGCGACCTACCCTGATCCGGTCATGATCAAATTCGACCAGGTCACCAAGGTGTACTCGGGCAACCCGAGCCCCGCCCTCGACGCCATCTCCCTCGAGATCCTCAAGGGGGAGTTCGTCTTCCTCGTGGGCGCGTCCGGGTCCGGCAAGTCCAGCTTCCTCCGCCTCGTGCTGAAGGAGGAGAAGCCGTCGCGCGGGCAGATCCACGTGCTCGGGCAGCGGCTCGGCGCCCTGTCGTCGCGCAAGGTCCCGTACTTCCGCCGCAACCTCGGCGTGGTCTTCCAGGACTTCCGGCTCCTGCCGAACAAGAACGTGTTCGACAACGTCGCGTTCTCGCTGCAGGTGATCGGCAAGAGCAAGGGCTTCATCAGCGAGGCCGTCACCGACGTGCTGAAGCTCGTGGGCCTCGCCGGCAAGGCGACCCGCATGCCGCACGAACTCTCCGGTGGTGAGCAGCAGCGCGTGGCGATCGCCCGTGCGGTCGTCAACAAGCCGGCGATCCTCCTCGCCGACGAGCCCACCGGCAACCTCGACCCGACGACCTCGGCCGGCATCATGGCGCTCCTCGAACGCATCAACCAGGGAGGCACCACCGTGCTCATGGCGACCCACGACGCCAGCATCGTCAACCAGATGCAGCGCCGCGTCATCGAGCTCTCGAACGGGACGATCCTGCGCGACGAGCAGTCCGGCGGCTACCAGACCCAGGCCGTGCCGATCCAGCGCGCGGGCGTCTCGAACACCACCGGCATCCAGACCATCCCGGGGATCATCCGATGAGGCTCGGGCTCGTCATGTCCGAGGTCGGCTCGGGCCTGCGGCGCAACGCGTCCATGGTCGTGTCCGTCGTCCTCGTGACCTTCATCTCGCTCACCTTCGTCGGCACCGCGATCCTGCTCCAGATGCAGATCAACCAGATGAAGGGGTACTGGTACGACCGGGCGCAGGTCGCGGTCTACCTCTGCACCGACACCGACACCACGGGCAACTGCACGGGGGCCAAGGCCACCGACGACCAGCGCAAGCAGGTCCAGGAGCAGCTCGACTCGTCGACCCTCAAGCCGTACATCGAGAAGACGTACTACGAGGACCAGGACCAGGCGTACGACCGGTTCAAGCAGCAGTTCAAGGACTCGCCGGCGACGGAGTTCGTCAAGCCCGAGTACCTCAACGAGACGTTCTGGGTGAACCTGAAGAACCCGTCGCAGGCGGACGTCCTCGTCGAGAGCCTGTCGAAGGTCGCCGGCGTGCAGAGCGTGGTCGACCAGCGCGGGTACCTGCAACCGATCTTCAACCTGCTCAACGCCTCGTCGTACACGGCGATCGGCATCGCGGCGCTCATGCTCGTCGCCGCCGTGCTGCTCATCGCGACGACCATCCGGTTGTCCGCGTTCAGTCGACGGCGAGAGCTCGGCATCATGCGCCTGGTGGGGGCGTCGAACCGGTTCATCCAGACACCCTTCGTGCTCGAGGGGGTGATCGCCGCTGCCATCGGGGCCGTCCTGGCCGGTGGCGCGATCACTGCGGTGGTCTGGTTCTTCGTGCGGAACTACCTCGCGCAGCGGTTCTCGGGCACGGCGTTCATCGGCATGGGGGACGCGGCCGTCGTGGTGCCGTCGGTGATCGTGATCGGCATCGTGCTGGCGGGACTGTCCGCCTTCGTCGCGATCCGCCGCTACCTGAAGGTCTGACGCGCCGGCGGTCGTGCTGGCCGAGTCTCGG
>NZ_MJGQ01000007.1:0-27316 GCF_001865095.1 Curtobacterium sp. MCBA15_013 | reverse complement strand
TGGCCGAGTCTCGGCGGCGGCCGACACCGGTCCGGCGCGGGCGGCGCGCCGGGAAGGTGCGGTGGGTGCCGCGCGTTGGGTAGTCTGTAGGGCTGCGCATCCGCAGCGACCGCACGGAAGGAGACACGCATGGCGAAGGAACGCGGCGAGAAGATCGTGGCGACGAACCGTCGCGCGCGTCACGACTACCTGATCGAGGACACGTACGAGGCCGGCATGGTGTTGTCCGGCACCGAGGTGAAGTCCCTCCGCGAAGGGCGCGCCTCGCTCGTCGACGGGTACGCCTTCATCGACGGCGGCGAAGCCTGGCTCGACGCCGTGCACATCCCCGAGTACACCGAGGGCACGTGGAACAACCACGCTCCCCGGCGCAAGCGGAAGCTGCTCCTCCACAAGCAGCAGATCGTGAAGATCTCGCACAAGACGGCGCAGGGCGGCTACACGCTCGTGCCGCTGCAGATCTACTTCCACGACGGCCGGGCCAAGGTGGAGATCGCGGTCGCGAAGGGCAAGCGGGAGTTCGACAAGCGCCAGGCCCTGCGCGAGAAGACGGACAAGCGCGAGGCCGAGCGGGCCATGCGCACCCGGAACCGCGTCGGCGAGTAGCGCCGTCGCACCTCGGTCGGCTAGACTGAGGGACTGCTCCCGTTGGAGCATTGGCAACTCAAGAGCGTGACAGCGGTTCGCACGTCCGGCCCGCATGGGGATGATCGGTTTCGACATTGCCTGTGTGCCGACGGGAAGCGGGCCGAGGACCCACGGTCATCTCGTCAACGATCCGTGGAAAACAACAAGTGCCAATTCCAAGCGCACTGACTTCGCTCTCGCTGCGTAAGCAGCCCAGCACATGAAGTCCGTCGGCCAGGTGATCGTCTTCTAACCTGAGTTCCGGCGTCATCCAGAGGACTTGCTGCACGGTTGCGCCTCAGGGCCGTGCGGGACTTGCACTGAGACTGGGCCCGTCGTCCTAGAAGCCGGTAGCAAAGGACGGGGCCGAGCAGAACGAACCATCCGGATACGCCCGTAGAAGACGTCGAATTGCAGCGATGGACGGGGGTTCGATTCCCCCCATCTCCACCATTCGCCGGACGCCGCACCGCTGTCACGCACTGCCACACCGAACGCCCCGACACCGTCCCCGGACGATGCCGGGGCGTTCGCTGTCCCGCCACCTCCGAGGACTACGATCCGCAACAGGCGCGGGAACACGCCCGTGCCCACGAACGGGAGGTCCACGTGGTGCAGGAGATCGCGATCCGAGTCCGTCTGCGAGAGCAGGAGCGAGTGGTGCTCGCCGACTACGAGCGGGCGGTGGCCTCGGTCGCGACCGTCGCTGCGCTGGCCGCGTGGCTGCCGACGCCGGACGCCCGGTTGGTCATCCGCGGGCGTGGGGCCGAGCCGGTCCGCCTCGAGACGGTGACGTACGGCTCGGTCATCGAGATGCTCGTCGTGCTCGACCAGCGGTCCGCAGCCGTCGAGCGTGGGGCCGCCGCGATCGCCGCGCTCATCGAGTCCGTGCGGCACGAGCACGTCGAGGACGACGTGTCCGGTGTGGCCGGCGAGCTCGACCGCCTCGACCGTTCGGCGCCGCGGGGTCGTTCGGTGGTCGAACGGTCGCTCCGTGCCTTCCTCGAGGGTGCCCGCGCCGACGTGCTCGCCCGGAAGACGACGACCCGCGTCCGGGCGGCCCAGGCGCTCGTCCGGCTCGCCGAGGACGGCGCGTCGATCGTCGTCGAGCGGGTGGAGGACGCCCTCGCGCCGACGCTCGAGGAGCACGAGGTCGACGTCCTCGCCGACACGGGGAGCGCGGTGGTGGTCGAGCCCGTCGACGGGGTGGAGTCGCCCGAGCCCGAGCCCGAGCCCGAGCCGGACAAGAAGGGCAAGCAGAAGTCCGACAAGAAGAAGTCCGGCAAGAAGCAGGACGCGAAGAAGAAGTCGGACAAGAAGTCGGACAAGAAGCAGGACGACAAGAAGAAGTCGGACAAGAAGAGCAAGAAGAAGCACGACAAGAAGTAGCCTGAGGGCTTGTACAGCACGTTTGTTTCCATTGTGTTAAACAATCCGACCAAAGTGCTGTCACGGTGCCAGAGTCGATGAGCGCAGCCCCCGTCCGAGGGGCGGCGCTCATCGACAGGAGCAACAGTGGCTACAACGACACAGGCGCTGCCGGACTCCGGCCTCAAGCGCAACGTCGGCTTCATCGGGCTCATCTGGGCCTCGACGGGGTCGATCATCGGCTCCGGCTGGCTCTTCGGTTCGCAGGAGGCCCTGAAGACCGCCGGGCCCGCCGCGATCATCTCGTGGCTCATCGGTGGCGTGGCGATCCTCGTCCTCGCACTCGTGCACGCCGAGCTCGGCGGCATGTTCCCGATCGCGGGTGGAACAGCGCGGTTCCCCCACATCGCCTTCGGCGGCATCGCCGGAGCCTCCTTCGGGTGGTTCTCGTGGCTGCAGTCCGTGACGGTCGCCCCGATCGAGGTCGAGGCGATGATCAAGTACGCACAGCACTGGCAGTTCGCCCACCCGTGGCTGCACACCGTGGTCATCGAGGGGGAGACCCAGCAGCTGCTGACCGGCGCCGGGATCGCGGTGGCGATCGTCCTGATGGCCGTCGTCACGGTGATCAACATGCTCAGCGTGAAGATCCTCGCGAACACGAACTCCGCGGCGACCTGGTGGAAGGTCGCCATCCCCCTGCTGGTCATCATCGTCCTGGCGTTCAGCGGGTTCCACGGCTCGAACTTCACGGCGGCGGACGGCTTCATGCCCGAGGGTGCGAAGGGCATCCTCGCCGCGGTGTCGACGTCGGGCATCATCTTCGCGTTCCTCGGCTTCGAGCAGGCGGACCAGCTCGCCGGCGAGGCCAAGAACCCGAAGCGCGACATCCCGCGCGCCGTCATCGGCTCGGTGCTCATCGGGCTCGTGATCTACCTGCTGCTCCAGATCGTGTTCCTCGGCGTCCTGCGCTCCGACGCGATCCAGGGCTCGTGGGCGACCGCGGACTTCACGAAGTACACCGGACCGTTCGCCGACATCGCGATGGCGGCCGGCATCACCTGGCTCGCCGTGGTCATCTTCATCGACGCGATCATCTCGCCCGCCGGCACCGGTCTCATCTACGTGACGGCCACGAGCCGCATCTCGTACGGGCTCAGCCGCAACGGGTACTTCCCGAAGGCCTTCGAGTGGACGACGAAGCAGGGCGTGCCCTGGGTCGGCCTCATCGTGGCATTCGTCGTCGGGTGCGCGTGCTTCGCGCCGTTCCCGTCGTGGCAGGGGCTGGTCAGCCTCATCACGAGTGCGTCCGTCCTGATGTACGCCGGTGCACCGTTGGCCCTCGGCGCGTTCCGGAAGCGGATCCCCGAGGTCGAGCGCCCCTACCGGATGCCGGCCGCGACGCTGCTCTCACCGATCGCGTTCGTCGTCGCGAACCTCATCATCCTCTGGACCGGGTGGGACACCGACTGGAAGCTCGGGGTCGCGATCCTCATCGGTGCCGTGGTGATCATCCTGAACAACGTGTTCCGCGGCGCCTCGAGCGTCCGCCCGCGCTGGGACTGGAAGGCGGCCCAGTGGCTGCTGCCGTACCTGATCGGCATGGGGCTCATCGTGTTCCTCAGCGACTTCGGCCCGCTGACGCACCCGGTGTTCCCGCTGTGGATCGACATCGTGGTGGTGGCGGTGTTCTCCCTGGTGATCTACTACTGGGCGATCAACTCGGCGTCCGACCGCGACGAGATCCTCCGCACCGCCGAGGACGTCCGCGACGTCGAGGAGAGCGGCGTCGTGGAGCCCGTCCACCACTAGGACCCGCGCCACGGGCCGCGGGCTCAGAAGTCGAACAGGTTCTGCCGGATGCCTCCGGCGCCGTACTCCCGTCGCAGGAGCCCACGGCGCCGGAGCACCGGCACGAGGTCGCCGAGCATCCGGTAGACCTGCGCCGGGTGCAGGTCGCCCGAGAAGATGATGCCGTCGTTGTCGGCGTCCGCACCGAGCTCCTCGATGAAGTCCGCGAACTCGTCGGCGGTGCCGACGAAGCCCTCGCGCGAGGACACCCGACCCTTCCGGGCCTTGCGCTCCAGGAGCGTGCGCAGCGGTGCGTCGGGGGTGTCGCCGACGAGGCCGCGGATGGTGCCGGCCGAGACGTGGTCGCCGAACGTCCCCGCCGGGATCGGCGCATCGAGGTCGAGCGCGAGCAGGTCCGTCTCGGAGTCGCTCGACCACGCGATCGCCGCGGTGCGGAGGTCGTCGTCGGACGGGTGCCGGGAGGCGTCGACGACGCGGTCCGCCTCGGCGGACGACGACACGATCTCGGGCTTGAGGACGAAGAGGATCCGCAGCGCGTCGGCAGTGCGTCCGGCGTCGGCCGCGGCCGAGAGCACCCGCGCGCGGTAGTCCCGGACGGCCGCCGCGGACAGCGGTGCGAGCGCGAGCTGCACGTCCGAGTGCGTGCCGGCGAACCCGAGCCCCCGGCCCGAGCCGCCGGGGGAGACCACGATCGGGTCGGAGTCGAGCGGGAGGGCGTTGAGCGGGCCGTCCGCGGTGAAGTAGGCACCCTCGTGGTGGAACGCGTCGAGGGCGTCGCCGTCGGCGAAGTGCCAGTCGGAGCGGTCCCCGACGTAGCCGGAGCCCCACGAGTGCCAGAGCCGCCGCACGAGCTGCAACCACTCCTCGGCGCGGTCGTACGCGGCGTCGTGCGGGAGCGGGGCGAGCCCGGCGTGCCGAGCGCTCCCGGTGTCGGTCACGACGTTGACGCCGAAGCGGTCGCCGGAGAGGTGCGCGAGCGTCGCGAACTGTCGTGCGGCGAGGTACGGCGGGGTGAACCCGGCGTTCACGGTCGGGGCGATGCCGATGTGCGAGGTCGCGGCGAACAGGTACGGCGCGAGCAGGAGCGGGTCGTGCTTCGGGCCGCCGTACGCCTGCCGGATCCGCAGGTCGAGCGTCGACGGGTTGCCGAGCGAGATCGCGTCCTCGGCGATGACGAGGTCCATGCCGGCCTGCTCGAGGGCGCGGACGGACTGCTGGTACAGGTCGGGCTTCGTCCAGTCGTGCCCCCAGTCCCAGTCGGACCGGCCCCACGCCTGCGGGCCGAACCCGCGCGAGAAGAAGTACCCGAAGTGCTGCAGTCCGGCCATTGCCTAGAGTTCCTCCGCGATGACGTGGTTGCCGGGAACGGCGTGTTCGAGGGAGGCGAGCTCCGAGTCGGAGCCGACCCGCGCCTCCTGGCCCGCCCCCGCGCCGCGCAACGCGGCGAACCCGCGCGACAGGTCGCGGACCAGGTCCGCGACGTCCTCGATGCCGACCGACAGGCGGATGAGGCCGTCGTCGATGCCCTGGTCGGCGCGCTCCTGGGGCGTCTTGCCGGCGTGCGTCGTGGTGGCGGGGTGGAGGATCAGCGAGCGGACGTCACCGAGGTGGGTCATCCGGCTGAACAGCTGGACGCTGTCGATGAAGGTCCGCGCGGCGGCTTCGCCGCCGTCCAGCGTGAACGCGAACACGGACCCGGCACCGCGCGGCAGGTAACGCTGGGCGAGGTCGTGGAACGGACTGGAGGCGAGACCCGCGTAGTCGACGCTCGTCACCTCCGGCTGCTGCTCCAGGAAGGACGCGACAGCCAGCGCGTTCGCGCTGTGGCGTTCCACGCGCAGCGACAGCGTCTCGATGCCCTGGCGGAGCAGGAAGGAGTTGAAGGGGGAGGGCGTCGGGCCGATGCGCGAGGCGACGACGTCGCGTGCGAAGACGACGAACGCGCGGCTGCCGTAGCGCTCGACGTAGCTCTCGCCGCCGAGCGACCGTTCCGGGCTGGTCAGGTGCACCCAGCGGTCCGGGGAGGCCGACCAGTCGAAGGTGCCGCCGTCGACGACCACGCCGCCGAGCCCGGCACCGTGGCCGGAGAGGAACTTCGACGCCGAGTGGACGACGATGTCGGCGCCGTGGTCGACCGGACGCACGAGGTACGGCGTCGCGAGGGTGTTGTCGACGATGAGCGGCACACCCGCACGGTGCGCGGCGTCGGCGACGCCGCTGATGTCGAGGACGTCGTTCTTCGGGTTCGGGATCGTCTCGGCGAAGAAGGCCTTCGTGTTCGGGCGGACGAGTCGCGCCCACTCGTCGAGGTCGCGCTGGTCCGCGACGAAGTCGACCTCGATCCCGAGGCGTCCGAGGTTCTGCACGAGCAGGCCCTTGGTGCCCTCGTAGATGCTGCGCGCCGCGACGACGTGGTCGCCGGCCTGCAGGATGCCGAGGAACGCGACGGTGGCGGCGGCCTGCCCACTGCCCACCAGGATCGCCTCGACGCCGCGCTCGAGCAGCGCGACCCGGCGCTCGACGTCGGCGTTCGTGGGGTTGCCGAGCCGCGTGTAGGTGTAGCCGTCGTCGGTCCCGGCGAAGCGGTCGCGGGCCTGGTCGAAGTCGTCGAACAGGAAGCCCGAGGACATGTGGATCGCGGGGACCCTCGCTCCGTGTCCCTGGTCGGGCTGGAACCCGCCGTGCACCTGCTCGGTCGCGAAACCATGCGCCTCGTCCGTCACGGGACACCTCCTGCCGTCGTCGTGCCGGTACTCTCGCAGGCTTCCCTCCGCGGTTCCCGTTTGCGGCGTTCCGTTACGGCGGGTCCCGCGCACACCCGGTGCGGCCGGACTGGCAGGGTGGGGGCATGGTGGACGAGGACGCGACCCTGATCATCCGCGACGTGCGCCCGTGGGGAGGGGAACGGGCCGACGTGGTCGTCACCGGCTCCCGCACCACCGCGGTCACACCCCCGGGCACCGTCCCGGCCGGCAGCGCGACCGAGGTGCAGGGTCGTGGGCAGCTCGCGCTCCCCGGGCTGGTGAACACGCACGCGCACGTCGACAAGAGCTGGTGGGGCCATCCGTGGGAGTCGTACGGCGGCGAGGGCGGGACCCAGGGCCGGATCGCCCACGAGCGCGCCCGGCGTGACGCCCTCGGGATCCCGGGCGAGGCCGTCGCGACCAGGGTCTTGCGGGAGTCGCTCCGCACCGGCACCACCCGGGTGCGCACCCACGTGGACGTCGACCTCGGCGTCGGACTCCGGGGCATCGAGGCCGTCCGCGCCGCCGGTGCCGCGATCGACGACGCGGTCGAGCTGTCGATCGTGGCGTTCCCGCAGGACGGCGTGCTCCGGCGCCCCGGCGTGCTCGACCTGCTGCGCCGTGCGGTGGAGGGTGGAGCGGACCACATCGGCGGCCTCGACCCGTCGCTCATCGACCGCGACCCCGTCGGGCACCTCGACGGCCTGTTCGACATCGCCGCCGACACCGGGTGCGGGATCGACGTCCACCTGCACGAGCCCGCCGAGCTCGGGGCGTTCTCGTTCGACTTGATCCTCGACCGCGTCGAGCGGCTCGGCATCGCGCCCGGCAGGGTCAACGTCGCGCACGGCTTCGCGATCGTCGACGTCGACCCGGTCCGGCGCCGCGACCTGCTCGCCCGGATGGCGGGCCTCGGGGTCACGATGACGACGGTCGCGCCGGTGCGCATGAAGCAGCTGCCGCTGCACGAGTTCGACGACGCGGGGGTGCGGTTCGGCTTCGGCACCGACGGCATCCGCGACCTGTGGAGCCCCTACGGCGACGGCGACGTGCTCGGCATCGCGTGGCAGTGGGCGCGGGCCGGCGGGGTGGTGCGGGACGAGGACCTGGTGCGGGTGGTCGAGATCGCGTCGCGCGACGGCGCACGGTTCGTCACCGACGAGGAGCACGACATCGTCGCCGGTGCCCGCGCGGACGTCGTCCTGATCGACGCGGAGAACCCGATGGACGCGCTGGTGCGCCGCGTGCCGCGGTCGCTCGTGGTGGCCGGTGGGCGGGTCGTCGACCCGGCGGAGCTGGCGCAGCACCCCTGGGAGTAGCGCGGTTCGCGCGGCGATCGCGACACTGCACCCGTCGATCGACGCGTGTCACGTCGGAAGGTGCGCACGCACCGGACTGGAGGCGCGGGTCGGCGCCGCCCCGCGCCTCCCGTCCGGTGTCAGTCGCGGTGCGCGACCGTGGCGACCACCGCGGCCAGGCGTGCGGGCAGCCCGGGCGCGAGGCCCTCGGGCAGTGCGTCGAGGGCGAACCACCGGACGTCGTCGCTCTCGTCGCTGACGGTGGTCGCCCGAGCGGGATCGACCACGGCGACGAAGCCGACGTCCCAGTGCGCGGCGCAGGCGAAGCCCCCGTGCAGGTCGTGACGGTCGAGATCGGCCACGGAGGTGCTGAGCAGGTCGAGGTCGGCGATGCCGGACTCCTCGCGGGCTTCGCGACGGGCGGCCTCGGCGAGGTCGCGGTCGCCCGGTTCGAGGTGTCCACCGAACTGCACCCAGAACCGGCCCTTGCGGTGCAGGCACAGCAGCACGCTCCCGAGGTCGGGCGAGAACACGAAGCACGACGCGGTGAGGTGCTCCGGGCCGCCGTCACGTCGGAGTGCCGCGTCGCCGTGGGTCCGCACGAACGCGAGGAAGCGCTCGCGATCGGGCGCGGACGTGCCGGCGAGGGCGGTGGTCACGTCGTCGAGGTGCATCGTGTCATCGTCGCATCGGTCGTTGCGCGCGCGGGGTTGCGACGACGTCGATGTCGTACGACAGCGGGCTCGTCGTTGCCGCGCGTGCGCAACTGTTGCGCGCGCGGGGGTGCGACGACGTCGATGTCGTACGACAGCGACGATGTCGTTCCGAGTCGGCCAACAACCCGCCGCCCGCCGCCGCCCGCGTCAGAACAGCGCGCGCACCCCGTCGGAGACGGTCGCCCACACCTCGAGCAGCGGACCGCGCGCAAGCCACACCGCGGCGGCGTTCACGGCGACGAACAGCACGAACCAGACCGTCGCCGGCACCCGCATCTCGGCCGCGGCGATGTGGAAGTCGGTCTGCACACGGGCTCCGGTCGCGAGCCACCGGGCGACCTGCACCACCGAGCGCAGCCCGTCCACGACGAAGAACGCACCGACCGCGGCGACGACGAGCACGGTCGTCTCGGACGGGCGCAGGGCGACCCAGAGCGCGAGCGCGTCGAAGCCGAGGACCACGAGGATCCCGAACCAGTTCCGAACGAACGCGAGCGCGACGAGCCCGACGACGCCGAGGACCACGACGGGCACCCACCTCGACCCGTGCAGCACCCCGGTGACGAGCAGCACGCCCGCCCAGAGCGGCGCGCTGTAGCCGGCGTACAGGTTCACGATCCGCACGAGCCACCGGATCGCGCCGGGGACGCGGCCGAGCTGGACCCAGGCCTCGCCCGAGCCGTCCGGGTGCAGCTCGATGCGCTGGATGCGTCCGCCGAACGGCACGACGACGACGGCGTGCCCGACCTCGTGCGCGATCGTCGCGGCGATGCGCGCCACCCGGCCGACGAACGGCACGAACGGCAGGACCGCGCCCACGAGGAGCGCGACGACGACGAGGGGCGGGGCTGCGGTGGTCAAGGGTCCAGGATCGCAGCACCGTCCGTGACGAACCCGGCAAGACCCTGGGGGAGCAACGACGGCACCAGCGTCGCGGCGATCACGATGACCGTCGCGACGATGGCGAGCGCCGTGAGGACGGCGAGGAACACCGTCAGGCGGTTGAAGCGCGTGTGCCTGGCTATTCGACCGTCACCGACTTGGCGAGGTTCCTCGGCTTGTCCACGTCGCACCCCAGCTGGAGCGCGAGTTCGCGGGCGAGCATCTGCAGCGGGACGACGGCCTCGAGCGGACCCCACGGTGCGGTCGCGCGACCCCAGGCGAGGTCGCCGACGATGCGACGGCCGAGTGCGGGGATGTCCGACCCCTCGCCGCCGATCGTGATGACGAACCCGCCGCGGGCACGGACCTCGGCGATGTTCGCCTGCAGTCGGTGGTCGCCGTGGTCGATGACGACGACCGGGGTGCCCTCGTCGACGAGGGCGAGCGGGCCGTGCTTCAGCTCGCCGGCCGGGTAGGCCTCGGCCCAGCGGTAGCTGAGCTCCTTGAGCTTGAGCGCGCCCTCGGCCGCGTAGGGCAGCCCGGCGCCGCGGCCGAGGAAGAGGAAGCCCGTCGCGTCCTTGACGCTCGAGACGAGCAGCGGGATGCGGTCGGCGGCGATCGCGGCGGCGTGGTCGATGCGGGCGGGGAGGTCGGAGAGCTCGCCGACGAGCGCAGCCGCGCGTTCGCCGTCGATCCGACCCGAGGCGACGAGCGCGGAGATCACCGCGGCGACGCCGACGACGACCTGCGCGGTGAACGTCTTCGTCGCGGCGACACCGATCTCGGGGCCGGCGTGGCAGTCGAGCACGGCGTCCGCCCGGCGGGCGAGGGACGAGTGCACGTTGTTCGTGAGCGCGAGCACCGGGTGCCGGTCCTCGAAGCGGTCGAGGGCGCGGAGGACGTCGGCGGTCTCGCCGGACTGGCTGATGGCGACCACGAGCGTGTCCGGGCCGAGCACCGCCTGGTCGGCCTCGCTCGCGACGACGATGTCCGTCGGCACGCCGCCGATCCCGCGCAGCGCGGTGGCGATCACCTGCCCGGCGTTGAGCGAGGTGCCGCACGCGACGATCGCCAGTCGGTGGAACCCGGGGAGCCCCAGGCCGACCCACATGCTGCCGTCGGCGGCCCGGCGGGCGACCCGGTCGAGGATCGAGGCGACGACCTCGGGCTGCTCCTCGATCTCCTTCGCCATGTGGTCCGGGTGGTCGCCGAGGTCGAGCGCGGTCGCGGCGAACGGGGACGGCGTCGGGAAGGGCACGGGGACCGTGACGCCGGAGGACGACCACGTCCAGGCCTCGCCGAGTTCGACGACGTCGCCGTCGCGGAGCGCCACGAAGGTCTCGCACCACTCGGCGATCGCCCCGATGTCGCTCGCCACGAAGTCGCCGCGGGCGGACCGTGCGACGACGAGGGGGGAACGCTCGGCCGCGACGACCATGCGGCCGTCCCGGGCGTCGAGCACCACGATCGCCCAGGAGCCCTCGAGCTGCGCGGTCGCGATCTGCACCGCGAGCATGAGGTCCGGGTCCACCGCGAGCGCCCGCTCGACGAGGTGCGCGATGACCTCGGAGTCGACGTCCGACGAGAACACGTGGCCCTGGCGCTCGAGCGTCGCACGGAGCCGGTCGGCGTTCTCGACGATGCCGTTGTGCACGATGCTGATCCGGCCGGAGCAGTCGGCGTGCGGGTGCGCGTTCGCCTCGCGGACCACGCCGTGCGTCGCCCACCGGGTGTGCCCGATGCCGACCCCCGTCAGCGCGTCGCCGGAGCGTGCGGCGACGAGCGTGCGCAGGTCACCGACGCGCGACACGGACCGGATGGTCTCGGTGCCGCCGTGGGCGGTCCGGACGGCGATGCCCGCCGAGTCGTACCCGCGGTACTCGAGTCGTTCGAGTCCGTCGAGCAGGTAGGGGGACGCGTCGTCGGTGACGCGGGCCGCGATGATGCCGCACATCTGGTTTCCCTTCGGGTGGGAGGAGCAGCTCGGGTGGGGGAGGGAGGAGCCTTGCGGCACCGACCGCCGTCGGGTCTGCCGTGCGTCCGGTCCGCCGGCCCGGGCCGCCGCCCGTCCTCGGATCAGGCGAGGACGGACGACGGCGTTCGTGGGCCGACGGTTCGGGTACCGGACGGGGTACCACGGGCGGGCTCCCGGAGGAGCACGGCGGTCGGTGCACGAGAAGCATCACCCGCCGGTCGGTGACACGGCAACGGTCGTCGCCCGCTCTTGCGGTTCACCGCGAGCGGTCCCCCGTTCGGAGGACAGGGCGTGCGGAGTCCCGCAACCCGCATCCACGGCCCACACCGACGACGAACGGGAGGCGCGGTGCCAGCTGGCACCGCGCCTCCCGTCCGGTGGTGGGTCGCGTCTCGACTACGTGAGCAGCGCGACCAGGTGCGACCGCGAGCGCGCTCCCACCTTGCGGTAGATCTGCGTCAGCCGCAGCTCCACGGTCCGCTGCGACATGAAGAGCGACGAGGCGATCTCGCGGTTGCGGTACCCCTCCGTCACCTTCTGCACGACGGCGCGCTCCTCCGCGGTGAGCGAGGTGAGCACGGCAGAGGCGTCCGGCGCGCTGCGCGGCGTCCCGGGCATCTGCGCGGACAGCACCGGCCCGGACCGGAGCGACGTCGGCGAGCCGAAGACCGGCATCGCGACCGTCGCGGCCGGGGTGGCCAGCGGACGCCGGAGCCCCGCCGCCTCGTACGCCGCCGCAGCGGCCGCACCGAGGCGCGGACGCTCCGTCGGGGTCCCCACGGCAGCGAGTGCCGCGAAGGTCCGAGCACGTTCGAACTGCGAGTCGTGCGGCTGGAACAGCTCCAGTGCACGGCGACGCGCGGTGTCACGGGTGGTGTCGTCCGCGACGAGCGCGAGGCTCCGCGCCAGGACGAGGGCGCCCCAGCGCGACGGGCGGGCGTGGTGGTCCGCCGCGAGCCGCGCGGCGATCGCCCGGGCGTCGTCGATCCGGTCGAGGCGCGAGTACGCCTCCACCAGGTCGCCGAGGTGCCGGAGCACCGCCGGGTTCCGCAGCGAGCGACCGATGGCGTCCGCCGCCTCGAGCGAGGCCGCGGCCTCGTCGAGCCGACCGTCGAGCAGCAGGACCCGACCGCGCAGGGCGTGCAGCTTGGCGGTCGCACCCCACAGACGGTTCGTGGAACGCTGCGCGAGGCACCGGTCGAGGACCTCGAGCGCCTCGGGGGAGCGCCCCTCGGCGAAGTGCCGCCAGGCGAGCGCGATGGCACGGGACGGCTCACGGAGCCGCTCGACCACCGACGACCCGGCTTCCCACACGTCGATCGCGCGGAGCGCCTGCCGGAAGTTGCCGGAGCGCACCTCGTTCTCGGCGGACAGGTAGCGGGCGGCCTCGGTCCAGACCGGCATGGCCTCCTGTCCCCGGGCGAGGACGAGGGCGAACACGCGGCGGGCGCTGCGGTACCGCTCGGCGATGCTCAACGCGTGGGCGAGGAGCAGCAGCGCCGGGTCGGACATGCCCACCAGCGTCGTGGTGGAGAGCCCGTCGTGGAGCGCCGTGTCGGCCGGGAGGGTCCCGTCGACCGCGGCGATGAGCTCGTGCGCGGTCTCCGTGATCTCCAGGGTGTGCTGCGACGCGGACCGCTTGAGCGGCTCGGCCCGGGCGAGGAGGTCCCTGGCGTGGTCGAGCTCCCAGGCCTCGGCCCGGAAGCACGCGACCATCGCGAGGAGCCCACCGAGCGCGTCCGCCTCGGCGGCGTTCTCGGGGTCGACCGGCACGAGGAGCTCGTCCGCGTGCACGGCGTCGCCGCTGAGGTACTGCACCGAGTACGACAGACGGAGCCGACGGGTCTCGTCCGCCGTGGAGCGGAACGGCCGGATCGCGGCGAGGTACCGCGCGGCGAAGCCGAGCAGCCGGTTCGCCAGCAGGGCCTCGGCGACACCGAGGAGCGCAGCGTGCTCGTCCTCGTGCCCCGAACCGATGTGCAGAGCGCGTTCGGTGAGCACGACCGCGGCCTGGGCGTTGCCGTCCACCACGTACGAGCGGGCTGCACGGAGCAGCGCGACCACGTCCGGGACGTCGTCGACGAAGCTGCGGTGCCACGCGGCCGCACGCGGGTCGGACTCGGCGCTCGCCGCGGCGAGTTCCGTGTGCGCGGCCCGACGGTCCCGTGCCGGCATCCGCCAGTACAGCGCGGAACGGACCAGGGGATCGCGGACCGAGACGGTCTGCCCCTTGACGGTCGTGAGTCCGGCGTGTGCCAGGTCGTCGAGCTCGTCGCGGTCCCAACCGGTGGTCTTCGCCACGGGGACGAGGGCCAACCGCGCCAGGACGTCCAGATCGCGTCCTGCTGCGGAACCGAGCACCAGGGCCGCGATGGCCTCGGTGGTCGGGGTCGGTCGGAGCGGCAGCACGAGCGGCTCGGAGCCGTTCAGCTGCTCGCGACTGAGCACGGCGAGCTGCTCGCGCAGTGCGCCGGGGTTGCCACCGGTCTCCTCGGCGAGGACGGCGAGGACACCCTCGTTCGCCTCTTCCGGAGCCATGTCACGGGCGAGCACGAGTGCTTCGTCCGAGGGCAGCGGTTCGATCCGGAGCGTCGGCAGGGCCGCGAGCGGTCCCGCCGGCGGCACGGTGCGGACCGTGGCGACGACGCGCAGTGCGGTGCCGGCGAGCCGCGACGCGAGGAACGCGATGAGCTCCTGGCTCTCCACGTCCATGCGGTCGAGGTCGTCGATCAGCACGAGCGTCGGCGGCAGGGTGAGGGCGTGCACGGCGTCGAGGAAGTCGTGCGCCGCCGCCAGCCCCGGCGTCTGCCGGTCGACGGGTGCGCTCCCCTGGAGGAGGTGCGCGATGTGGGCCGTCGCACGGGGATCGTCGAGTGCGGTGAAGAGCGAGGTCACGCCGGCCAGGGGCCAGTGGGACTCACTCCCGTTCACTCCGACGCGTACGACGGGGAGGGAGACGCGGTTGGACACCGCGTCGAGGACGCTGCTGCGTCCGGAACCAGGGTCGCCGACGACGACCATCGCGGACTCACGAGGGAGTACAGCGAGGGTCGCGATCCGGTCGACCTCGAGACGGCGACCGGTGAGTGCCATGACTCACCGGCCTCCGGGCCCGGAAGCGGATGCAACGGAGGAGAGGGACCGGTCGGAGGCACGGCGGGTGACCGCGCGCAGAGCCGGACGTGGGGCACGCAGGGAAGAACGCGTGCCGGAGCAGTCGGAAACGGAATGCGGATGACGAGTGAGGGTGCACTCGGTTCCGCTCGGGAACGATGAAGTCATCGTCTGTATCACCCCTCGGGTTAGGGTCTTCGGACGAAGCACGACCGGTCTGGCATCCCGTTCGGAGCTAGGGACTCCGAAGCGGCACCTGACCTGTCGCCTGAAAGCAAGATAACTCAGGTTCTGGCTCGGATGGCCGGTCTCCGCAATCCGATGTCCACCCTCGGTGTCCCCAGTCCGGGGGGCCACGTGCCCCCTCGGGGGGTGTTCCGGGATCGGTTGCGGCGATCCGCGGTACGAAACCGGGGTACAGCCGGTGTCCGCCGCAGGGCCGACCCGCGGGGTGGGTGCGTCGGTCGAGTGTTCGTGCCGACTCGGAACGACAACGCCGATGTCGGACGACGTCGATGGTGTCGCTTCCGGGCGGCCGCAACGGTTGCGCGCGCGGGACTGCGACGAGGCCGCTGTCGTACGACGTCGACGATGTCGCTTCCACGCGGCCCCAACAGGTGCACGCGCCGGGCGTTCGGGCCGTCAGCGGCGGATGACCTCGACCACGGCGTCGTGCACGAGTCCGTTCGTCGCGAGGGCGCTGCCGTGCCAGGGGCCGGGATCGCCGTCGAGCGAGGTGAACCGGCCACCGGCCTCCTCGACGATCGGCACGAGCGCGGCCATGTCCCACGGCTTGAGGTCGGGTTCGCCGGCGACGTCGAGGACGCCCTCGGCCACGAGCATGTACGACCACATGTCGCCGTAGGCCCGGGTACGCCAGACCCGACGGGAGAGCGTCACGAGGGCGTCCAGGCGGTCGTCGTCGTCCCACTGCTGGATGCTGTTGTAGCTCAGGCTGGCCTCGGCGAGCGAGTCGACGCCGGAGACGTGCAGGGGACCGTCGAACGAGTGCGCGCCGAGCCCCTCGGCCGCCCACCAGCGCTTGCCGAGGGCGGGTGCGCTCACGACGCCGAGGACCGGGCGCCCGTCCACCGCGAGCGCGATGAGGGTGGCCCAGACCGGGACGCCGCGGAGGTAGTTCGCGGTGCCGTCGATGGGGTCGACCACCCACTGGCGGTGGCCCTCGCTGACGGCCTCGGCGCCGGTGTCCGCGGTGGTCTCCTCGCCGAGGAAGGCGTCGTCGGGACGCTCGGCGCCCAGCCGCTCGCGGAGCGCTCGTTCGACCGCCTGGTCGGCATCGGTGACGTGCGTGCTGTCGGCCTTCTTCGACACGTGCAGGTCGGCGGCGCGGAACCGCTCGAGGCTGATCGCGTCGGCGGTGTCGGCGAGGGAGCGGGCGAAGTCCAGGTCGGCGCTGAGGTCCACGGTCGCCAGCGTAGCGGGGGCTACGCCGCCACGACCTCTTCCTCCTCGAGGGCGGTGACCTCGCGCTCGCGGGCGATGCGGGCGCGGCGGGCGACGAGACCGTGCACGACGACGCAGAGCAGCACGGCCGCGGCGAGCCACAGCGCCAGCACGAGCGACGACCGACCGAGCGAGGCGCCCGGGAAGTACTGCAGGTCCTGCGCTGCCTGCAGCCAGGCGGCACCGCTCCAGAACGTGTTGAGGCCGGCGAAGAACCCCGGCTGGAACGCCGGCTGGAAGATGCCACCGGACGACGTGAAGTTCAGCATCACGAACAGCATCGTGAGGATCGGCGTCGTCCACCGGCCGAGCAGCGGGTGGAGGCCGACCCCGAGCGCGACGATGATCGCGTCGTACATCCAGGCGAACAGGAAGATCTCCCACCGGTTCGTCGTGATGATGCCGTACAGCGGACCGGCGATGAGGATGCCGATGCCCGCGACCACTCCGGCCGTCGCGAGGCCGGTGACGGCGGTCCACAGCGGTCGCAGCCGGGTGGCGAAGGCGGCCACCGCGATCGCGGACGCGTAGCCGCCGACGCTCAGGGCGACGAGCAGGAAGAACAGGCCCTGTCCGGTGGTGTCCTCGTCGCCGGAGGGCACGACGTCCTGCACCGTGAAGGGCAGGTGCGACCGGTAGGCGATCGGCATGAAGATCTTCTGGGCCGCGCTCGCGGTGGTCTCCGACGCCGCGGTCGAGACGTAGAGCGTCGCCCCGGTCGCGGTCGGTGCGTAGACGGCGGCGAGGTCGCGGTCACGGACCTGGCGCTCGGCCTCGGCGGTGGAGGACACGACGTGGGTGACGAGGGCGCCGTCCGACTCGTCCGTGACGGTCTGCGCGAACACCTGGGTCGCCGCACCCTGTCCGACGATGCCGACCGGGAGGTCGTGCGGCGTCGGGGCGTGGAAGGCGCCGAGGTAGGCGAGACCCATGCCGATCGCGAGGAAGAGGGGCACGAGGATGTGCGAGCCGAAGCTCAGCAGGGTGCGACCGAGGCTCTGCGGACGGAGCGTCGACGGGCCGTTCGGCTGACGCGGGGCCCTGGAGGCCCGAGGCGCGGCGTGCGAGTGGGTGTGGGCGGAGGTGGTGTGCACGTGCGACGTCGTTGTCGTCATGGGGGAGGACGGGGCGTCGACGGCGGGGGTCGGCGCAAAGTTGTACTTTGCAACTTCAGACACGAAGGGTAACTGTACAACGTCGGTGCACACCTGTCGACCCGGGTACCGCCGCGCACGGTGCGGTGCCGGCGCCGGAGTGTGCGAGCCTCCGCACACCGTGGGAGGGCGCCGGCGTCCCACCGAGCGCGGAACCTCGCACACTGCGCGAGGCACGAGGCGCGAGGCGCGAGGCACGTCGGCGCCCCGCGCTACTCCGTACCCGGGTCCTCGGCACCCATGCCGGTCAGCAGCGCGCGGAACGAGTCGAGCCGCTCGACCCCGGTCGACCCGAGCTCGCCGGCCTGCACTCGGTCGACGATCTCCCAGTCGTGCGCCTGGGAGAGGGGGATCCCGTCCACCGGCTCGCGGACGGGCACGGCGTGCGAGGCGAAGGCACGGAACACGTTCGCCGGGTCGACGTGTCCGAGCCCGAACGACCGGACACCCGGGGTGTCGATGATCCACCCGCCGTCCCGCACCTGCAGCGCGATCGACGACGACGAGGTGTGCCGTCCCCGACCGGTCACCGAGTTGACGACCCCGGTGGCCCGGGAGGACCCGGTCAGCGCGTTCACGAGCGTCGACTTCCCGACGCCCGAGTGCCCGACGGTCACGGTCACCTTGTCGTCGAGGACCTCGTGCAGGGCGTCGAACGGCACGTCGTCGGAGCGGCTCGTCACGATGCGCAGGTCGAGGCAGGCGAAGTGCGCGAGGAACTCGGTGGGATCGGCGAGGTCGGTCTTCGTGATGCAGAGGATCGGGTCGAGGCCGGCGTCGAACGCCGCCACGAGGTACCGGTCGATCAGTCGGGTGCGCGGCTCGGGGTCGGCGGCGGCCACGACGATGAGCATCTGGTCGGCGTTCGCCACGATGACGCGCTCGACCTCGTCGGTGTCGTCGGCGCTCCGGCGCAGCAGCGTGGTGCGCTCGGCGACCTTCACGATGCGCGCGAGGGAGCCCGGTTCGCCGGAGACGTCGCCGGCGAGGTGGACCGTGTCGCCGGTGACGACGGACTTCTTCCCCAGCTCGCGGGCCTTCGTGGCCGTGATGACCCGGTCCCCGACGAGCACGCCGAAGCGCCCGCGGTCGACGTTCGTCACCCACCCCGTGGGGGCGTCCTCGTACGTCGGACGGACCTTCGTGCGGGGGCGGTTGCCCTTCGGGTTGGGTCGGACCCGGACGCTCGACTCGTCGTACTGCCCGTACGGCTCGTCCGCGTCGGAGTCGTCACCGTCGACGTCGTCCCACCAGCTCATCGCGTCAGACCCACATGGCCCCGGTCGCGACCAGGGCCGCCCACAGCTCGGGGAACTGTGGCAGCGTCTTCGCGGTCGAGCCGATGTCGTCGACGGCGACGCCGTCGACGACGAGACCCACGACCGCGCCGGCCGTCGCCATCCGGTGGTCGTCGTACGCGGCCCAGTCGCCGCCGTGGAGCGCGGCAGGCTCGATGCGCAGGCCGTCGTCGAGTTCGTGCACCGCGCCTCCCGAACGGTTGACGTCCGACGCGAGCGCGGCGAGACGGTCCGTCTCGTGCCCACGCAGGTGGCCGATCCCGGTGATCTCGGACGGGCCGTCGGCCAGGGCCGCCAACGCGACCAGGGCAGGCGCGAGCTCGCCGCCGCGGCTGAGGTCGAGTTCGAGACCCGGGAGGGAGGCGCCACCCCGGACCCCGACGCCGCCGTCGAAGACGAGGTCGTCGCCGTCCCGCGTGACGGTCGCGCCCCACAGGGGGAGGAGCCGCTCGAGGTCGGCGCCCACCTGGGTCGTCGCGGTCGGCCAGGTGCGGATGCGGACGGTGCCGCCGGCGACGAGCGCCGCCACGGCGAACGGCGCGGCGTTCGACAGGTCGGGTTCGATGGTGACGTCGCGGGCGGCGATGGGTCCGGGGTGCACGACCCACTCGCCGACCGCGGGCTCGTCCACCCGGACACCGCGGGCACGGAGGGCGGCGACGGTCATCTCGATGTGCGGCATGCTCGGCAGGCGCTCGCCGACGTGCGTGAGGTGCAGGCCCTCGTCGAAGCGCGGGGCGGAGAGCAGGAGCCCGGAGACGAACTGCGACGAGGCGGAGGCGTCGATCGAGAGCGATCCGCCGCGGACCGAGCCGGTGCCGGTGAACGAGAACGGCATCGCGCCGCCGCCGTCGTCGGTGACGTCCACGCCGAGGTCGACGAGCGCCTGGATGATGGCGTGCATCGGCCGCTTGCGGGCGTACGGGTCGCCGTCGACCGTGACCGGCCCGACCGCGAGGGCGGCGAGGGGCGGCAGGAAGCGCATCACGGTGCCGGCGAGTCCGCAGTCCACCCGGACGTCGCCGTGCATCGGCGCCGGTGTGATCCGGAGGTCGGGGCCGTAGGGGTTCGGGGTCGCACCGGGCGCCGGCGGGACCTCGTCGATCCCGACGCCGAGCTGCCGGAGCGCCTCGACCATGAGCGCCGAGTCGCGCGAGTGCAGCGGCAGCCGGATGGTCGACGGACCGTCGGCGAGGGCGGCGAGGACGAGTTCGCGGTTGGTGAGCGACTTCGACCCGGGCAGCGACACGTCGCCGTGCAGCGGACCCCGCGCGAGCGGGGCGATCCAGGGCTCGGTCCGGGACTGGGAATGCGTCGTGACTGCCATCGGTTCACAAGGGTACTGAACGCACCGGGAGGATCAGTGGCGACAGCGACACTCGCACGACCGCGGACGACTCTGCCCGCCGTGCCGACGACGCTCGGGAGCACCGTCGGCCTAGACTCGACGGCGATGACGACCGACGAACCGCACGCAGCACCGCACGACCTGGTCGAGGAGACCGAGGCGCAGCTCGACGCGGTGTCCGAAGAAGCAGCACTGCGCGAGGACGAGGCCGGCGACCGCGAGGACGAGGCCAGCGACCGCGAGGACGAGGCCAGCGACGACGAGGCCGGCGACGACGAGGCCACCGCGGTCGACGTCGTCGACGCGAAGACCGTCTCCGAGGCCGAGCTCCGTTCCCTCTTCGAGGACCAGGCGCTGCCCTTCATGGACCAGCTCTACGGCGCCGCGATGCGGATGACCCGCAACCCGGCCGACGCGTCCGACCTCGTGCAGGAGACGTTCGTCAAGGCCTTTGCTGCGTTCCGCCAGTTCAAGCAGGGCACGAACCTCAAGGCCTGGCTGTACCGCATCCTCACGAACACGTTCATCAACACGTACCGCAAGAACCAGCGCAACCCGTACCAGGGCACGATCGACGAGCTCGAGGACTGGCAGCTCGGTGGCGCGGAGAGCGTGACGCAGTCGATCTCGGCGCGCTCTGCCGAGGCCGACGCCATCGACCACCTGCCGTCCTCCGCCGTGAAGGACGCGCTGCAGGCCATCCCGGAGGACTTCCGGATGGCCGTCTACTTCGCCGATGTCGAGGGGTTCTCCTACCAGGAGATCGCCGACATCATGAAGACCCCCGTGGGGACGGTCATGAGCCGCCTCCACCGTGGCCGCCGGCTCCTCCGCGGGCTCCTGGCCGACCACGCACGTGAGACCGGCATCGTCCCGGACGCAGCGTCGACGGCGACGATGCGCGGACGAGGCCGGAAGGTTGCCGCGGCGTCGAGCCGCGTCGAAGGGAAGGAAGCGCGATGAGCGGCTGCGACTGCTCGAAGGCGAAGGCCGAGCTCGAGGAGTTCCTGCACGGGGAGCTCTGCCGCGAGGACGCGGCGGACATCCGTGAGCACATGGACGACTGCGAGGACTGCACGACCGAGCACCGTGTCGGCGTCGTCCTCATCGAGACGGTCCGTCGCGCGTGCAAGGAGACGGCACCCGAGGAACTCCGTACCGAGATCCTCGCCCGCATCCGCCTGGAGCAAGCCACCCACTGAACGTCCTGGCAGCCGTCGTCACACGCACGGGGCTGTCGGTAGTGTCGCGGGCATGACCCTCTCCGTCGAGTCGATCACCACCTGGTCCGACACGGACGTCGCCGACGTCGCCGCCCTCGTCCGACTGCTCGGCCACGAGGTCGACGACGCCGCCATGCGCGCCCGCCTCGAACGGCTCACGCCCGAGGCCGGCCACCGGACGTGGGTGGTGCGGGACGACGACGGTCGTGCGATCGCGGTCGCTGGCGCGCAGGTCACGTGGGCGTACGCGAGCGACGAGCCGACGGCGCAGCTGCTGCTGATGGTGGTCGACGAGTCGGCCAGGAGGCTCGGCACCGGTTCGGCGCTCATCGGCACGTTCGAAGCATGGGCGGTCGAGCAGGGCGCACGTCGCCTCAGCGCCGTCAGCGCTGCGGCCACGGACAGCGCGCACCGGTTCTACCAGAAGCGCGGGTACCACGACGCCGGGGTGCGCTACACGAAGATCGCGTAGCGCACCCCGGCGTCAGGGGTCCGGCGTCGGGCGTCAGCCCAGCGCTCGCGTGATGACGTCGGTCGCTTCCTGTGCGGAGCGCTTCGACGACCCCGTGGCCGGCGCGGCACTCGCCGGACGGGCGGCGACCGACAGCGGCCGACCGTCGAGGTGCGGCGACAGGTTCATGCACACGAACGGCCAGGCGCCCTGGTTCTCCGGCTCTTCCTGCGCCCACACGACGTCGGCGCCCGGGTAGCCCGCGAGCACCTGGAGGATCTGCTCGAGGGGGAGCGGGGCGAGCTGCTCGAGCCGGACGAGGGCGACGTCGGTGGCGCCGCGCTTGTCGAGCTCGGCGCGCAGGTCGTGGTGCACCTTGCCGGAGTGCAGGACCACCCGGCGCACCGCCGACTTGTCGGTCACGCGGTCGTCGTCGAGGACCTCGGAGAAGGTGCCGCTCGTGAACGCGTCCACCGGGCTCGTCGCCTGGCGGAGCCGCAGCATCGCCTTCGGGGAGAACACGATGAGCGGCTTCTGCGGCCGCTCCCACGCCTGGCGTCGCAGCAGGTGGAAGTACGACGCCGGGGTCGACGGCCGGGCCACCACCATGTTGTCCTCGGCGCAGAGCTGCAGGTACCGCTCGATGCGCGCCGACGAGTGGTCCGGTCCCTGGCCCTCGTAGCCGTGGGGGAGCAGGAGCACGAGGCCCGAGCGCTGTCCCCACTTCTGCTCGGCGGAGGAGATGAACTCGTCGATGACGGTCTGGGCGCCGTTCGCGAAGTCGCCGAACTGCGCCTCCCAGAGCACGAGTGCCTCGGGACGCTCGACCGAGTAGCCGTACTCGAACGCCATCGCCGCGTACTCGCTGAGCAGCGAGTCGTAGATGTACAGGCGGGCCTGGTCCTCGGTGAGGTTCGCGAGGGGCAGCCACTCCTGACCGTTCACCCGGTCGTGGAAGACGGCCTGGCGCTGCACGAAGGTGCCACGGCGGGCGTCCTGCCCGGCGAGCCGGACCGGCTTGCCCTCGACGAGGATCGACCCGATGGCCATGAGCTCCGCCATCGCCCAGTCGACGCCGCCGTTGCGGGTCATGTCGGTGCGCTTGGACAGGAGCTGCTGGAGCTTCGGGTGCACCTGGAAGCCCGCGGGCGGGTTGCTGTGCGCGTCGCCGATGGCCCGGACGAGTTCCTCGGACACGGCGGTCTCGTGCACCTCGACCTCGGAGTCGTCGCGCTGCGCTGCCGGTCGTTCGAGGCCCTGCACGGCGCCGTCGTCGTCGACCGTGATGACCGGGATCGTGCCGGTCTGCGCCTCGTGCGTCTCGGCGAAGGCGCGTTCCAGGCGGTCCTGGAAGTCGCGGTGCGCCTCGTCGTACTCCTCTTGCGTGATGTCGCCGCGGCCGACGAGGGCCTCGGTGTAGAGGGTGCGGACGGAGCGCTTCGCCTCGATGAGGTTGTACATGAGCGGCTGCGTCATCGACGGGTCGTCGCCCTCGTTGTGTCCGCGGCGGCGGTAGCAGATGAGGTCGATGACGACGTCGCGGTGGAACTCCTCGCGGTAGGCGAAGGCGAGCTCGGCGACGCGGGCGACGGCCTCGGGGTCGTCCCCGTTCACGTGGAAGATCGGCGCCTGGATCGTCTTCGCGACGTCGGTGGAGTACACCGAGCTGCGGGCCGACTCCGGCGGGGTGGTGAACCCGACCTGGTTGTTGATCACGAGGTGCACGGTGCCGCCGGTGCGGTAGCCGCGCAGCTGCGACATCTGCAGGGTCTCGACCACGACGCCCTGACCGGCCATCGCGGCGTCGCCGTGGACCAGCACGGGCAGGACGCCGAACGTGCCGGGGGCCTGCCGGTCCTGCTTCGCGCGGACGATGCCCTCGAGCACGCCGTCGACGGCCTCGAGGTGGGACGGGTTCGCGGCGATCGTCACCGGGATGGCGGTGCCGTCGCTGGCGCGGAACACGCCCTCGGTGCCGACGTGGTACTTCACGTCACCCGAACCCTGGCCCGAGACGGCGCCGGGGAGCGACGACCCCTCGAACTCGCGGAAGATCTGGCCGTAGGTCTTGCCGGCGATGTTCGTCAGCACGTTGAGCCGGCCGCGGTGGGCCATGCCGATCGCGACTTCTTCGAGGCCGGCGGTCGCCGCGCGCTGGATGAGCGAGTCGAGGAACGCGATGGTGGACTCGCCGCCCTCGAGCGAGAAGCGCTTCTGGCCGACGTACTTCGTCTGCAGGAAGGTCTCGAACGCCTCGGCCTCGTTGAGCTTGCCGAGGACCCGGAGCTGGTCGTCCTTCGACGGCTTCGAGTAGGGGACCTCGATGTGCGCCTGCACCCAGCGACGCTGTTCCGGGTCCTGGATGTGCATGTACTCGATGCCCACCGTGCGGCAGTAGGCGTCGCGGAGGATCCCGAGCACGTCGCGCAGCGGGGCGTTCGTCGTGCCGGCGAGCCCGCCGGTGACGAACTCGCGGTCGAGGTCCCAGAAGGTCAGCCCGTGGCTCTCGATCTCGAGGTCGGGGTGGGTGCGCTGCCGGTACTCGAGCGGGTCGATGTCCGCCATGAGGTGCCCGCGGACACGGAAGCTGTTGATGAGCTCCTGCACACGCGCCGTCTTGTTCACCCGGTGCGCGAGGTCGACGTTGATGTCGTTCGCCCACTGGATCGGCTTGTACGGGATCCGGAGCGCCGAGAAGATGCCCTCGTAGAAGCCGTGCTCGCCGATGAGCCGCTCGTGCACCTTCTTGAGGTACTCGCCCGACCCCGCACCCTGGATGACGCGGTGGTCGTAGGTGCTCGTCAGCGTGATGGTCTTACCGATGCCGAGCTCGACGAGGGTCTTCGCCGCCGAGCCCTGGAACTGCGCCGGGTACTCGAGGGCACCGGCGCCGATGATGGCACCCTGCCCCTTCGTCAGGCGCGGCACCGAGTGGACCGTGCCGATGCCGCCCGGGTTCGTCAGCGAGATCGTCGTGCCCTGGAAGTCGGCCGGCGTGAGCTTGTTGTCACGGGCACGCTTGACGAGGTCCTCGTAGGCGGAGAGGAACTGGCCGAACGTCAGGGTCTCGGCGCGCTTGATGCTCGGGACGAGCAGGGAGCGCGAGCCGTCCTTCTTCGGGACGTCGATCGCGATGCCGAGGTTGACGTGCGCGGGCGCCACCACGAAGGGCTTGCCGTCGCGCTCCTCGTAGAAGACGTTCTGACTCGGGAAGTCCTTGAGCGCCTGCACCATCGCCCACCCGATGAGGTGCGTGAACGAGATCTTGCCGCCGCGGGCCCGACGCAGGTGGTTGTTCACGACGATGCGGTTGTCGATCATCAGCTTCGCCGGGATCGTCCGCACGCTCGTCGCGGTCGGCACCGTGAGCGAGGCGTCCATGTTCGAGGCGAGCGTCTTCGCCATGCCCCGGAGCGGGGTCGCCACGTCCTCGTGGGTCTCCTCGTGGTCGTCGGCCTCGTCGTTGGCCTCGGCCGGGATCGGCTGCGGCGTGGGCTGGCGCGACGTGGTCTTCGCCTGGATCGGCCCGGACTTCGCCTCGCCGGGGGCGTCACCGGTCGCGGGCTGCTGGGTCGTGGACTGCTGCTGCTCGGAGGCGGCCGGAGCAGCGGGGGCGGAGGGGGACGGAGCCGGTGCGGACGCGTCGCCACCCTGCGTGCGGTGGTAGCTCTCGAGGACCGGCCACCAGGACTTGTCGACGGACTCCTTGTCGGCGACGAACTGCTCGTAGAGCTCGTCGACGAGCCACTCGTTCGCCCCGAATTCGCCCGCGGTCTCGTCCGTTCCGGTCAGATGGCTCGACACAGCCGATCGCCCACTCTCCGTCGATAGATGCTCGTGTGTGTCGTGCGCGGCAACCCTGCCTCGCACAGGTCCCAAGCCTAGCCGCTCGCAGATGACCGTTCGGTGTCAGGCGGGGGCGGGTCGCGCCTCCCGACCGGGTGTCGCGCGTGTCGCACCGGAGGCGTGCCGAGCCGCCCAGACCGGCCACCCTGGGGAGCCGTACAGTGGGGCCCATGAGGTTCTACGAGACGCGGCCGACACACGACCTGACCTACTCCGACGTCTTCCTCGTCCCCAGCCGGTCGGCGGTGACGAGCCGCTTCGACGTGGACCTCTCGGCGAACGACGGGTCCGGTGCGACCATCCCGATCGTCAGCGCCAACATGAACTCGGTCACCGGGCCGCGCCTCGCCGCGACGCTCGCCCGACGCGGTGGCCTGGGCGTCCTGCCGCAGGACATGCACCTGCAGGACCTCGACGCCGCGATCCGCTGGGTCAAGGACCAGCCGGTCGACTTCGACACCGCCTACGACATGGGCGCGCACACCACGGTCGCCGAGGCCCTCGAGCAGCTCCTGCCCGTCGCCGGACGGGGCGTGGTCGTCCGCGACGCCGCCGGCGAGTACCTCGGCTGCGTCCCCGCGGGGCGCCTCGGCGACGCGGGTCCCGACGCCACGCTCGGCGATCTGCTGCACGGCGCCTCCACCGCGATCGACGCCGAGGACGCCGGCACGCCCCGGCACGTGTACGACGTGCTGACCGCGGCCGAGGTCGACTTCGCGCCGGTCATGCGGCACGGCAAGGTCGTCGGCACGGTCAGCCAGACCAGCGCGATCCGCTCGGACATCTACCGGCCGGCCGTCGACGCGTCCGGACGCCTGCGGGTCGCCGCCGCGATCGGCATCAACGGCGACGTCGCCGCGAAGGCGCAGGCCCTCGCGGCCGCCGGCGTCGACGTGCTCGTCCTCGACACCGCGCACGGCCACCAGGAGGGCATGCTCCGCGCCCTCCGCACCGTCGCCGCCCTCGGCCTCGACATCCCGCTCGTCGCGGGCAACGTCGTCACCGCCGACGCGGTCGCCCACCTCGTCGAGGCCGGCGCGACCATCATCAAGGTCGGCGTCGGACCCGGCGCCATGTGCACCACGCGCATGATGACCGCCGTCGGTCGCCCGCAGTTCTCCGCCGTGCTCGAGACCGCCGCCGCGGCCCGGTCGCTCGGCGCGCACGTGTGGGCCGACGGCGGCGTCCGGTACCCGCGCGACGTGGCGCTCGCCCTCGCCGCCGGCGCGTCCGCCGTGATGATCGGCTCGTGGTTCGCGGGCACGCTCGAGGCGCCCGGAGTCCTCCGTCGCGACGCCGCGGGCAAGGCCTACAAGGAGAGCTGGGGCATGGCCAGCGCCAAGGCCGTGCGGGAGCGCTTCGAGCGCCTCGACCCCTACGAGCGGGCCCGCAAGGCGCTCTTCGCCGAGGGGATCTCGTCGTCGACGATCTACCTCGACCCGGAGCGGCCGAGCGTCGAGGACCTGCTCGACATGATCACCACCGGTGTCCGCAGCTCGGCGACGTACGCGGGGGCGTCGTCCCTCGCGGAGTTCTCCGAGCGGGCGCTCGTCGGCATCCAGTCGGCCGCCGGCTACGAGGAGGGCAAGCCGCTCCCCGTCAGCTGGTAGCGCAGCGCCCGGCCCGGCCCGGCGGGGCGCGGCGCGGCGTCGCGCGGGGGCGAGTTCCGCGCCCTCGCGGGCGCTTCGGCGAAAGCGACAGGCGCCCGCACGATCGCGCCGGGGATCTGTCGACCTGGCGGCAGGGACGACGACGACCGGCGGGACCATGTCGCTCTGGCGGGGTGGTCGCGACGATGAGCGGACTGGAGGCGCGGTGCCAGCCTGAACCGCGCCTCCAGTCCCTCTCCGCACGCGAAAGCGACAGGTGCCCGCGCGATTGCGCCGGGGATCTGTCGACCTGGCGGCAGGGACGACGACGACCGGCGGGACCGTGTCGCTTTGGCGGGGCAGTGGCGACCACGGGCGGACTGGAGGCGCGGTGCCGGCTGGCACCG
>NZ_MJGQ01000006.1:141907-250201 GCF_001865095.1 Curtobacterium sp. MCBA15_013 | reverse complement strand
CGGAGCGCGGGCTCGGTCGCACCGTCCCGCGCCGTGAACTCGTGGGTCGTCTTGTCCTCGTCACCGAACAGCTGGTGGATCGTGATCCGGTAGGACTCCCCGGGGAGCTTGCGCGTGGTGTGATCGAACGCTCCGTTGGCGTCGGCGCGGACGAACTCCTGGGCCCCGTCGTCCACTCGAACGCTCAACGACGTGTACGGGGACGCCGTGCCGACGAGGCGAGCGCCCTCGCCCTTGAAGAACGTCTTGTCGGAGGTCAGGCGCGTCGGAACGTACTCCACGCCTTCCTGCAGTGATCGGAACTCGTGCACGGTCGCTGCGTCGGCGTCCTGCTGCACGGTCACGGACAGCTTCGGGTCTCCGTCCGACAACGCCACCGATCGCTTCGAGGTGAACGAGAACTGTCCGGTCGGGGACGCGACGACCGCTCCGCCCAGCGGGATGTTGATCACCGCGTCCTGAGCCGAGATCCTCACCGTCGCGCCGGGGCGTGCGGTCCCCTCGACACGGAGCGGTGTGCCGCTCAGGTACTGCTTCGGCGACGTCACGCGCACGTCGGTCTCGGTGGCGTCGGTGAGCGTGCGCTCGACGGTGCGGGCGGTCGACCCGGAACCCGTGTGGACCCGGATCTGGAGCCCACCCGTGACGGTGACGCCCTTCGGGCTGGTGATCCTCCAGTCACCGTCGGCGTCCGCGCGTCCGTCCAAGAAGTTGCGGGGACCGAACTCCACGCCGACGAACGCGTGGGGTTCGGCGGTGCCGGAAACGGTCACAAGGTGACCCGGCGCGTAGTCGGTGGTGTCGACGGTGAGGTGACGTTCACTGGTGTCGACGGTGAGGGCGCGTTCGATGGTGCGTGTGCTGCTGCCGGTGCCGCTGCTGACGGTGAGGGTGATGCCCTCGGTTTCGGTGACGTTCTTCAGGCTCGTGATGCTCCACTTGCCGTCGTCGTCTGCGCGGCCGGTCTCCGAGTTGTTGACGCGTCCGAAGCTGACGGCGATGAACGCGCGCGGTTCGGCGGTGCCGGTGGCGGTGACGAGGTCCCCGACGCGGTACTTCGTGGTGTCGACCGTCAGGTGGCGTTCGCTGGTGTCGACGGTGAGGGCGCGTTCGATGGTGCGTGTGGAGTCGCCGGTACCGGTGCTGACGGTGAGGGTGATGCCGTCGGTCTCGGTGACGGACTTCGGGCTCGTGATGCTCCACTTGCCGTCGTCGTCGGCGCGTGCGGTGTCGGAGTTGTTGACGCGTCCGAAGCTGACGGCGATGAACGCTCGGGGTTCGGCCGTGCCGGTGGCGGTGACGAGGTCCCCGACGCGGTACTTCGTGGTGTCGACCGTGAGCGGCCGTTCGCTGGTGTCTCGGGCGAGGGTGTGCTCGATCGTACGCAGGCTGGCGCCGGCGCCGGTGCTGACCTGGAGGGTGAGCCCGTCGGTCGCCGTGGCCGCGTACATGCTGGTGATGCGCCAGTTGCCGTCGTCGTCGGCGCGGCTGTCGACCGTGTCGTTGGAGCGGAACCGGACGTGGACGAACGCTCCGGGTTCGGCGGTGCCGCTGACGGTGACAAGGTCATCGACGCGGTACTTGTCCGTGTCGACCGTCAGGTGGCGCTCACTGGTGTCGACGGTGAGCGTGCGCTCGATGGTGCGCGCGGTCTCGCCGATACCGGTGCTGACCTCGAGGGAGAGTCCATTGGTGGCGGTGGCCGGCCGCAGACTGGTGATGCTCCAGTTGCCACGGTCGTCGGCACGGCCGGTCTCGGAGTCCTTGCCGCCAAAGACGACCGCGATGAGCGCGCGCGGCGATGCGGTGCCCTTCACGGTGACGAGGTCGCCCACGCGGTACCTGGTGGTGTCGACCGTGAGCGGCCGTTCGCTGGTGTCGTGGGCAAGGGTACGGGTCACGGTCTCGGCGTCGTTCCCGGTCCCGGCGGTCACAGTGATCGAGAGACCGGCCGTGCTCAGCACGGCGCGCTCGCTGGTGATGGTCCAGCGGCCGTCGGCGGCGGCACTCTTCCGGACGAGGTCTCGATCGCCGAACAGGACACCGACGCGCGCACCCGGCGCTGCGGTACCCGTCACGGTGACGGTGTCGCCGGCACGGTAGGTGGTGGTGTCGACGGTGAGTGCGGCGCGGGGCGCATCCGAGACCGCCAGTACGGTGGCGGGTGCGACGGCGACTGCAGGGACCGACAGCGCGAGTGGCGCGAGGAGCGCCAGACCGGACGTGCCGACGACGAGGAGGCACCGGGACATGGGTGAGGGGGAGTGCTTCATGCTGAACCTTTCGGAGCGGACAGCATTCAGGATGTCACATATCGAAAAGTCGCTACTGAGTGCGATGCCTACCCGGCCACGTCTCCCAGCCGCTCGCACAGGATCGCGGCGTGCCGTCCCTCCAGACGGGTGAGCACGAGCGTGACGCGCCCCCGTCCGCGCAACCGCAACCGCTTCCGGAACTGCGCCGGGTCCACGTCGACCCCGCGCTTCTTGATCTCGACGGTCCCGATGTCGTCCGCCGCGAGTCGCGCGGCGAGCTGCTTCACGTCGAGCGGCATCGTGTCGAGCACCCGGAAGCCCTGCGCGAACGGTGTCGTGACGGCCCGGTCCGAGGTGACGTACGCGATGCCGTCGGACAGCATCCGGCCGTCGAACGACCGGGCGAGGTCGCCGATGAGCCGCGCACGGATGACCGCTCCGTCGGGCTCGTACAGGTACGCGCCGAGCGCGCCGACCTCGACGTCCGCGGCGTCGGCGTCGCCCGTGAGCTCGGCGATCCCGTGCGCCCCGATGACGGTCGCGGCACGGCGGACACCGGGACGGGCGAGGGGGCCGAACCAGAGGGCGAGCTCGACGACCTCGCGGTCCACGGAGGTCCACTGCGCCTCGGCGGGGTCCGGGATGAGGTCGCGGTCGACGCCCGGCCCGAGCTTCACACCCGTCGGGGTCGTCGTGGCGGCGGCGAACACGGTGTCGAGCGACGGGGACCAGTCGTCCGGGTCGGCGAGGCGCTTCGTGTTCGCGTGGCCGGAGGTCCGGCGCGCCGGGTCCATCCAGACCCCGTCGACGCGGGACAGGTCGAACGAAGCGGCGTCGCCGAGCTCCACCCGTGCGGAGTCCCAGAGCGACAGGTTGTGCGTCGCGACGGCCGCGGTGGCCTCGTCACGGTCGACGGCGGTGACCTCGAGGTCGAGCGCCGCCATCGCCATCGCGTCCCCGCCGATGCCGCACCCGAGGTCGGCGACCCGGGTGAGCCCAGCGGCGGCGAAGCGTCCGGCGTGCTGGGCGGCGACCTGCAGCCGGGTCGCCTGCTCGAGGCCGGCCTCGGTGAAGAGCATGCGGGAGGCGAAGTCCCCGAACTTCCCACGGGCCTTCTGCCGGAGCCTCGCCTGCGTCAGGACCGCCGCGACGAGGCCCGGATCGTGTCCTTCGGAGCGCAGTCGTGAGACGACCCGGACGATCTCACCACCGTCGGACACGGCCGGGGTACGGTCGAGCAGGGCCATCCCCTCGGGGGTCAGCAACTGGGCGAGATCGGCGGCTTCCACCCGACGATCCTCCCAGGTCGCCGAGAGCCCGGTCGGACGTTGGCACTCGGATTGACCGAGTGCCAACGACGCCCTAGAGTTGGGGCGGTTGGCACTCTCCTGTGCGTAGTGCCAACACGGTTTTCATCTGTACCGAGTCAGTACCGAGAAAGAAGAGGTCACCGTGGCCGTCAGCATCAAGCCGCTCGAGGATCGCATCGTCATCCGCCAGGTCGAGGCGGAGCAGACCACCGCTTCCGGTCTGGTCATCCCGGACACCGCGAAGGAGAAGCCCCAGGAGGGCGAGGTCGTCGCCGTGGGCCCGGGTCGTATCGACGACAACGGCAACCGCGTCCCGCTGGACGTCGCCGTGGGTGACAAGGTCATCTACTCGAAGTACGGCGGCACCGAGGTCAAGTACTCGGGCGAGGACCTCCTCGTCCTCTCGGCGCGCGATGTCCTCGCGGTCATCGTGCACTGAGTCCAGTACACATCGCGAATGCCCCGTTCGGCTCCGGCCGGGCGGGGCGTTCTCGCGTTCCGCGCCGGGTCGGCGGGTCCAGGAGGCGCGGCTCGACCCCGCACCGTCGGTGCCCGTTCCTAGGATGGTTCCGTGAGTGAACCGTCCCCGGCGCGCCCGGCCCGCAGCGAGGCATCCGTCGGCGTCGTGCAGGCGATCATCGCGTACGGGCTGTGGGGACTCATGCCGCTGCTCTTCGCGGCGATGGCCCCCGCCGGCGCGTTCGAGATCGTCGCCTGGCGGATCGTCTTCGGGCTGGTGTTCTGCGCGATCGCGATCGCCGTCACCCGCTCCTGGCTCCGGACCCGCACCCTGATGGCCCAGCGTCGGGTGATGCTCGTGATGGGCCTCGCGGCCGTGCTCATCCTGGTGAACTGGACCGTGTACGTCGCGGCGACGACCACGGGCCACACGGTCGAGGCGGCGCTCGGGTACTTCATCAACCCGCTCGTGACGATCGCGCTCGGTGTCGTGGTGCTCCGCGAACGCCTGCGTCCGCTGCAGTGGACCGCCGTCGGCATCAGCATCGTGGCCGTCGTCGTCATCGCGGTGGGCTACGGACAGATGCCGTGGATCTCCCTCGTGCTGGCGTTCTCGTTCGGCCTGTACGGGCTCGTGAAGAAGCGGGTCGGTGGCACGGTGGACGCCCTGAGCGGCCTGACGATCGAGACCGTGTGGCTGCTGCCGATCGCCGTGGTCGCCCTCGTGGTGCTCGGCGCGACCGGCCTCGGCGGCGGGGTGACGTTCACGAGCGAGGGCTGGGTGCACGTCCTCGTGACGGTGCTGACCGGGCCCGCGACGGCCGTGCCGCTGCTGCTGTTCGCGTCGTCCGCCCGTCGGGTGAGCCTGTCGACGCTCGGGCTGACGCAGTACCTCGCGCCGGTGATGCAGCTGCTCGTCGGGGTGGTCGTGCAGCACGAGCCGATGTCGGGTGCCCGGTGGTTCGGCTTCGGGATCGTCTGGCTCGCCCTGGTCATCCTGACGGCCGACTCGTTCCTGGCCGCTCGGGCATCGCGGCGCCGGGCGGTGGCGCCCACCGCGGCCGAGCCGGTCTGACGGGGCCGAGCCGCGCCTCCAGGGCCCGTGTCCTGTCCGCCTGCCGGCCTGCCTGCCTGCCGGCCCGCCCGCCGGGCCCCGAGTCTCGGCCCGGCGGACAGTTTCGCGCCGTGTCCGCCACGGAACTGTCCGCGCAGCCGAGTCTCGGCCCGCCGCCGGCGCCGCCGCCGCACGCGACAGCGCCCCGCGGCCGGGCCGCGAGGCGCTGTCGATCCGGTGCTGCCGACTACTTCTTGACCGAGCCCTGGATCGCGCTCTGGTAGACGGGCTTGTTGTCGCCGTCGAACTTGTAGATGCCGATGTAGGCGCTCGACGGGTCGTTGTTGTCGTCGAACGGACCGATGCCCGACGGACCCGTGTAGTGGATGTCCTCACCCTTGTCGAGCAGGGCGACGCAGTCCTTGAACGTCGAGCACTCCGTGCCGCCGTCGGCACCGGACACCGCGGCCATGTTGGCCTGGATGGTGCCGGAGTCCGTGCCCTTGCCCTTCACCGCGGCCAGGGCGGCGAGGACGGTGGCGTCGTACGACTCAGCCGCGTACGAGTAGTCGGCGAGGTCCTTGCCCGACGACTTCTTGTAGTAGGCGGAGAGCTGGGCCTTGAACTCGTCCTTCGGCGAGGCACCGGGGATGGTGCCCTGCGCGCCGGTGAGCGTGCCCTTGTCGAAGTCCTTCGAGTAGTCCGCTGTGTTGCCGTCGGACATGTAGATCTTCGACATGTCGGCGTCCTGCGACTTCAGCTCCGGGATGATCGACTTCGTCTCGTCGAAGGCCAGGACGACGATGGCGTCCGGCTTCGTGGCGAGCGCCGCGGTCACCTCGGACGAGAAGGTCGTCTGGCCGGGCGGGAACTCCTGGCCCTTGCCCTTGCCGCCGTAGACGACGGATCCGCCCGAGTCCTCGATCGCCTTCTGCACGGTGTTGCGGAGACCGGTGCCGTAGGTGTCGTTGAAGACGAGGAACGCGACCTTGGCGTTGCCGTCACCCGTGACGAGCTGGCCGAGCGCCGATCCCTGCACTGAGTCCGGCGGAGCGGTCCGGTAGTAGTACGACGAGTAGCCGGACAGGTCCGACGCGGTGTTCGCGGGGGAGATCTCCACGATGCAGTTGCTCGTGAGCTGGTCGATGACGTTGAGCGTGACGCTGGAGGACTCGGCGCCGATCGCGACCGGGACCTTCGCGTTCACGAGCTTCGTCGCCGCGGAGCTCGACACCGTCATGTCGTTGCTGTCACCGGAGTCGGTGGCGGGGTCGATGGTGACGTCCTTGTCGAGCACACCGCCGGCGGCGTTGATGTCCTGCACCGCGAGTCCCACACCGGACTCCGCGGGCGGGTTCAGGTAGGCGAGCGAACCGGTGAGCGGGAGGATCGTGCCGATCTTCAGCGCGTCGGTGCCCGGGGTGTCGGGGGCCTTGCAGCTCGCGGCGGGGTCCTTCTTCGCGCCTCCCGACGCGGAGGAGGACGGTGAGGTGCCGCCGCTGGTGGTGGAACAGGCGGCGAGGAGGAGCGCCGCCGCTCCTGCCACTGCCAGTGCCGTGGTGGCACGGGTGGTTCTGATCATCCGTGGAGCCCTTTCTCTGCGCGGAACCTCAGGTCCCGCTGGGGATGTGAGAGAACGTAGGGTCACGGTGTTTCAGCCGCGTGACGGGGCGGTACGCAAAGTGTTTCGTTACCCAGCCGTGACGCGAGGTCTGCGGAAACCCGCGGGTCTCGAGCCGAGCGCCCGGGCGCGGTCGACCGGACCCGCGCAGTCCGGACAGGGACGCCGGCCGCCCGGGTGGAGGCTGGCCGGGGTCAGGCGTCGAGCTCGGCCTGGGACCGGAGGACGCAGAACTCGTTCCCCTCAGGGTCGGCGAACACCACCCAGCCGCCGCTCGCCGTGCGTCGGTCGGCCAGCTCGAGCGCACCGATGCCCCGCAGCCGCACGACCTCTTCGTCGCGGGTCCGGTCGGTCGGCCGCAGGTCGAAGTGGATGCGGTTCTTCACGGCCTTCGCTTCCGGCACCTCGATGAAGAGCACGTGGTGCGAGCCGTCGGGAGCGACGATCATGCACTCCTCGTGCCCGGGCGCGTTCGGGTCGTCGGCGACGTCGACGTAGCCGAGGACCTGCTTCCACCACTCCGAGAGCGTGTAGGCGTCACGGCAGTCGATCGAGGTGTGGGACACGGCGCTGACCATGCCGCGACCCTACTGCCGACCGACGACGAACGCCCCCGCTCCGTCCGGGAGCAGGGGCGTTCGCGGGTGCGGGTCGGGTCAGCGGCTGTAGTTCGGCGCCTCGACGACCATCTGCACGTCGTGCGGGTGCGACTCCTTGAGCCCGGCCGGGGTGATCCGGACGAACTTGCCGCGGGCCTTGAGCTCCGGGACGGTCCGGCCGCCGACGTAGAACATCGACTGCCGCAGGCCGCCGACGAGCTGGTAGACGACGTTCGCCACCGAGCCGCGGTACGGGACCTGGCCCTCGATGCCCTCCGGCACGAGCTTGTCGTCCGAGGGGACGTCGGCCTGGAAGTAGCGGTCCTTCGAGTACGAGGTCTTCTTGCCGCGGGTCTGCAGGGCGCCGAGGGAGCCCATCCCGCGGTAGGCCTTGAACTGCTTGCCGTTGACGAACACCAGGTCACCGGGCGACTCGTCGGTGCCGGCGAGGAGCGAGCCGAGCATCACGGTGTCGGCACCGGCCACGAGGGCCTTCGCGATGTCGCCCGAGTACTGCAGCCCGCCGTCGGCGATGACCGGCACACCGGCCTCACGCGCGGCGAGGGAGGCCTCGTACACGGCGGTGACCTGCGGGACGCCGACACCAGCGACGACGCGCGTCGTGCAGATCGATCCCGGGCCGACGCCGACCTTGACGGCGTCGACGCCCGCGTCGATGAGCGCCTGGGCGCCCTCGCGCGTGGCGGCCTGCCCGCCGATGACGTCCACCGCGGCGAACGCCGGGTCGGCCTTGAGACGGCGGACCATGTCGAGCACGCCGGCGCTGTGGCCGTTGGCGGTGTCGACGACGAGGACGTCCACGCCGGCCTCGCGCAGCGCGGTCGCGCGCTCCCAGGCGTCGCCGAAGAAGCCGATCGCGGCACCGACCCGCAGGCGTCCGGCGTCGTCCTTCGTGGCGTCCGGGTACTTCTCGCTCTTGTCGAAGTCCTTGACGGTGATGAGACCGCGGAGCTTGCCGTCCTCGTCGACGAGGGGGAGCTTCTCGATCTTGTGCTCGGCGAAGATCGCGACGGCGTCGTCCGGGTCGATGCCGACCGGAGCCGTGATGAGCGGGGCCTTCGTCATGACGTCGCGCACGAGCGTGGTCTGCTGCTCGAACGGCGCCACGAACCGCATGTCGCGGTTGGTGATGATGCCGACGAGGGTGCCGTCACCCTCGACCACCGGCAGGCCGGAGACGCGGAACTGTCCGCAGAGCGCGTCGACCTCGGCCACGGTGGCGTCCGGGCTGGTGGTCACCGGGTTGGTGATCATGCCCGACTCGCTGCGCTTGACCTTGTCGACCGCGGCCGCCTGGTCGGCGATCGACATGTTGCGGTGCAGGATCCCGATGCCGCCCTGTCGGGCCATGGCGATCGCCATGCGGGCCTCGGTCACGGTGTCCATCGCCGCGGAGAGCAGCGGGACGTTGACCGTGATGCGCTTGGTGAGCCGGGACGCGGTCGACGCCTCGCTCGGGATGACGTCGGTGTACCCCGGCAGGAGCATGACGTCGTCGTACGTGAGTCCGATGAATCCGAACGGATCCGGCTGGTCCATGGGTCCCCTTCGTGGGCGAGGTGAAGTGGTCGAGACACCGGGAACGCTGCGGCGGGTTCCGGATAGACCATGGTAACGCGCAGGCGCTCTTCCGCATTCCGCCCCGTGGACACCCGTGAGCAGCCAGGAGGCGCGGTGCGGCCCCGTCCCGGGACCTCCGTCCGGCCTTCCTCCACAACGTCACAGTTGCGGCACGAATCACACAGGGAACGTGATGGAAACACGGGTGTCACACAATCCCCCTAGCGTCCTCGTCATCCGAACGAGAGGCTCTTCCGTGGGATCCATCACTCCGCCGGGACCTGCACTGCTGCGCAGGTTCCGCCTCCGCCCTGGACGAAAGCGACCGGTCATCATGGCCGTCCTCGTGCTCGCGTTCCTGGCGACCTTCCTGATCGACTGGGCGGTGACGCTGCCGGCGATCGGCGCCACCTCGGCCCCGACCGCGAGCGCATCGGCGTCCGCGAGCACCGCACCCGCCAGCACCCAGCCGTGCACGGTCAGCCCGACGAACGGCTGCATCCAGGGCACGATCACCGACTCGGACCGCGAACCGGTCCCGGGCGTCGACGTCGACGTCGCCGGGCCGGGTGGCTTCGCGCAGACCGCGACGACGTCCGACGCCGGGCGCTGGTCGGTGAGCGTGACCGAGGCGGGCAGCTACACCGTGAGCGTCGACCAGGACACGCTGCCCAAGGGCCAGTACCTGACGAACGCGGCGGACGCGAAGCGCACCGTGTCGGCGAGCCTCAACGCGAACGTCGGGCAGATCTTCCAGCTGTCCGACCAGCAGGGCGTCGTCACGAACGACGACGCCACGAGCGTCACGCCCCAGCGCGCCTGGCAGCAGTTCGCGTCCGGCATCCGGCTCGGGCTCCTCATCGCGCTGGCGTCGGTGGGCCTCTCGCTCATCTACGGCACGACCGGCCTGTCGAGCTTCTCGCACGGTGAGCAGGTAACCCTCGGCGGGTTGCTCGCCTACCTCTTCGCGAACCAGCTCGGGTGGAACATCTGGCTGACGGGGGTGGTGGTCACGCTGCTGTGCGCGGCGACCGGCTACCTGCAGGACGCCGGCATCTGGCGGCCGTTGCGGCGCAAGCGCATCAGCCTGACGCAGCTCATGATCGTGACGATCGGGTTGTCGATCGCCGCGCAGTACGCGTTCCAGTACTTCTTCGGCGCCTCGACCGTCCGCATCCAGCAGGGCAACCCCGAGACGGTCCGCTTCGCCGGGGTCACGCTCACGGTGCAGTCGTACGTGGCGATGGGCATCGCGCTCGTCGTCCTCGTCGCGACCGGTCTGTTCCTCGCGAAGACGCGCTTCGGCCGTGCGACCCGTGCGGTGTCGGACAACCCGGCACTGGCCAGCGCGTCCGGCATCGACGTCGACCGGGTGATCCGGTTCGTGTGGACGCTCGCCGCCGGCCTCGCGGGACTGTCGGGCGTGATGCTCGGCCTCGTGCTCAACGGCGTGAACTGGCAGACCGGCCTGCAGCTGCTGCTGCTCATGTTCGCCTCGGTCACGCTCGGTGGCCTCGGGACCGCCTACGGCGCACTCGTCGGCTCGATGATCATCGGCGTCGTCGTGGAGCTCACGAACCTCGTGCTGCCCGGTGACTTCAAGTACGCCACCGCCCTCGTGATCCTCATCCTCATCCTGCTGTTCCGGCCGCAGGGCATCTTCGGCCGCGCCGAGCGGATCGGCTAAGGAGCGCCGCCATGGACTACATCCTCAACCTGCTGTCCTCCCTCACGCAGGAAGCACTCGCCCCGACCACGGCGGCGTTCGCGCTCGCCGCGATCGGCCTCAACGTCCACTTCGGACTCACCGGCCTGGTCAACATGGGCCAGGCGGCGTTCCTGCTGCTCGGCGCGTACGGCTTCGCGATCTCCATCACCAACGGGTTGCCGTTCGTGATGGCCGTCCTGGTCGCGTTGCTCGTGTCGATCGTGTTCGCGATCATCCTCGGCATCCCGACCCTGCGGCTGCGCGGCGACTACCTGGCGATCGTGACGATCTCCGGCGCCGAGATCATCCGCATGGTGGGACGGTCGAGCCTGCTCACCACGACGACCGGCGGCTCGAACGGCATCACCGGGTCGAGCTACCGCGACCCGTTCAACGCCCTCAGCCCGCTCCCCGACGGCACCACCACGCTCCTGTGGTTCACGTACTCGAACAACGGCGTCAACGGCTGGTGGATCCGGATCGCGGCGTGGGGGCTCGTCGCCCTGTTCACGCTCGTGCTGTTCCTGCTCATGCGCAGCCCCTGGGGCCGTGTCGTGAAGGCCATCCGCGAGGACGAGGACGCCGTCCGCTCCCTCGGCAAGAACGTCTACTCGTACAAGATGCAGGCGCTCGTGTTCGGCGGTGCGCTCGGGGCCCTGGCCGGGATCATCTACGTCCTGCCGAGTTCGGTGCAACCGGACGCGATGGGCCGCTCGATGACGTTCTTCATCTGGACGGCGCTCATCCTCGGCGGTGCGGCGACGGTGTTCGGACCGGTGCTCGGCGCCGTGCTCTTCTTCGTCGTCCGACTCGCGATCCGCACCCTCGCCGGTGACTTCATCCCGAACTCGATCATGAACGCGCAGCAGGCCGAGCAGTTCTCCTACGTGCTCGTCGGCGTCGCGCTCATGCTCCTCATCGTGTTCCGTCCACAGGGCCTCCTGGGCAACAAGAAGGAGTTGACGTTCAGTGTCTGAGTCGTACGCCCACCCCAAGAACGACCCGATCCTGGTCGTCGACGACGTCACCCGTCGCTTCGGCGGCATGACCGCGGTCGACGTCGACCACCTCGAGGTCCAGCGCGGCTCGATCACCGCCCTCATCGGCCCGAACGGCGCCGGCAAGACGACGTTCTTCAACCTGCTCACCGGGTTCGACAAGCCGAGCCCCGGCGCGACGACCCGGTTCGACGGCAACACCCTGCAGAAGACCAGCGCCACCCACATCGCGAACAAGGGCATGGTCCGCACGTTCCAGCTCACGAAGGCGCTCAGCCGCCTCACCGTGATGCAGAACATGCTCCTCGGCGCCCGCGACCAGCCCGGCGAGAACTTCTTCGTCGGCCTCGTCCCCGCGCTCTGGCGGAAGCGGGAGCGCGAGATCACGGCGAAGGCCGAGGACCTCCTCGCCCGCTTCAAGCTCGACACGAAGGCCGACGACTACGCGGGCTCGCTGTCCGGCGGGCAGCGCAAGCTCCTCGAGATGGCCCGGGCGCTCATGTCCGACCCGACGATGATCATGCTCGACGAGCCGATGGCCGGCGTGAACCCGGCGCTGACCCAGTCGCTGCTCGGGCACATCCAGTCCCTGCGCGACGACGGCATGACCGTGCTCTTCGTCGAGCACGACATGCACATGGTCCGGCACATCTCGGACTGGGTCGTCGTGATGGCCGAGGGCAAGGTCGTCGCCGAGGGGCCGGCCGACACGGTGATGGACGACCGTGCGGTCATCGATGCGTACCTCGGTGCGCACCACGACACCGACCTCGGTGACGACTCGCTCCTCAACGAGGAGACCTACGAGGAACTCGCCGAGGAAGTAGCGGAAGAAGACGAGCAGGAGGCGACCCGATGACCGACGCAAGCGAGCCCACGAACGCGAGCAGCGCCTCCAGTCCGTCGCCGGCGACCGCCGCCCCGGCGGCCACGCTGGAACGCGAGCCCGTGCTCAGCGCGAAGAACCTCGTCGCCGGCTACCTGCCGGGGGTGAACATCCTGAACGGCTGCGACCTCGACTGCTACCCGGGCGAGCTCATCGGCATCATCGGGCCGAACGGCGCCGGCAAGTCGACGCTCCTCAAGGCCCTGTTCGGCCTCGTGTCCATCCGCGAGGGCTCCGTCACCCTGCAGGGCGACGACATCACCAACCTCAAGGCGAACAAGCTCGTGCAGGCCGGTGTGGGCTTCGTCCCGCAGACGAACAACGTCTTCCCCTCGCTCTCGATCGAGGAGAACCTGCAGATGGGCCTGTACCTGCGACCCCGGAAGTTCGCCGAGCGGCTCGAGGTCATCTACGACCTGTTCCCCGTCCTCGGACAGCGGAAGGGCCAGCGTGCCGGATCGCTGTCCGGCGGTGAGCGGCAGTCGGTCGCGATGGCCCGGGCGCTCATGATGGACCCGAAGGTGCTGCTGCTCGACGAACCCTCCGCGGGGCTGTCGCCCGTGCGCCAGGACGAGACGTTCATCCGCACACGCCGGATCAACAAGGCCGGTGTGTCGATCGTCATGGTGGAGCAGAACGCGCGACGCTGTCTGCAGATCTGCGATCGTGGGTACGTGCTCGACCAGGGGAAGAACGCGTACTCGGGCACCGGGAAGGAGCTCGCCGACGACCCGAAGGTCATCGAGCTGTACCTGGGGACGCTCGCCAAGGACGTCGACTCCGCGCGCTGAGCGAGCGGTGTCGACCGTGGGTGCCGCTGTGGGGGCGGTACCCGCACCGAGTGGGGTCGTGCGTGGACGCTCAGCGCCGCACGGCCCCGCTCCTCATGCGGACCGGTGCGCGGCCCACGTCGCGGGGACGGCGCGTCGTCGGGACGGCGCGTCGTCCAGGAGGCGCGACCCGCCCCCGCCGGGTCGCTATCGTCGGTCGCGTGCGGACTCCCGGCCCCCTCGTGCTCGACGCCCTCGTGTGGCTGGTGTTCGCCGTGCTCTTCGTCGGGGCGGCGCTGCTCGTGAAGGTCGCCGCGGCGCTGGTCGGCGTGCTGGTGGTGCTGGCGCTGCTGCTCGGGCTCGTCCTGCGGACGCTCCGCAGGCGCCGCGCACGCCGGACGCGCTGACGTCCGCCGCGCGCCCTGCCCGTCGCGCCCGTGTCACCCGGGGGACACGACCGCTAGGCTTGCCGGGTGAGTGAAGTCGAGATCGGTGCTGGCAAGCGCGGACGTCGGGCGTACGCGTTCGACGACATCGCGGTGGTCCCCTCGCGGCGCACGCGTGACCCGCGTGACGTGAGCGTGCAGTGGTCGATCGACGCGTTCACGTTCGAGTCGCCGATCCTCTCGGCCCCGATGGACTCCGTCGCCTCGCCCGCGACGGTCATCCAGATGGGCCGGCTCGGCATGCTCGGCGTCCTCGACCTCGAAGGCCTCTGGACCCGCTACGAGGACCCGACGCCCTACTTCGACGAGATCAAGGCGCTCACCGACGGCAACGTCACGAAGCGCATGCAGGAGATCTACTCCGAGCCGGTCAAGGCCGAGCTGATCACCGCGCGCCTGGCCGAGATCCGCGCCGCCGGTGTCCCGGTCGCCGGGTCGCTCAGCCCCCAGCGCACGCAGGAGTTCTCGCAGACCGTCGTCGACGCCGGTGTCGACCTGTTCGTCATCCGCGGCACGACGGTCTCGGCCGAGCACGTCTCGCAGAACACCGAGCCGCTCAACCTCAAGAAGTTCATCTACGAGCTCGACGTCCCGGTGATCGTGGGCGGCGCCTCGACCTACACGGCGGCCCTGCACCTCATGCGTACCGGTGCCGCTGGTGTGCTCGTCGGCTTCGGCGGCGGCGCGGCATCGACCACGCGGGCCGCCCTCGGCATCCACGCCCCGATGGCCACGGCCGTCGCGGACATCGCCGGCGCTCGCCGTGACTACATGGACGAGTCCGGCGGCCGCTACGTGCACGTCATCGCCGACGGCGGGCTCGACACCGCCGGCGACGTCGTCAAGGCCATCGCGATGGGCGCCGACGCCGTGATGCTCGGCACCGCACTGGCCCGCGCGACCGAGGCCCCCGGCGGTGGGTTCCACTGGGGTGCCGAGGCGCACCACCCGGAGCTGCCGCGCGGCCGCCGGGTCGAGGTCGGCACGATCGCCCCGCTCGAGAACGTCCTGAACGGCCCCACCCCGACGTGGGACGGCCGCGCGAACATCGTCGGCGCCCTGCGTCGATCGATGGCCACGACCGGATACTCCGACGTCAAGGAGTTCCAGCGAGTAGAAGTGGTCGTGGCGCCGTACCACCGGAACTGACGGTGGCACCCGCACTCCGGCGCGGGTGACGCCCGGCGTCACCGTGACACGGAGGCGACGATGGCGAAGACCAGCACGAGCACGTCCAGCGCGACCCGGCCCGCCCGGCCCGAGACCGCCGCCCCGGGGGTGGGGTTCGACCCGTCGGCGAAGCTCGGTCCCGACGAACGCGCGGCCGCCATCGAGACCCTGAAGACCAAGGAGCTCGACGTCCTGGTGGTCGGCGGTGGCATCGTCGGTGGCGGCAGCGCACTCGACGCCGTCACCCGTGGCCTGAGCGTCGGCATCGTCGAGGCCCGCGACTGGGGCTCGGGGACCTCGAGCCGGTCGTCGAAGCTCGTCCACGGCGGCATCCGCTACCTCGAGCAGCTGAACTTCGCGCTCGTCCGCGAGGCACTGATCGAACGCGGCCTCCTGCTGCAGCGCATCGCCCCGCACCTCGTGAAGCCCGTCCGCTTCCTCTACCCGCTCAACCACCGCGTGTGGGAGCGCTTCTACATCGGCATCGGCATGGCGATGTACGACGTCTTCAGCTGGTCCGGTGGTCGGCCGCCGGGGGTCCCGCACCACCGGCACCTCAGCCGGAGCCAGGTCCTCAAGAACATGCCCGGCCTCAAGAAGGACGCCTTCGTCGGCGGCATGACGTACTACGACGCCCAGGTCGACGACGCCCGGTACGTCGCGTCGCTCGTGCGCACGGCGGCGTCGTACGGCGCCTCCGCCGCGAGCCGCGTCCGCATCGAGGGCTTCATCAAGGTCGGGGAGCGGGTCGTGGGCGCGCACGCGCACGACATCCAGACGGGCGAGAAGTTCGACATCCGCGCGAAGCAGGTCGTCAACGCGACGGGCGTCTGGACGGACGACACCCAGGCGATGGTCGGTACCCGTGGGCAGTTCAAGGTGCGGGCGTCGAAGGGCGTGCACCTGGTCATCCCACGCGACCGCTTCCAGTCGAACACGGGCATGATCCTCCGCACCGAGAAGAGCGTGCTCTTCGTGATCCCGTGGGGCCGGCACTGGCTGGTCGGCACGACGGACACCGACTGGTACCTCGACAAGGCGCACCCGGCGGCGACCGCGGCGGACATCGACTACATCCTCGAGCACGTCAACAAGGTCCTCGCGGTCCCGCTCACGCGTGAGGACGTCGAGGGCGTGTACGCCGGACTCCGGCCGCTGCTCGCGGGGGAGTCCGACCAGACGTCGAAGCTCAGCCGCGAGCACGTCGTCGCGCACACGGTCCCCGGGCTCGTGGTCGTCGCCGGCGGCAAGTGGACCACGTACCGCGTGATGGGCAAGGACGCCATCGACGAGGCCGTCGCGGCGATGGACGGGAAGATCCCGGGCTCGACCACCGAGGACATCCCACTGCTCGGTGCCGAGGGCTACCCCGCCGCCTGGAACCGACGCGGCCGCACCGCGCGGAGCTTCGGCGTGCACAAGGTCCGCATCGAGCACCTGCTGAACCGCTACGGCACGCTCGCGACCGAGGTGCTGCGGCTCGTGAAGCAGGACCCGTCCCTCGCCGAGCCGCTCCCCGGTGCCGACGACTACATCGGCGCCGAGGTCGTCTACGCGGCCTCGCACGAGGGCGCCCTGCACCTCGAGGACGTCCTCGCCCGCCGCACCCGCATCTCGATCGAGGCGTGGGACCGCGGTGAGTCGGCGGCGCCCGTCGCCGCGAAGCTCATGGCGGACGTGCTCGGCTGGGACCAGGAGACCACCGAGAACGAGGTCTCGAACTACCTCAAGCGCGTCGCCGCGGAACGCGAGTCGCAGCTGCAGCCCGACGACGCCTCGGCGGACCGCGTGCGGCTCGAGGCGCCGGACATCGCCTTCGGCTTCGACGAGGACGACGTGGTGGTCGGCGGTGGCCGGTCGAGCGGTGCCGAGGGTGCCAAGGCGTCCGACGAGCAGGTGGTCGGCGAGAAGACGAGCGAGCCCGAGTAGGACGCGCCCCGTGCCTCCTGGCTCTCGACTGCCTGGAGGCGCGGGTCGGCTCCGTCAGGCAGCGCGCGACCGGTGCGTGGTCCGGCGTGCACTGATCGCCTGGCCGATCACGAGGACGAAGGGGACCGCGGCCAGCGCGATCGCGCTGGTGACGAGGAGGACACCGGCCCAGGCGGTGTGCGCTCCACCGCCGACGCCGTACGCGTCGGCGACGTCCATGCCGAGCCAGAAGCCGCTCCACCAGGTCATCGGACCGCCGAGCGCGACCACCCCGAGCAGGACCGCGGCGGTCACGTACGGCCGTGCACGGGTGACGACGAGGGAGCTGCCGAGGCCGATCGCCAGGGCGACGCCGACGACGGCGATCCCGACGACGGCGGCGATGTCGGTGCCGACCGCGAAGCCCTGGCGCTCGAGTTCCGCGTGGACCTCGCCGAGCGAGGCGCCCGGCACCGCGGCGAGCGGATCGAGCACGAGTGCCTGGACGGCGAGCAGTGCGGCGTAGAGTGCCACCACCGCGATCCCGGTGCCGGCCACCAGCCGGTTGGTCCTGTCCTGCTCGTCCACAGCGTTCCCCCTGTCTTCCCCGTCCACCGGACTGTAGCGGAACGGAATGGACGGACCATCGCGGTGGTTATCATCGGGGTACTCGAAAAGGGAGCCATCATGGTCGACGTCCATCGCGTCAAACTCCCCGGAGTCGGCGTGCTGCACAGCTTCTACACCGACGACGGTGGCAAGTGCGGTGTCATCACGCACCGGTCGGGTCACTCCGACCTCATCTCCTTCGCCGACGTCTCGGACGGCGCCGACAAGTCGGAGAAGGTGTCGCTGCGCCTCAGTGAGGACGAGGCGCACACGCTCGCCGAACTCCTCGGCGGCACGCGCATCACCGAGGGTCTCGACAAGCTCGACGAGATCCCGGGCCTCAGCATCGACTGGTTCTCGGTCGACTACGACGACGCCATCGCCGGCAAGCCCCTCGGCGACCTGCACGACTCGGGCTTCATCGGCCTGACCGTCGTGGCGGTCGTCCGTGGTGACAGCGCCAACCCGGCCCCGTCGTCCGACTTCGTCGTGTTCCCGGGCGACACCATCGTCGTCGCCGGTGCACCCGAGAAGGTCGCGAAGGCGTTCTCGTTCTACCGCAGCGGAGAGCTTGCGGCCGCTGCGGCCGAGGCCCCGCCGAGGAGCTAGCCCGTGCACCTGGGTGGTGAGCTCCTCACCATCGGCATCCTCTTCATCATCGCCTACGTCCTCGGACGACTCGGCAAGACGATCGGGCTGCCCGCGATCCCGATCTACATGGTCGTGGGGCTCATCGCGAGTCCCCACACCCCGTGGATCGGGCTGAACGTCGAGTCGCACACGATCGAGCTGATCGCGACGTTCGGGCTCATCCTGCTGCTGTTCAACCTCGGGTTGGAGTTCGACCAGGAAGAGTTCTACGGCAACGCCGGCAAGCTCCTGGTGTCCGGTGGCACGTACGTCGCCATCAACATGGGCGTCGGGTTCGCCTTCGGGTTCTCGCTCGGGTGGGGCACGCGCGAAGCCCTCATCATCGCCGGCATGACGGCGACCTCGTCGAGCGCGATCGTGACGAAGCTCCTCATCGAGCTCCGTCGCCTGGCGAACGACGAGACCCCGATGATCCTCGGCGTCACCGTGATCGAGGACGTCTTCATCGCGATCTACCTCGCGATCGTCTCGGTGGTCCTCTCCGGCGACACGAACGTGTGGGGTGTCGTCGGCAAGCTCGCGCTCGCGTTCGGGTTCCTCATCGTGATGTTCACGCTGGCCCGGTTCGCCGGCAAGTGGGTGTCCCGGATCTTCGCGACCCGTGACGACGAGCTGTTCACCGTGCTGTTCTTCGGCCTCGCGGTCATGTTCGGCGGCATCGGCGACCTGCTCGGTGTCACGGACGCGATCGGGGCGTTCGTGATCGGCCTGCTCTGCGGCGCCACGCGCTACCGCGACCGCATCGAACAGCTCGCCCTGCCGATGCGCGACGTGTTCGCGGCGTTCTTCTTCGTGAACTTCGGGCTCGGGCTCGACCTGTCGACCTTCGGCGAGGTGCTCTGGCCGGTGCTCGGTGCGATCGGCATGACCGTCGCGCTGAACGCCATCGCGGGACAGCTCGTCGCGCGCATGAACGGCTTCAACATCCAGCAGGGGATCAACACCGCCGTCATCCTGGTGAACCGCGGCGAGTTCGCGCTGATCCTCGCGACGCTCTCGGCCGCTGCCGGGCTCGAAGCCCGCATCACCGCTTTCGCGGGCCTGTACGTCCTCGTCATGGCGATCCTCGGGCCGTTGCTCGCGGTCAACTCGGACCGCATCGGTCGCCTCGTGATCCGCCCGGCCCGTCTGGCACGCCTGCGGACGCGTCTCGGCGGCCGTCGAGCGGTCGCAGCGGCTGCCGCGGCCGAGGCGGCAGAGGCCGAGTCGGACGCCGCCGCTGCCGCTCGTCGGGCGGAGCGGGACCGCCAGTTCGCCGAGGAGTTCGCCCTGGTGGAGGCCGCTGGCAGCCAAGAGCGGGAGAATGAGTCTCCGGAGACGGTGTCCGAGCCCCGGACGTCGTCGGTCGAGACCCCCGCCGAGCGCCCCGAGCGCCCGGTCCGCCAGCGCGATCCGGAGTACTGATACAGATGTGGGCCGTAGCCCGACGACCGAGGTGGATCGCGCTGCTGTTGCTGGCGCTCGTGCTCGCGGCGGTGTTCGCCGGGCTGGGCAAGTGGCAGCTCGAGCGGAGCATCGCCAACGGCACCCCCCTCCCCGCGACGACCGAGAACCGGAAGAGCCTCGACGCCGTGACCGGGCCGATGCAGCCCGCGACCGAGAAGATGGCCGGGCAGAAGGTGACGGTCACGGGGACGTTCGTCGCCGGTGACACCACCGTCCTGACCGGCCGGACCGGTGGCGGGACCTACCAGACCGTCGGACACCTGGTGGACGACACGAGCGGCGCGAGCCTCCCGGTGGTGATCGGGTGGTCCGACCAGCGGTCCGCCGCCGTCGCCGGTGGTGATCGTCTGGCGGACGGCACGCGGCTCACGGTCGAGGGGCGCTACTACCCGGCCGAGTCGCCCGACCAGGACACCTACGACAAGGGCGAGTACTCGGCGGTCGCGCCGGCCCGGTTCGTGAACACGTGGAAGGCGTTCGACGACCGGATGTACCTCGGGTACGTCGTCGCCGACGGCACCACGGCGAAGGCGGCCGACCTCGGCACCATCGCCGACCGGGCGCCCTCGCGCGAGGTCCAGTTCGACTGGCTCAACCTGTTCTACGCGATCGAGTGGGTCGTGTTCGCCGGGTTCGCCGTCTTCCTCTGGTACCGGTTCGTGAAGGACGCCTGGGAGCGTGAGGAAGAAGAGCGGCGTGAGGCCGCACTCAGCGTCGACGGTGCCCTCGTCGACCGACGGTAGGATGGCCGATATGGCTCTGACCGTCCGTACCCGCGACATCCCGAAGATCCCGGGCGCGGTGAAGTGGTACCGCGTCTCGGCGTACATCACCGGCGTGCTGCTGCTCGCCCTGGTGGTCGAGATGGTCATCAAGTACACGCCGCTGCACCTCGAGATGCAGCTCGGCGGCGGTGCGTTCTTCGTGCCGGAGGGCACGGCGGGCAAGGAGCCCGGCACCTTCAACCTGTCGATCGGCATCCTCATCGCCCACGGCTGGCTGTACGTGCTCTACCTCTTCACCGACTTCCGTCTGTGGAGCATCATGCGCTGGAAGCCGATCCGCTTCCTGCTCATCGCCCTCGGGGGCATCATCCCGTTCATGTCGTTCGTGGTCGAGCACCGCATGCAGAAGATCGCCATGGACACCTACCACGAGCTGACCGCTGCCCAGCAGCGTGAGAAGGAGGCCGCTCGGTGAGCGAGACCGAACAGCGTCCCGTCCTCGTCGTCGACTTCGGTGCCCAGTACGCGCAGCTCATCGCGCGTCGGGTCCGTGAAGCGAACGTCTACAGCGAGATCGTCCCGCACTCGATCACGGCGGACGAGGTCCGTGCGAAGGACCCCGCGGCCATCGTGCTGTCCGGCGGCCCGTCGTCCGTGTACGAGACCGGTGCGCCCGCGCTCGACGGCGACATCCTCGACCTCGGCGTCCCCGTGCTCGGCATCTGCTACGGCTTCCAGGCCATGGCGACCGCGCTCGGTGGCGAGGTGGCGAACACCGGGCTGCGCGAGTACGGCGCGACCGACGTCACGCTCTCGCCCGGCACGAGCACACTCCTCGGCGACCAGCCGGAGTCGCAGGTGACCTGGATGTCCCACGGCGACTCCGTGGCGAAGGCACCCGAGGGCTTCGAGGTCCTCGCGTCCAGCGCCTCGACCCCCGTCGCCGCGTTCGCCTCCGACGAGCGCAAGCTCTACGGCGTGCAGTGGCACCCCGAGGTCAAGCACTCGGTGTACGGCCAGGCCGTGCTCGAGAACTTCCTGCACCGTGCCGCCGGGCTCCCCGGTGACTGGAACTCCGCGAACGTGATCGAGGAGCAGGTCGAACGCATCCGCGCACAGGTCGGTGCCGCCCGGGTCATCGCCGGACTCTCCGGTGGCGTCGACTCCGCCGTCGCCGCGGCGCTCGTGCACAAGGCCGTCGGCGACCAGCTCACCTGCGTCTTCGTCGACCACGGGCTCCTCCGCGCCGACGAGCGCAAGCAGGTGGAAGAGGACTACGTCGCCTCCACCGGTGTGCGGCTCATCACGATCGACGCCGAGCAGCAGTTCCTCGACGCCCTCGCCGGCGTGAGCGACCCGGAGCAGAAGCGCAAGATCATCGGGCGCGAGTTCATCCGCACGTTCGAGGCCGCGGCCGAGGCGCTGGTGCTCGAGGCCCAGGCTTCCGACTCTGATGCCGAGGTCAAGTTCCTCGTGCAGGGCACGCTCTACCCGGACGTCGTCGAGTCCGGCGGTGGCTCGGGAACGGCGAACATCAAGTCGCACCACAACGTCGGCGGTCTCCCCGACGACATGACGTTCGAGCTCGTCGAGCCGCTCCGCACCCTGTTCAAGGACGAGGTCCGCGCCGTCGGTCGCGAGCTCGGACTGCCCGAGGTCATCGTCGGTCGCCAGCCGTTCCCCGGCCCGGGGCTCGGCATCCGCATCGTCGGCGAGGTCACGAAGGACCGTCTCGAGCTGCTCCGCGCGGCCGACAAGATCGCCCGCGAAGAGCTCACCGCGGCCGGCCTCGACGAGGAGATCTGGCAGTGCCCGGTCGTCCTGCTCGCCGATGTCCGTTCCGTGGGCGTCCAGGGCGACGGTCGCACGTACGGCCACCCCATCGTGCTCCGTCCGGTCTCGTCGGAAGACGCCATGACCGCCGACTGGACGCGCCTGCCGTACGACACCCTCGCGAAGATCTCGAACCGCATCACGAACGAGGTGCCCGACGTGAACCGGGTCGTGCTCGACGTCACGTCGAAGCCGCCGGGGACGATCGAGTGGGAGTAGTCCTCCCGCGCTGACGGCCCGGCACGCGTCCTGCGTGCCGGGCCGTCCCGCGTCCGGAGGCCGGTCGGCGAGGTCGTGCGTGCGGCGAGGTCGTGCGTGCGGCGAAGTCGCACGATCTGCCGCTCGCGGCGAGGTCGTGCGGCACGTTGTGCGACCTCGGCGATGCACGGGCGGCACGTTGTGCGACCTCGGCGATGCACGTGCGGCATGTCATGCGATCTCGGCGTGGGAGGGTCGTCGGCCGCCCCTGACCCGGGAACGACGAAGGGCCCCGGCGTGTTCGCCGGGGCCCTTCGGGTCGTGCCGAGTACTAGTTGCGCTGGCTGCTCGCCACGATGGCGAGGATGCGCAGGATCTCGAGGTACAGCCACACGATCGTGACGATGAGCCCGAACGCCGCCGTCCACGCGTAGATCCGGGGAGCGCCACGACGGACGCCGGTCTGGATCTGGTCGAAGTCGAGGATCAGCGAGTACGCCGCCATGACCACGACGAGGATGCCGATGATCACGCCGAGCGGGATGCCGAAGATCTCGAACCCGAGGGCACCGAACGCGGTCTGCGTCACGCCGGTCCACATGAGGACCAGGTTGATGAGCGAGAACACCAGGTACCCGACCATCGCGACGAGGAAGAAGCGCGTGGCCTTCGGCGTCGCGCGGACCTTGCCGGAGGCGAACAGCGCGAGCGTCACGGCGAAGACACCGAGCGTGCCGAACACGGCCTGCACGACGATGCCGCCGAACGCGTTCTGGTAGTAGTGCGAGATGCCACCGACGAACAGGCCCTGGGCGAAGGAGTACGCCAGGACGAGCCCGGGCGACGGCTTCTTCTTGAACATGTTGACGAGCGCCAGCACGAACCCGGCGACGGCGCCGATGATCCAGACGATCATCGGTGCGTTCCAGCCGGCCACGGCACCCACGACGAGCACGCCGAACGCGAGCAGCGTCTTGACGATGGTGTCCTCGTACGACATGCGGTCCGTGTCGACCGTGCTGGCCGCCGGGCGGTCGTACATGTACTGCAGCTGCTCGGGGGTCATCCCGCCCTGTGCCTGCTGCGGGGTCTGTCCCCAGCCGGCCTGCTGCTGACCAGCGCCGCGCCCACCCCAGGTGTTGGGCCCCTGGTTGTTGAAGGCGGGGGACTGGTCGAAACCGGGCTTGAAGGCCATGGTGTCCTCTTCCTTGGAGATTCGAGTCCTCTCAGCCTAGGTGGGCTCGGTCGCGGAAGGCTGAGGATTCGCGGCGAGCGGAAGCGGCCCCGTGGGGACCCGACGAGCGCAGCCTACGGTCGTGCGCTGCGTGCGCGCCCCGAACCGGCCCGGAGCCCGCCGACCGCTCACGGCGAGGGTCGGAACGGACCGGCACCGCGCCTCCTGGATCAGCAGTGCGCGCGCAGCGCGACCTCGGTACCGGTGGTCTCCGACCACAGCCGCGCGCCCTGCGTGTACGCGACCCGCACCGGACCCACCGAGCCGCCGTCGCGCGCATCGCGGCGGACGTGCACGACGAGGTCGGCGGCATCGCCCGCGGCGACCGACGCGCCGAGCGCCGGTTCCGGCTCGCCCCAGTGTGCGGGGACCGGCCACTCGTCCGTCCCGTACCGGACCGGGTCCGTCGCACCGTGCGGGTACCGGACCACGAACGCGTCGACGATGCGCACGCCGTCCCCCGGTGCGGACACCGCGCTGACGACGATCGGGTCGCCCGTCGGGTGGTCGAGCATCGCGATGCCGACGGTGGCGTCCGTGCGACCCTCCATGCAGACCTCGCCCCCGCCCTCGGCGAGGTGCAGGGGTGCCGATCCGGAGGCCGGCACGACCCACGCCGCGACGCCGACCAGCACCGTCGCCGCGGCGACGCTGCTCCGCTTCCACCCCCGGTCGAGCCCCATGCCGTGAACCTACCGGCCCGGGGACGCCGCGCGCCGGATGTGGCCGTAGTGTCGGGGCCATGACCCTGGTGATCGCCCACCGCGGCGCGTCCGGCTACCGTCCCGAGCACTCGCGGAGCGCGTACGAGCTCGCGATCGAACTCGGTGCCGACGCGATCGAGCCGGACCTCGTGCCCACGAAGGACGGCGTGCTGGTGCTGCGGCACGAGAACGAGGTCTCCGGCACGACCGACGTCGCCGACCACCCCGAGTTCCGGCACCTGCGCACGACGAAGACGGTCGACGGGCAGAAGACGACGGGCTGGTTCACCGAGGACTTCACGTGGGCCGAGCTGCGGACGCTGCGGACCCGCGAGCGCCTCCCCGCCCTGCGACCGGGGTCGGCGGAGCACGACGGCGAGGAGCCGGTCCTCCGCCTCGAGGACCTGCTCGCGATCCTCGACGCGGCTCCCCGGCCGGTCGGACTCGTCGCGGAGATCAAGCACGCCGACTTCTTCGACCGCGCCGGCTTCCCGATGGGGCAGCTCCTCGACGGGGTCCTCGCCGAGACCGGGTGGCGCGGGGACGAGCGCCTCACCGTCGAGAGCTTCGAGAAGGGGGTGCTGCGGGACCTCCGGGAGCGCGGGACCGGCGGGCGGCTCGTCTACCTCCAGGAGGCGCGGGGCAGCGCGGCGGACGAGGTCGCGTCCCACGGGTCGTTGGCTCCCACCTACGCGGCCGAGCGGTCCGACGACGCGCTCACAGCCTTCGCGACGGAGTTCCACGGCATCAGCGTCGACCTGGGGACGCTGATGGCCGGGGTGGACAGCGTCGCGCTCGAGGATCCGGCACCCGTGCGGAGCGTCGTCGTCGACCGCGCGCACGAGGCCGGGCTCGCCGTGTACACGTGGACGCTGCGACCGGAGAACCGCTTCCTGCCGGCGCCGTTGCGTCGTGGCGGCGAGGTCGCGGCGTTCGGCGACTGGGAGCGGTGGTTCACCTCGGTCGTCCGCACCGGCGTCGACGGGGTGTTCGCCGACCACACCGACCTGGCCGTGCTCGCCCGCTCGGCTGTCGGAGGCCCGGCCTAGACTGTCCCGGACATGACGATCGTGCTCGACCCCTTCGACTCGACGCCCGGCCGTGCTGACGGTTCCGGCGCCGGTGACCGCGCCTACGACGACCCCTTCACCGCGGGTCTGAACCCCCAGCAGAAGGAAGCCGTCGAGTACCGCGGCGAGTCCCTGCTCATCGTGGCGGGTGCGGGCTCCGGCAAGACGAGCGTGCTGACCCGCCGCATCGCCCTGCTGCTCGCCAACCGAGAAGCCTGGCCGTCGCAGATCCTGGCGATCACCTTCACGAACAAGGCCGCGGCCGAGATGCGCGAGCGCGTGCGGGCGCTGGTCGGGCAGGCGTCCGAGGGGATGTGGATCTCCACCTTCCACTCGGCGTGCGTGCGGATCCTCCGGCGCGAGGCCGAGCGCTTCGGGTTCGCGCAGTCGTTCACGATCTACGACTCCGCCGACTCGAAGGCCCTGCTCAAGCGGATCATCAAGGAGCTCGAGGCGGACTCGCTCGGGCTGACCGTCGGCGCTGCGGCCTCGAAGATCTCGAAGCTCAAGAACGAGCTGCAGGACATCGACTCCTACGCCCGGAACATCAATGCGAACGACCCGCAAGAAGTCATGTTCACCGAGGTCTTCCGGCGGTACACGAACGAGCTGCGCCGGGCGAACGCGTTCGACTTCGACGACCTCATCGGCCAGACGGTGTTCCTCTTCCGCGCCTTCCCCGAGGTCGCCGCGCTCTACCAGCGCCGGTTCCGGTTCATCCTCGTCGACGAGTACCAGGACACCAACCACGCGCAGTACGCCCTCATCCGCGAGCTCACGCGGCCGGTCCCGGTCGAGCAGGTGGACAAGCTCGAGGACGCCGGGCAGCACGTCGCCCGCATGCGCGAGGCCGACGGGTCGATCGCCCCGGCGTCGCTGACCGTCGTCGGTGACTCCGACCAGTCCATCTACGCCTTCCGCGGGGCGGACATCCGCAACATCGTCGAGTTCGAGCGGGACTTCCCGAACTCGAAGGTCGTCCTGCTCGAGCAGAACTACCGGTCGACGCAGAACATCCTCGACGCCGCGAACGCCGTCATCGCGAACAACTTCGACCGGCAGGCGAAGAACCTCTTCACGGACGTCGGCGCGGGCGACAAGATCGTCGGGTTCACGGGCTACACCGGGCACGACGAGGCCCAGTTCGTCGCCGACGAGATCCAGCGCCTGCACGAGGACGGCATGTCCTACCGCGACATGGCCGTCTTCTACCGGACGAACTCGCAGACCCGTGCGCTGGAGGAGATCTTCATCCGTGCGGCGATCCCGTACCGGGTCCTCGGCGGCACGAAGTTCTACGAGCGCGCCGAGATCAAGGACGCCATGGCGTACCTGATCACCGTCGCCAACCCGGCCGACCCGATGGCACTCCGACGGGTCCTCAACGTACCGAAGCGCGGCATCGGCGCGGTCACCGAGACCACCCTGCAGCGCTACGCCGACGAGCACGAGACGACGATGCGGGACGCCCTCCGGCACGCCGACGAACTCGGATTCGGGCCGAAGGTGCGCAACGCGATCACGGCGTTCGCCGCCCTGCTCGACGACGTCTCGTCCCGCGCCGGTACGCAGCCGGTCGTGGACACCCTCACGCAGCTGCTCGACGGCTCGGGGCTGCTCGAGAACCTCCGGAAGTCGCCCGACGCGCAGGACGCCGCCCGTGCGGACAACATCGACGAGCTCGTCGCGGTGACGCGGGAGTTCCAGAAGAACAACCCCGAGGGCACGCTGTCCGACTTCCTGACCGAGGTCTCCCTCGTCGCCGCGGCGGACGAGCTCGACGACTCGTCGGGAACGGTGTCGCTCATGACCCTGCACACGGCGAAGGGGCTCGAGTACGACGCGGTGTTCCTCACCGGCGTCGAGGAAGACCTGCTGCCGCACCGGATGTCGGCGAACGAGCCGGGTGGCCCGTCCGAGGAACGCCGGCTCTTCTACGTGGGGATCACCCGCGCCAAGAAGTCCCTCTTCCTGTCGCTCGCGATGACCCGCGCGCAGTTCGGTGACGTCAACGTGGCGATGCCGTCCCGCTTCCTGCAGGAGATCCCCGAGGGGCTCATCGAGTGGAAGCAGTCTCCCGGCATGGCGAACAGCCGCGGCGGGACCGAACCCCGGGCCCTCAACGCCCGACGGGGCGGCGGGATCGGCGGCTCGGGCGGCGGCGCCGGCGGCGGGTACCGCGGCGGTGGCGGCTGGGGCGGTGGCTCGTACGACCGGGCGGCCGCAGCGCAGAAGACCCGTCCGAAGACCGAGTGGGCGAACCGCGTGTCCGGGCAGGTCCGCGACAACGGCGACATGGAGCTCGTGGCCGGCGACCGCATCAAGCACGTCGACTTCGGCGAGGGGACGGTCTCGGCCGTGACCGGCATCGGCGCCAAGCGCATCGCCGAGATCGCGTTCGACTCCGCGGGCCGCAAGAAGCTCCTCATCAAGATCGCGCCGATCGAGAAGCTCTGAGGCGCTGAGCCCCTGACGCCGACGCGCCCGGCCATGTCGGGAGCGCGCTGCCGCACGTGACAATCGCGGCGAGGTGAGGTTAGCCTTACCTAACGTGACAGCCCTCATCGAATTGTTGACCTCTGCCAACGCCGAGCGCTACCGGACCACCGTCACCACGACGGTCGACCGGCTCGCGGACCGCATCTCCGACGTCGACCGACCGACGACCGACACCGCCGCGGACGAACTCCGGGCCCGCGTCGCCGCCGTCGACCTCGACGCGGAACCCCTCGGTACGGACCGGGCGCTCGCCGAGCTCGACGACCTGTTCGTCCGCGAGGCCGTCTGGTTCCACGACCCGGCGTACCTCGCCCACCTCAACTGCCCCGTCGCGCTGCCCGCGGTCGCGGCGGAGTCGGTGCTCGCCGCCGTGAACACCTCGGTGGACACCTGGGACCAGTCGCGGATCGGGACCGACATCGAGCGGCACGTGGTGGCGTGGCTCGCCGGGCGCATCGGGTTCGCGAGCGGTGACGGGGTGTTCACCTCGGGCGGGTCCCAGTCGAACCTGCAGGCGCTGCTGCTGGCGCGAGAAGCAGCGACGGCCGCGACAGCCGCGACGGCCCCGATGCTCACCGTCTTCGCCACCGCCGAGTCCCACTTCAGCGTCCGCAAGTCCGCCCGGCTCCTCGGCCTCCCCGACGACGCCGTCGTCGACGTCCCCACCGACCAGGCCGGCCGGATGCGTCCCGCGGCCCTCGCCGAGGCGATCGCGGCCGCCCGCACGGCCGGCCGCACCCCGATGGCCGTCGTCGCCACGGCGGGCACCACCGACCGCGGCGTGATCGACCCGCTCGAGCCGATCGCCGACGTGTGCGACCTCGAGGACGTCTGGCTCCACGTCGACGCCGCGTACGGCTGCGGCCTGCTCGTGTCCCCGACCCGTCGGCACCTGCTCGACGGGATCGAGCGTGCGCGGAGCGTGACCGCCGACCTGCACAAGTCGTTCTTCCAGCCGGTGTCGTCGAGCGCCCTGGTCGTCCGCGACCCCGCCGACCTCCGCCGCACGGCCTGGTACGCGGACTACCTCAACCCCGAGGACGCCGCCGAGCCGAACCAGGTCGACAAGTCCCTGCAGACCACCAGGCGGTTCGACGCGCTGAAGCTCTGGGCGACCCTCCGAGCGTCCGGCGCCGAGGCCGTCGGGCGGGCGTTCGACGCGGTGATCGACCTCGCGACGGAGACGCACGCGATCGTCGACGAGCACCCGGACCTCGTGCTCGTCGCGCCGACGCAGCTCAGCACGGTGCTGTTCCGGTGGCAGCCCGCCGGCGTGACCGATGCGGACGCCGACGCACTGGTGGCTCCGATCCGTGCGGCCCTCCTCGCCGAGGGGCGGGTGCTCATCGCGAAGACCGTGATCGACGGGCGCCCCTGCAACAAGCTGACGCTGCTCAACCCGGAGACGACCCCGGCGCAGATGCGCGCCTCGCTCGACCACGTCGCGGCGACGGCAGCGCGCGTCCGCGCGGCCGCCTCCGCCCCGGAAGGAGCAACGCGATGACCACCGCTGACGACCTCCGGACCGCCGACCAGACCGTCGACCGGCCCGCCGACCGCCCCGTCCACGACCTGATCGGCATCGGCATCGGGCCGTTCAACCTCGGCCTCGCCTGCCTCACCGACCCGCTCGACGACCTCGACGCGGTGTTCCTCGACGCCGCCGACGGCTTCGCCTGGCACCACGGCATGATGCTCGACGACGCCACGATCCAGGTGCCGTTCATGGCGGACCTCGTGACGATGGCGGACCCGACCTCGCCGTTCTCGTTCCTGGCGTGGCTCAAGGAGACCGGTCGGCTCTACCCGTTCTACATCCGCGAGGACTTCCACCCCCTCCGCAGCGAGTACGACGCGTACTGCCGGTGGGCCGCCGACCGGCTCGACACCCTCCGCTGGGGCCGCCGGGTCACGGCCGTCGAGCACGACGTGACGACCGACCTGTTCACGGTGCACGCCGAGACCGATCAGGGCCCCGAGACGTACCGCGCACGCCACGTCGTCGTCGGCATCGGCACGGAGCCGTCCGTCCCCGCACCCCTGCGGGGCATCGACGGGCCGGCGATCCACTCCGCCGAGTTCCTGCCGAACCGTGACGCCCTGCGCCGTGCCGGGTCGATCGCGGTGATCGGCAGCGGCCAGTCCGCCGCCGAGGTCTACCGCGAGCTGCTCGAGGACGTCCGGCGGGACGGCTACCGCCTCGACTGGATCACCCGCTCGCCGCGGTTCTTCCCGATGGAGGACACCAAGCTCACGCTCGAGATGACGAGCCCGGAGTACACGGACCACTTCCACGCCCTGCCCGAGGACGTCCGCGACCACCTCGGTCGCGAGCAGCGCGGGCTGTACAAGGGCATCAGCGCGGACCTCGTCGACGCGCTGTACGACCAGCTGTACCGGCTCAGCGCGCCGGGACCGGTCCCGACGACGCTCCGCACCGAGACCAGCGTGGTCGACGCCGTCTGGCTGGCGGACCGGGGGACGTACCGGCTGACCCTCCGGCACGAGCAGCTCGGCGAGACGTACGAGCACGAGGTCGAGCGGCTGGTCCTGGCGACCGGGTACCGACCGCGGTCCGCGGCGTTCCTCGCACCGGTCGAGCACCTCGTCGCCCGCGACTCCCGGGGGCGCCTGGCGGTCGCACGCGACCACCACGTCGACCGACTCGGCGGCCGCATCTGGGTGCAGAACGCCGAGGAGCACACGCACGGCCTCACCGCACCCGACCTCGGCATGGGGGCGTGGCGGAACGCGTCGATCATCCGGTCCGTCACGGGTCGGCCCGTCTACGGCCTGGAGGCACGGATCGCCTTCCAGGAGTTCGGCCTGCCCGCCTCCGCCCGCTCCACGGCACGTGGCAGCACCGCGGACGGCGCGCCGCCCCGGCACGCGACCGAGCGCGCGGAGGTCTCCGCATGACCGTCGACGCGACCACCCTGCCGGACGTGACCGAGGTCGGCGGGGCCGAGCCGCGCCTCCTGGCCGTCGAACCCGTGGACCCGGATCGTGACGCCGCCCTCGTGCAGTCGTGGCTCGCGCACCCCGCGTCGTCGTGGTGGAGCATGGGGCACCTCGACGTCGACGCGGTGCGGACGTACCTCGCGGACGTGCAGGCGGATCCCGCGCAGGCCGCGTGGCTCGGCCGTCGTGACGGCGTCCCGGTGTTCCTCGCGGAGACGTACGACCCGGCCCGGGTCCTGCTCACCGACGTGTTCGCCGCCGAACCCGGCGACGTCGGCATGCACCTGCTCGTCGCGCCGCCGCCCGCCGACGGACGGGTGCACGGACTGACGAGCGCCGTCATGTGCACCGTCGTCGAGCACTGTCGCGACGTCCTCGGAGCACGCCGCGTCGTCGTCGAGCCCGACGTCCGGAACACCGCCGTGCACGCGAAGAACGCCGAGGTCGGGTTCCGCGTGCTGCGCGAGGTCGACGTCGACGGCAAGCGCGCCCTGTTGTCCGTGCTCGACACCGACCGGATCGGGCTGCCCGAGGGCGACGGGCTCGCGGCGCACCTCCGGCCGGAGCACCTCGAACCGGCCCAGCGGCACCTCGTGGCGAAGGCGATCGCCGAGTTCACGCACGAGCGCCTCGTGGAACCGCAGCCGGACGGCGACGCCTGGCGGCTCGACGCGGGGGAGTCGACCTACCGGTTCCGCGCGCGTCGGCACGTGCTCGAGCACTGGTCGATCGACGAGACGTCGCTGACCCGCACCCGTGCCGGTGCGGCGGCCCCGCTCAGCGCGCAGGACCTCGTCCTCGAGCTGCGCGACGTGCTCGGGGTCCCCGACGCGCTGCTCGGCACGTACCTCGAGGAGATCGCCTCCACCCTCGCGAGCGCCGCCGCGAAGCACCGTCGCGGTGGGCCATCAGCCGCGCAGCTCGCACGGGGGCGCACGGAGGGGACCGACCGCGTCGTCGCATCGTTCCAGGACGTCGAGTCGGCGATGACCGAGGGGCACCCGGCGTTCGTGGCGGCGAACGGGCGGATCGGGTTCGGGCTGGACGAGTACCGCGCCTACGCTCCCGAGGCCGGCGGTCGGTTCCGCTACCGCTGGCTCGCCGCACGCCGGGCCTGCACGCACCTCGCGCTCGCCGCGGACCGCACCGAGCGCGACCACTGGGCGGCCGAGCTCGACCCGGAGACCACCGCCGGGTTCCGGGCCGTTCTGGTGTCCCGGGGACTCGACCCCGACGACTACGTCTGGATCCCCGTGCACCCGTGGCAGTGGCAGCACCGGATCGCCGTGACGTTCGCGCCGGACCTCGGGCGGCAGGACCTGGTCGACCTCGGGGAGGGGCCGGACGAGTACCAGCCGCAGCAGTCGATCCGGACGGCGTTCGACCGCTCCCGCCCGGAGCGCTCCTACGTCAAGACGGCGCTCGCCGTGCAGAACATGGGGTTCCTGCGGGGGATGTCGCCCGCGTACATGCGGAACACCCCGGCGGTGAACGACTGGGTCGCGGCACTCGTGTCCGCGGACGAGACGCTGGCCGGCGCCGGGTTCTCGGTGCTCCGGGAGCACGCGGCCATCGGGTACACCGGGGACGCCTACCACCGGGTCGACGTGTCCTCACCGCAGCGGAAGATGCTCGCGGCGCTGTGGCGGGAGAGCCCGCTGCCGCGGGTGACCGACGGCGAGCGACTGCTGACGATGGCGGCGCTGCTGCACCGGGACGCCTCGGGTGACGCCGTCGTGTCGGCGCTGATCGAGGCATCGGGCCTCCCTGCCGACGAGTGGGTGCGGCGCTGGCTCGACGCGTACCTGCTGCCCGTGGTGCACTGCCTGACCGTGCACGACCTGGTGTTCATGCCGCACGGCGAGAACCTCGTGCTCGTCGTCCGTGACGGGGTCGTGGTGCGCGCGGTGATGAAGGACATCGGCGAAGAGGTCGCGGTACTCGGGCGGCACGCCGACCGCCCGGTGCCCGCCGACATCGAGCGCATCGTGCACCCGGTGGACGACGACGAAGCGGCGCTGGCCGTGTTCACCGACGTGTTCGACGGGGTGCTGCGCTTCGTCGCGGCGATCCTCGACGACGACGGGGTCCTGCCGGAGTCGCGGTTCTGGCAGGTGGTGGGGGAGTGCGTCGACGCGCACGCCGCGGCCCACCCGGGGCGCCGGCGACCGCTGGACCTGCGGGTGCCGGCGTTCGAGCACTCGTGCCTCAACCGGCTGCAGCTGCGGAACACGCTGTCGATGGTGGACCTGGCGGACCAGTCGTCGTCGCTCATCCGGGCGGGGGCGATGCCGAACCCGATCGCGCGGTAGCGCGGGCGCGCGCGGCGCGGCGGCGTGCGGCGCGGCGGCGCGGCCGCGGCGCGTGTGACGAACCAGGAATCCGACATCGAACCAGCGCGCGCGGCTGGTTCGATGTCGGTTCCGTGGTTCGACGCGGGGGCGAGCCCGCGGCGCGCTACGGCTGCAGCCGCGCCGCCGACCACGCGCCGTCGGCGAGCACGTACTGCAACCGCCGGTGCATCCGGTCGCGGCTGCCGTGCCAGAACTCGACGCGGTCCGGCTCGAGTCGCCACGCCACCCAGCCCTCCGGGCGGGGCACGTCGTCCTCGGACTCGTCGAGCAGCGCGTTCGCGTCGTCGATGAGGTCCTGCAACGTCCGGGGCTCGAGCACCGAGGACTGGTCGGCGATCGCGGTGGCGGCGCGGGACTTCGGCGACCGGTCGGCGAACAGCGCGTCGGACTCGGCGTCGGAGAGCTGCACGGCCCGGCCCTCGAACCGCAGCTGCTGCATGGTCTCCCGCCAGTACACCTGGAGCGCGGCGAACGGGTTGTCGTCGAGCTGCCGGCCCGTCGGGCTGAGCGTCGAGGTCCCGAACACGAGCCCGCGGTCGTCGAGCCGCTTCACGTCCACGGTCCGCGCCGAGACCCGGCCGTCGGACCCCGCGGTGGCGAGCGTCATCGACATCGGCTCGGACACGTCGCCGTCCCGTGCCTCGTCGATCCAGGTGCGGGCGACGTCGAACGGTGATGCTGGCGGGTCGGTGTACTCCGGGAACGCGAACGAGGTGTCACCGGACAGCGGGGCGGAGGGCATGCCCCCACCCAACCGCGATCAGCCCGCCCACGTCCAGGTTGCCGGGGGACGGCCGCCACGGACCGCGGCCGTGGCCGACGCGTCGGCCCGGACGAGCGCCGGGTTGGTCCGCAGCGCCCGGTTCGTGTTGCCCGGGTCCGGCGGCACGCCCGTCAGCGCGGTCTGCAGCGCGGAGGCATCGGAGGTGGTGAACACCTCGCCGAGCAACGCGCGCGTGAGCGGCAGGTCGCGCCAGATCCGGGTACGGACGTGGTCGAGGGCGGCTCGGATGATCGCGTCGTGGTCGAACGGGAGGCGCGGGTCGTCTCCCCCGGGCACGCGCCAGACCGCGGGTCCGGCGGCCGAGGGCGGGGCCACCACAGCGGCCGCCGCGGCCGGCGTCGGGGTCGTCACCGCCGGTGCCACGACGGCCAGGAAGGCGACGCTGATCGCGGCGCTCCGCGGGTCGCGGTCGGGTCCGTCGAACGCGCCGACCTGCGCGAGGTGCCGGACCGTCGCCGCGTCGATCCCGGTCTTGGTCCGCAGTGCGCGTCGTGCACCGTCGGCGAGGAGTTCCGCACCCTCCAGGAGCACGCCGGGGAGCGCCTCCTGGCCCGCGTACGGTGCGTACTGCCGACGCGCGGTGGCGACCCGCAACCCGTCGCTCGTCGTGAACGACATCGGGACGACGTCGATCGCGATGAGCGGCTGGTCGCGGGCCGCCGAGGTGGCGTCGGTCACGCCGTCGCCCGACGGGCCGCGCGGTCGGCGCGCTCGGTGCGTTCGCGGCGGAGGGTCTCCCGCACGTCCGCGAACGACTGCAGGACCCGGAACCGGCCGTCCACCCACACGGGCTGGAGCAGGCTCGTCGCCTCGTCCTCTGCGGTGGCCTGGTCGGTCTGGCGGATCTCGCCGGTTTCGTCGCGGTGCAGGGCGATCCGGCCCTTCGCGCTCTTCTTGCCGCTGCCCGTCTTCGGGTCCTTCTGGATGTCGACGGGCTCGCCGTCCACCAGCGCCCAGGTGGCCTTGACCGCGCTGCCGAGGTTGTCGCGGGTCATGTACTGGTACGTGTACGAGCCGATGCCGAGCACGATGTTGTCGCTCGCGTAGCCCTTGGCGGCGAGCCGCTCGTAGATGCGGCGGGCACGGTCGAGGGTGATGCTGTCGCCGTAGATCACGCCGATGTGCTGGTCGAGGACCTTGAAGCCCTGGTCGTTCACGGTGTGCCCGAAGATCTCGTCGAGGAGTTCGACGACGCCCTTCTCCTCGTGGCTGCGACCCGGGTCGGTCAGCGCCGCGGTGTCGACCCCGTGCACGGTGCCGGTGACGATGTCCACCGGGTCGCCCGAGTCCGGGCGGATGACGAGCTTGCCGTCGCGACCCGTGATCCGGTCCTTCAGCTGCGGGAGCGTCTCGGTGATCACCTTGAAGAGGTCGAACCCGTCGCTCACGGCCGACACGATGCCCGTCGGGTACACGTCGAGGATCTGCTCGAAGGTCGCCAGCTCGCCCTCGGCGCCGCGCACGCACATCACGCTGTGCTCGGTGGCCGGGACGCTCGCGGCCACCCAGCCGTTGTCACCCGGGTAGTAGCGGTCGATGAAGTCGAGCGACGGCATCGAGTCGGTGCCGAGGAACGAGAGGAGGTGCCCGGCGCCACCGGCCGCGGCCGACTCGATGCTCGACTGTCCCCGGAAGGAGAAGTCGTGCGCGGCGAAGTCGATGCTGGCCGGGTCGGCGCCGGTGCGGGCGGCCCAGTCCTCCATGAGGTCGCGGTACTCGAGCGCCTTCGTGGCGACGGTCGACGGGTGCCAGATCGACGCTGACAGTGCCGTCTCGATGTAGTTCGGCAGCCAGAAGAACTCGTCGACGGTGTTCTCGACGGTGAGGGTCGCGACGCCGATCGGGGCGAGGGTGCCCTCGGGGAGCGCGCGGATCTCGAGCGGGAGGTACCCGAGGCGGTGGAGTGCCCGGACGTGGTCGGTGCCGATGTGGTTCGGGCCGAAGTACCCCTGCAGTGCCTGCTCGAACAGGCCGGCGACCTCGTCCTCGTCCGCGGCGAAGAACGGCGCCCACGCCTCGACGAGCGAGCGCTGGATGAACGCCTGCAGGCCGAACACCACGGCGTGCGTCGACTCGGGCATGTGCGCGTTCGAACGGTTCGTCCAGTTGATGAGGATCCGGGTGGTGCCGGCCGGGTAGACCTGCCGGTGCGAGTGCTTGTAGCCGTCGACGGCGAGGAGCGGGGCGATCGGGCTCGGGCCGGTGAAGCGGGGCGCGATGCCGGTGGTGCCGTCGGTGCCGGTCGTGGTGGTGTCGGTCTGCGTCATCGGATCTGCTCCGTCAGGTAGGGGGTGAGTTCGATCGTGCGCAGGCCCTCGATGGCGTTCTGCGCGGGGTAGGAGTCCGTCGTGACGATCTCCCCGAAGTGCTCGGCGAGCTGCGGGGCCCGGCCGGAGAAGACGCCGTGCGAGACCCAGAGGCCGAGGCGGTCCTTCGTCAGCCCCGTCGCGGTCGCGAGGCCCATGAACGTGCCGCCGCCGTCGCAGATGTCGTCGACGACGAGCAGGCGACCGGTGTCCGGCAGCGGCTCGCACGTGAAGCCGTCGAGCTTGCCGGTGTCCGGGTTGCGGTGCTTCTCGGCGCGGAACACCGGCCGCCCGCAGGCGTCGGCGACGGCGGAGGCCCGCGCGACCGCGCCCTTGTCGGGGGCGATGATCCCGCTGTAGTCCGAGCCGGCGACGACCTGGTCGCGGACGACGGTCTCGCTCGTGACCACGGTCAGGCGCTCCACCAGGTCGACGATCACCGGCGAGTGCGGGTCGAACGCGATCACCTGGTCGATCCCGAAGCCGTTGATGACGTCCGCGTAGACCTTCGCGCCGAAGGGGAGGCCGCGGTCCTGCCGGGCGCCGGGCAGGTACGGGACGAGGGCGACGGACCGGGATCCGCGCTGCCGGACGGCGTCCGCCCACATGCCGAGCATGAGGAGGTCGTCGCCGTTCGTGCCGCGCAGGGTCGCGATCTCGATGAGGTCCCCCGCGTCGGCGTCGTGTGCGACCTTGACGTGTGCTTCACCGGCGGGGAACCGCATGGTGGAGAACGTCGGTGTCGCCTGGGTGCCCCGGGTGGTCCGGGTGCTGAGTTCGACTGCCATGACCCGACCGTACCACGGTATTTGTCAGTGTGACAAGAACCGGCGTGCGATCAGGGAACCGGAACCTGCACCGACACCAGTTCGCCGTCGCCGAGGTGCACCAGCGCGGAGCCGACCTGCACCCGTTCGACGATGCTGCTGCGCGGCAGGCGCATGCCGAGCAGGTCGCCCTCGGTGATCGCCTGCGGGCTGAGGAGCGCCCCCGACCGACGTCGCTTCATGTCCACCTGCCAGCCCGTGAACCCGACGCCGAACTCGGCCGTCAACCCCGCCGCGACGATGGCCTGCCCGTTGTCCGCCGCGCTCTTCACGAAGCCCTGCAGCCAGCTCTTCGCGGGTGCGTCCTTGACGAGCTCGGCATCGTCGATGACGAGGACCCGGCGGCCGGGCTGCCCGTCGAACAGCGGCGCGAGGTCGGCCTCGGTGACGTCGACGCCCTCGTGTGCGCCGAGGACGCCGGGCTCGGACGCGAGGGCGCGCAGGGGCGACTGCCTCGGGGTGACGAGCACGATCTCGCCCCCCTCGCGCAGCACCGACCGTGCGATCGAAAGCAGGACGGAGCTCCGACCGGACTTCGCCGGACCGCCCACGACGAACGAGCCCGCGGCCGCGAGGTCCGGCCCGATGGCGGTGAGGTCGTCCCCGCCGATGCCGACGAGGCCGAACAGGGCGGCGTCGTCGTCGCGCATCTCCCACGCCCGGTCGAACGGCACCGGCCCGGACAGCTGGTCGACGCGGAACGGCCGACGCGCCCGCTCGACGGAGCGGTCGCGTTCGGTCGCGAAGGTCGCGAGCGCGGTGATCGCCGCGGCCTGCGACTGGCCGGTGCCGGCGGCGGCGAGCAGGGCGATCTGCGTCTCGGTGGCGGACTCCGACGCGAACGCCCGTCCGTCCGGGACCTGCTCGGGCAGCTTGCGGGGGTTGAGCGATGCGAGGCCGTAGTCACCGCGGTCGGAGAGCCGGAGGACGAGCTTGTCCTCGACCAGGGTCGCCATCCGGCTCGACAGGAGCTGACGGTCCCCGGTGACCACCAGGTGGATGCCGACGCTCGCCCCTTCGCGCAGGAGGGTCATCACCTGGTCGGTCGGTGCACCGTGGTCGAGTTCGCCGAGCGAGCCCACGAAGCCCTCCCACCGGTCGAGCATGAACACGATGTGGGGGAGCCGGTCGGCGGGCACGACCGCCGCCGCGCGCTGCTCGACGATGCTCGCGAACCCGCCGTCGGCGAGGACCTGCTGCCGGCGGGCGAGCTCCTGGGTGAGCTTCGTGAGGAGACGCTGCGCGCGTTCGGTCTGCACGCGCTGCACGACGGCGCCGGCGTGCGGGAGGGCCTGGATCGGCAGCAGCGCACCGTTGCCGCAGTCGAGCGCGTACACGTGGACGTCGGCTGCCGAGGTGTTCCGGGCGACCGCGGCGGCGATCGTGCGGAGCACCTGCGACCGACCGCTCCGCGGAGCACCCACCACGTAGAGGTGTCCGTCCGAGTCGAGGTCGAGGCTCCGGACCCGCTGCGCCTGCTCGGCCGGGAAGTCCTGCAGCGCGAAGGGCAGCGGGCCGACCCGGGCATCGGTCGTGCTGCTGTCGTCGAGTTCCCACGCCCGGTCGTTCAGGTCGGTGAAGAGGAGCGTCTCCGGCAGGGCGTCGAGCCACGGACGGTAGGGGGCCGGTCCACCGAGCTCGGTCGCCGCCTCGGCCACCGCACCGACCAGCTCCTGCAGGTCGGTGCGTTCTTCTGCCTGCAGCTCCTTCGACTTCGGTGGTGCCGGTGGCGTGGTGCCGAGCGACGACCACGAGACGGCTCCGGCCCAGACCTGCTTGCGTCCGGTCGACAGCCCCGGACGCCGGCCGCCCACCCGACCGGCCTGGAACGGCAGCAGCGCGCCGGCCCCGAGCCGGATGTACCCGCGGCCGGGCGTGCTCTTCTGGATCTGCGCCGCGTCACCGGCGTCGATGACGTCGGTGCTCTCGCTCGAGTCCGTGACGCGGAGCGCGATCCGGAGGTTCGTGTTGGCGCGGATGTCGTTCGACACCACACCCGTCGGACGCTGCGTGGCGAGGATGAGGTGGATGCCGAGCGACCGTCCCCGCTGTGCGATGTTGACCAGGCCCGTGACGAAGTCCGGGAGCTCGCGCACGAGACTCGCGAACTCGTCGATCACGATGAGCAGGCGCGGCATCGGCGGCAGCGGCTCACCGCGGACGAGGCGGTCGACGTAGTCCTCGATGTCCTTCGCGGCGGCGTCGGCCAGCAGGTGCTCGCGGCGACGGAGCTCGGCGCCGAGCGACTCGAGGGCGCGTTCCACCAGGTGCGTGTCGAGGTCCGTCACCATGCCGACCGTGTGCGGCAGCGGCGCGAAGTCGCGGAACGCCGCGCCGCCCTTGTAGTCGATGAGGACGAAGTTCATGCCCTCCGGGGTGTTCGTCGCCGCCAGGGACGCGACGATCGTCTGCAGGAGTTCGGACTTGCCCGACCCGGTCGTGCCGGCGACCAGGCCGTGCGGGCCGTCCTTGCGGAGGTCGAACGCGAACGGGCCGTCGAGGCTCTCGCCGACGACCACCTCGGTGGTGCGCGCACGCACGTTCCACTTGCCCGTGATCGCCCGCGCCGTCGGCGGTTCCAGCAGCATCACGTCGAGCAGTCGCGACGACGACGGCAGCCCACCGGCATCGCTCTCGTCGTCGGCGTCGACCATCGGCGCCACCGCCCGGGCGACGGTCTCGAACCAGCCGTCCGGGATGCGGTCCGGTCGGACGTCGGTGACCGTCGCCTGACGCTGGGCGGCGACACGGATGCGCTCCGGACCCACCGTGACGACGACCGAGCACTCCTCGGGCAGCAGGCGTGCCTCTTCCTCGATGCAGATCGCCCGGACGCCGACCGCAGGGCCCTCCTTGAGGATGCGGATCAGGCCCGGCAGTGCGCGCAGCCGTCGAGCGCCGTCGAGCACCACGACCACGTCGGGACCGGGGATCCCCCGCACGTTCGACTCGCGCATCGCCCGCTGCCGTGCGTCGATGAGCTGCCCGATCTCGGCGACCCGCGCGCCCAGCGTCTCGGCGTCGTTGCCGATCGCGATGACGGCGTCCTGCCCGAACCCCGGTCGCGCCTGCGGCACCCATCGCAGCCACGCCCACTCGTCGGCGGACTGCGCGTCGGTGAGCACCACGAACTGGGTGTCCCGCGGGCTCTGCAGCACCGCGAGCTGCGCCACGAGCCACGACGTGAGGTGCCTGGTGTGCTCGTCGCGTCCGGCGACACCGACCACGCCGTGCTCGCCGAGGTCGACCACGACCGGCACGTCCTCGGCCAGCTTGTCGACCGCCCGCCGGTGCTCCAGCGCTGCCGGGTCCTCGAGCACGACGCCCGACGGCACGTCCGCCGTGCCGACGCGCAGCGTGAGGTAGTCGGGGTCGGTCCGCCGACGTTCCCACAGCCGGGCGCGACGGCGCAGGGCGATGTCGAGCACCGTCGCCGGATCGGGCGCGCTGGTGCGTGACTCGCGCTGGTACCGGACCACTGCCTCCAGGGCGTCCGCCTCGACCGCCTTCTTCGTCTCCTCGTACTCGGCCACCCGCTGCCGGTGCGTCTTCTTGCCGTTGCGGCGGTCCCACCAGGCGTTGCCGAACATGATGATCGGCGACATGAGGCCGAAGGCCAGGTACGCGACGTTGTGGAAGATCGAGATCATCACGGCCGCCATGCCGAGCGGCGCGAGTGCCGCGATGATCGGGATGGAGCGGCGCGACTGCTGCCCCGGCGCGGCCGGCAGCTTGAAGACCGTCGGGGTCTCCTCCGGCAGCAGGCGCGGCGGCCGGGTGTAGTCGAGCGTCCCGCCACCTGGTGTCAGCGTGATCGCCGCCCGGTCGGCGTCGGGGACCGCGACCGACAGCAGCGTGTCGCCGATCGTGACGACGCTGCCGGGCTCGACGGGCGTCTCCTCGTCGAGCTCCGTGCCGTCGAGGAGGACGCGCGAGCCGCGCGTCGGGATGATCGAGAACCGCCGGTTGAGGTCGAGGCGCAGGATCGCCGCGTACTCCGGGGCGGTGCGGTCCGGCAGGTGCACCGTGGCGTCCGGAGCGGAACCGACGTGTGCGATGCCCGCGTCCAGCACCACGACCGTGCCGGCTCCGGGCCCGCCCACGATGCGGACGCTCGGCAGGTCGGCCGGCAGCGGGAGGACCGGCGCGGGGGCGCCGAAGGTCAGGCGGGACCCCTCGAGCAGGACACCGTCACCGAGCCGGGCGTGCGGGGTCGTCGGGACGGCGTCGACCGCGACCTCGACGATGGACTCGGCGCTCAGGCCGAAGCGACGGGCGACGATCTCGACGACCTCGCCGAGGACGGTGTCCTCGTCGCACTCGACCACGAAGTCCGCCGTGGCGTCGGTCGGCAGGTGGGTCGCGGTGAACGTCAGGCGCACGTGGCACCTGCCACGTCGTGGGTCCTGGTCGTCGCGGAGCACCCGGTCGAGGCCCCCCGCAGCGTCGTGCTGCCGCTCATGCGTCGATTCTCGCAGGTTCCTGCGCCGTGCAGGCCGGGTTGCGTCCGGCTTGTGGATGGGCGGTCGGACTGGAGGCGCGGTGTGGGGTAACGGGTCGGCTCACCTGCGACGCGTCCAGCCCCAGCGCTCACCTCGCGTTGTGGATGCGTCGGACGAACGCCTCCAGGGACGCCTCAGCGGCAGCGAAGGCCGCAGCGTGATCGCCGAGACCGGTGACCGTGATGGTCAGGGTGCCGGATCGGAAACGCCAGCAGCGCGCGACCACGGCTCCCGTCGGATCGACGAACGGCCACGTCTCCCCTGTCTGCTCCCACACCGTCTGGGCGCCGGCGCGGAGGCCCTCGAAGGGTGGGATGCCGGTACCGCCCGGTCTGTCCCCGGTCGCGGTGACGGAGACGGTCGTCGTGTCCGTCGGGGATGTGATTTGCGGGCGGAAGAACGCGAACCGGAGGTCGGGCGCGCTCATCCTGCAGTGCTGCTCGAGCGACCTAGCGGTCAAGATGACCTCCACGGTCTTGAACGGTCGCACGTACCAGGGGAAGAGCCGGTAGGTGGTCGAGTTCGCCCAGCGCTTCGGCTTGCCCCGGACATCCTCCGGCAGCGGGACGACCAACCAGTCCGCGCCAGCGAGGCCCTCGAGGTCGGGGAGGCCGACGGGCGTCGGGTCCGCGGCGCCGCTCATGACGTCTCCCGGAGTTCGAGGCTGAGCGCGAGCCGGTCCACGTGCGGCAGCGCGAGATCGACGTTGCTCTCGTGCGCGATCACCGATGTGAGCACGGCCGTGCGGGAGAGCGATTCGTCGGAGAACGGCTGCACCCATCGGACCGAGGTCTTGACGGATCGTCTCCGGAGGAACCTGCTCGGTTCCGAAGTGTGTCTGAGCAGGATCCGTGTGGCGGTACCCAGCGCGGCGCGTGTCGTCGTGATCTCGGGGTCAGCAGTGAGCGATCCATCGCGGCGCTCCGCCCAGGAGTCGTCGATCACGAAGTCGGCCGCTCCGTCTCCGACGAGGTAGTGCACCGCGGTGTGCGCGATGACGTGCACTGACGGTCTGTTCGTGGTGAGGACGGCGAAGTCCGGCGCCTCGAACGTGTCGCGGTACCGAGCAAGGTCGCTGAACTCGCGCACGAGGCGGGCACGGTCCCTCGACGACACGGCCGTCTCCGCGAAGCTCACCGCGCGAGTGGCAGCGGCCGTCCCGACTTCATCCGGCGCCCCGGGCTCGATGAACGTCCAGGCGTCGATCGGCCGGAAGTGCAGGTTCTTCATGATTTCTCTCCTCGTGATGCGCCGCTGAGCCACCACCGGTGGAGCGCCAGTGGGCCGCTCCCGTTGATCAGTGCTCGACGCCGGTACGCCACCCAAGTGAGACCGGGGAGGGCCATCGCGAGCAAGACGGCTGCGACGACGAGGTCCCAGCGCTGGGCCGGAACGGTCCAGAGCAGGGTCAGCAGCGAAGCCAGCACGACGATCGTCAGCGCTGCGGACCGTCCGCTCATCCGGTTGGGCTTGTCGACCGCGACTCTCGTCGGGTCGCCGACGCGCACAGACGTCTCCGTCCAGCCCAGCCAGCAGGTGAGGCCGACGTTCGTCGCAGCGAGCGCGAGGCACAGTGCACCGGCCCAGGGCAGTCCCGCGGCGAACGACGTCGCAGAACCCAGGACCGGCAACATGGTTGCGACGAGGACCGGCGTCACCCGTGCGACCCCGAGCTCGTTGCAGGACGACAGTGATCCCTTCGCGATGTCCAGGCTGGATCGGGTGTCGAGGCGCTGCGCCGGAGAAGACCGCACGTCCGGTTGATGCGCCGTCAGGATGCCGGATGCGTTGAAGAACGCCGTCAGCTGGTCGGGTCCGTCCGGGTACCAGGTCGCTGCATCCAGTTCTGCGCGAACGGTACCGGAGCCGTCGACCAGCAGAGCAGTGCGACGAGCGTCTTCGGTGAACACCACACGGCTGACCGCCATCGGGGACAGCGTCGAACCGGGAGTCTCCCGACGGCGCCACATGCCCTGGCCGTCCGTGAGCTCCAGCTGCTGACCACCGTTGACCGACAGCGATGCCGTACTCGTGAACCAAGCTGGTCCGTGTGGTCGGACCGCGTCAGTCGGTTCCCTCGTGATCCGTCGCCTGCCGATGATCACCGAGAAGGCAGCGACGACGACAGCGATCGATGCCGCGATCTGTGGGAGGCTCCACAACTCCCAGAGCAGGCGATGCGCCGTCGCTGCCACGACGAGGGCGGAGGCGACGGAGAGCGGGATGAGCGCACCACCCCCGAGGACCGCCACGCGCACGAGGAGCTCGGCACGGGTGAAGAACGCCGGTGGCCGAGGAAGGATGACCGTGGGACGTGGGGTTCCGTTGAGCGTTGCCGATGCTCCGTACCGCTGGATCAGCAACGCGAGACCGCTCGAATCGAGTGCGGTGGACAAGAGCGTCGGGCTCGACGCCATGATCCACCAGTCGTCGATCGGCACGATGAACTCGCGTCCGTGCTCGTCGCGGATCGCGACGGCTCCGTTGCCGGGACTCGCGACGATCGAGCGCGGGACGTCCGACCAGTCGAGGGCCCAAGCGGCCACGATCCGCCCGGTGAGCGCGAGGTGGCCCGTCGACCGCACGCCGTACAAGCGGTCGTCCACGACAGCGAGTGACTCCAGCTGACCCCGCGCGGCGCGTCGGTCGCTCAGCACGGCCGCGTGGGCGACCGTCTCCGCCCCGTCGATGACGCTCACCCCCAGTCGATGCGCAGGTCGCGGAGGAGCTCATCGAGCATGGGCCGAGCGAGGGCGCTGTCGTTCTCGTCCGGGACGAAGAAGGACACGACCACCGTGAGCTCGTTCAGGCCGTCGACGATGGGGATGATCGCACGAACGACCTGCATCACCGGCCGCCCCCGGCCGCCGGTGCTGCGTTCCCGCATCTCCACGAGCGTTGCTCTGCCGAGGGGCAGATCCAGTGTCCCGACACTGGCGTCGCCGATGCCGGACGCCCGCGGTGCACGAGCGTCGTCGATGAAGGTGTCCGCGCGGTCGACACCGGCGACGGTGTGCACGACCGTGTACGCGATCGCTCGGACCGTCGGCGCCGTGGTCGAGAGCACGAAGCAGGTCTCCGCCTTCGCCGCGGTCTGGAAGGCGGCGATGTCGCGCACGACCGTTCGGAGCACCGTGCGTTCTCGACGCTTCGGCCGCTGCTTCGCCTGCGCGAGAGCGTGCTCCACCGCTGCGTCGGTGACGTCGTCGATCTGACCCTCGTCGTCGAGCAGCGTCCACGCGCGGTTGTAGTTCCACAGCAGGCGAGTCATTCGTCTCCTCTCGGGGCTCCGATCACGATCCACCGTCCGAGCCCGACCGGTGCCTTTCCCCGCTCTGCGCGACGGCGACGGAACGTCAGCCACGAGACCAGTGGGACGGCGAGCACCAGGAGCAGGAGGCTGGTCGCAGAGAAGATGTTGCCCTGCTCGAAGTACCAGACGGCGACAGCTGCTCCGATGAACGGGATGCCCACAGCGACGAGGTGGCGTCGGGTGAGCGCTGGCTGGTCCGGACGTCCGTGCTGTTCCGGACGGATGCGAGCGACGGGGAGGCGCGAACTCGATTCGACGACGAAGACCGCGGCGACCGTTGCGACCGCGATGGCGGCGAACAGCGCCGTGACGATCGTCGCGGTGTCCCCGGGGCCCGCCGAACGAGCCCCGGCGAGCACGACCGTCGTGAAGGCCGACGATGCGAGGAACGGGTACGCGGGTACGGCGCCCAGGACGTTCGGCAGCATCAGCGACGACGGGCCGACGCGGCTGCTGCGCATCTCGTCAAGCGCGAGCGCGGGCTGGTTGCGCAGATCGTCGGATGCGACGGTGAGGACACCGAGACGCTGCAGGAACTCTCGGAGGACGAGTGCCTCGTCCGGCGACGGCGCCCACAGACGCAGCGGCAACTGCGCGCGGACGGTGTCCGTTCCGTCGATGAGCAGCACTCGAGGGTCCTCGTCGTGGACGAACGCCGCGCGCACCACGGCATCCGGCCCGAGATGCCGATCCGGTGTTGCCAACCGTTGCGCGATGCCCTGCCCGTCGACGAGGACGAGACCCTGGTCGTCCGCGCTGATCGACGCCGCGTTGCGGAACCAGGAGGGGCCGGCCACGGGCCGGAGTGCCGGCGCGTCGGCGCTCCTGGGCCGACGCCTGCGCCCTGCGGCGACGACCAGCACCACCAATGCGTTGGCGGCGGCTGCACCGGCCGAGATCCATCCGAAGGCCGGGGCGTCGGGGGTGCGGGTCATCGCCAGCACGATCGGGCCGAATGCATCCGTCAGGAATGCGCCGAGTCCGAGCAGGATGACGACGACCAGGATCTTCTGAATCCTGCGGCGTCGCCGCTCATCCGTGGGTGTCAGGACGTGGGCCGAGGCGAAGTGGCCGGGCGGTGGATCATCGGTGCCGAAACGATCGAGCAACGCGGAGAGACCGCTCGAGCGGAGTGCGAGTTCCTTCGGCACGATGGAGACGGGAGCCATCCACCAATCGTCGATCGGAACGAGGTAGAGGCTGCCGCTCACGTCCTCGATCAGCACGGCGCCGTTGCTGGCTGTGGGCGCGAGGTGCCTCGGGAGGACGTCGCCGTTCAGGAACCAGGCGCGGGCGACGGTGTCCGTCGTCGTTCGTTCACCGCCCTGGTCGAGGACGACGAGCCGATCTCGCTCGTCGATGACGAGCCGCATGGCACTGGTCGCAGCGGCCGCCCGGTCGCTCGACGCGGCAGGGCGGGCAAGGGTTTCAAGCATCGATGACGATCTTCGCAGCGAGGGCGTCGATGCGTGCGATCAACAGCTCGGCGAGCGCGGGTTCGGCGCTGCTCGATGAGAGGACGACGAGCTCGTCACCCACGACCCAGGACCACGATGCTTGGACCACGACGAAGGCTGCGCCGTCCGGCCGTTCCAGCGCGAGGCGTTGGACCAGTCGCAGCGCGTCGCCGCTGCTCGTGGGGAGCATCGATTCCTCGATCGACCCGATCGGATCAGGCGCACGGAGGCCAGCCCGGGCGACCCCGGCGGGACGGCCGTCGAGCGGGGCCGTGCGGACGGCGACCCAGCCGACCTCGCGCGAGTCCTCGAGGACCGTCCAGGCTGCTGCTGCATCCGTTTCGTTGAGGAGTCTGATGATCGTCGGCGCACTCGAGGGATCACGACGATGCGCTTCGAGGTCGAGTGGACGGAGCGTGTCGGTCGGTGGCCATGTGAACTTCATCGCCCGCCGTCCCAGGCGAAGCCGGTCATCAGGATGTCGAAGTGTGCAACGCGCTCGTCCACGAACGGATCGCCCGCGCACTGGAACGAGATCAGCGCGAAGGAGCCGTGCTCCTGCGGCACTGGCAGGAGGTAGTCCACGCGAGTCGTCCTCGCTGGCCCGCCTGATCCCGATGCAGCGAGGAACGCCGCGGCGATGTCACCGGGGAGCGACGCCGGCAGCGATCCTCCTCCGTCGATCTCTCCTTCGGACCGCGCCCGGAGTGCTTCCCCCACGGGCAACTCCGTGAGCGTCGTCGATGCACCGAGCACCGGAGCGACCGCAGGGAGTTCGAGATCGGCGATCGTCGGTCCGAGGTAGACCACACCGACCGTGAACAACATGTTCATCGGCACTCCGCCGAACTGGCCGTCGAAGAAGTACAGGTCCGTCGTCCCCGCGTTCGCCATCGTGCCGAAGGCGGAGCGGATGTCGTCGCGCGCGCGGCGCCGTGCCTCCACAGCCGTCGGGTCGTCCCCACCCCGGAGGACCAGGTGACGATCGGCGAACGCTCGCGAAGCGCGCTTCGGATCGCCGTCGACCGGGTACCGGTACCACCCGTCGGGCAAGAGGACTCGGTACTGTGTCACAGGGAACCGACGTGGATCTCGCTCTTCGACTTCCAGTACCCGTTCCAGTCCGTGGCGGCGGAGACGACGTTCACCACGGGTTCCGGCAGATCCGGGAGACCGGGAAGTCCGGAGCCGGCGACGACACCGTTGGCCAGCGCTGCGCGCGTCGCTGCCTCGCGTGCGAGGGCGGAATCCGGCGCGAGCTTGAGGACCTGAGCGGTCTCCATCAGACCGCCGGTCACGTACGTGTCGAGCAACGCCGTGAGGGGCTTCCGTCCGACCGCTTCTGCCTCCCGGATGCCGGCATCGCCACCCCGGAGGAACGCACTCAGCTCGCCGCCCACTCCGGCGTTCGCGTTTCGCGCCGCAGCGGCAGCCGATGCTGCACGTGTCTCTCCCACTGCGCCCCGCAGCAGCCCCATCGCGGAGCCGGCGTACTTGGCGGCACCGAACCCGACCCCGGCCAGTGCGAAGCCGAGGGCGTCCTTGCCGACGTCCCCCGCGCTCGCGTCACCCGCCACCGCCTGCGTTGCCGTGATCAGCAGCTTCGCGCCGGCCACAGCGAGCCCGATGGCGGCGATCACCGGGAGCGCCACGGGGAAGAAGATGGCCGCGACCACGGTGACGACCAGGAGGACGGCGCCGACGGCGTCGAGCGCATCCTTGATGACGTTGAGCACGCCGCGCGCCCCGTGGATGGCCTGCTTCACGTGGTCGAACCAGCCGTCCTTCAGCCCGTCGTCCGCGCCCTGTCGGATGCGATCTGCGACCCGACCGGCCAGCTCCCCGTACTCGCCCTGTTCGCCGAAGGGACCGGCGAGCCGGTGGATGATCGCCTTCGCCGCGTCGATGTCGCCCTGCGCCGCACTCAGTGCCCGGTCCTGCGCGTCGACCTGGTCCTGGTGTTCCGGACTGTCGGCCTCGGCCGTGATGGTCTGGTTCGCCGCAGCGCGGTGCGCGTCTCGCGCATCCTGCGCCTGCAGCAGGGCTGCGTCGGCCTCGCGCTGGAGCCCCTCGAGCCCGTCCGCCCACTGGTCGAGCGCGGCGGCGAGCTCGGTGTAGCGGCCCTTGGCCTTCTCGATGGCGCCGGCGAGGTCTCCGGCGGAGTCGCGGAACTTCGTCCCCGACTCGCTCTCCCAGCCCTCGCCGTCCTTCAGGCTGTTGAGGCGGTTGACCTGCTCGGTGATGGCCTGCTCGATCGAACGGGCACCGGAGGCGGACTGCCGGATCTCGGCCGGGTCGCCGGGCACCGGGTCGAGCTGCATGTCGACGGCGCTCCAGTCGCTGGGCCGTGCCATCAGCTGTCCTTCCCGAGGATCTTGTTCGCGAGCTCGACCTCGGTCTGGGTGAAGCCGTCGTGCGCGCTCTCGGCCATCTCGGCCACGGCCTTGATCGACTCCTGGAGGCGCCCGCGCCGGATGTCCCAGTTGCCGGCGAAGTCGTCGATCGCACTGCCGACCGTCATCGAGCCGATGCCGGTCTTGTAGTCGGATGCGGCAGAGGCGATGTGTTGGAAGTCGCCGTGCAGCCTCGAGAGGTCGGATGCGAGATTCCCGATCAGGTCGAGATCGAGCTTGATGGTGCCGGCCACGGTTCCCCCGGTGGATTCCTACTGTTGCTGGTCGTTCGACGCCGCCCCTGCGGCGAGAGCGGTGGCCGGCACCCCCAGGCGCCGGCCACCGTCGTGCTGGTCCTGACTAGCCGATGCTCGAAGCGAGCTGCTCGTCCGTCGACTCGAGCGTGTTCGCCGCGCTCTCGAGGAACCCGGCCATGCCGTCGATCGCCTGGATCGTCTGCGTCGCGCCGGAGTTGAACTCCGAGTACGTCGCGTCGAACGCCTTGGACGACTTGTCGGTGACGTAGCCCGACGACACGAGGTTGTCGATCTGGCTCTTGAGCTGGCTCAGCTGGTCCTCGATGGACTTCTGGCCGTTGCGCAGCTGCGAAGCCTGGTTGCGGAGATCGTCGTAGGTGACGTTGACGTTTGCCATGTGCATACCCTCCCGATGCGGTATTTGATGTACCGGGAGCCCCCCGGCGGTTCGACGATACTTGATTGCGTTGCATCTCGCACCAGGTGGGGACAAGAACCAGAACGAGGGGTACACCGTGGCACGACGTCGCAAGGACGAGGGGACACCGGAGCGTCCGGTCGTCACCCACGCCGAGGTCGAGCGCGATCGACAGGCCGGTCACCTGTCGCGGGCGTGGGTGCTACCGAGCGCACCGGTGTCCGACCGCGAGCCGGACGCCGTGGTGCACACCGACCAGCCGCTCCCCACGATCGGCGTGGTGCCGCGGCTCGTGCTCGAGGTCGCACCGGGCAACGTGGTGCCGCTCGACCAGCCGGTGGTCCTGGGGCGCAAGGTCCAGACGGCACCGGGACGGCGTGCGGTGCTGCTCGACGACCCGGGTCGTTCGGTGTCGCGCGAGCACGCGGCGATCCGGCCGACGGGCGACGGTGGACTCGTGGTCGAGGACCTCGGCTCCGCGAACGGCACGGTGGTGGTCCGGGCGTCCGGGGCGCAGGAGCCGAGCGTCGGTGGCGCGCAGGTCGTGGCCCGACCCGGTGACGTGGTGATGGTCGGCGACTACGCGGTCCGGGTCCTCGCCGGCTGACCCCCGCCCGCGTACCGCCGCATCGTCCGCAGGAGCAGCGGCCCCGGCAGCCGCAGCAGCCACCCGGGCAGGATCGCCCGTGCGACCCGTACCCGGCGCACGGTCCGCCGGAAGCGCCGCTGTTCGCGCGGCCCCCACGCGAAGCCGTACTGCGACCGGAGGGCGTCCGGGAGCATCCCGACGGTGACGACCCGCACGAGCGGCATCGCGGCCCGCACCCACAGCGGCGCGAACCGGGGGTGCAGCAGGTCGCGCACGACGCCGCGGGCGTCGTCGGTGACGCGGAGCCCGGCGAGCGTGCGGGTCCAGTACTGGTCGAAGTCCGGCACCGTCGCCGGCCACCGGTCCGCGGGCACGCGCAGCGCCGTGCCGATCGGGGCGTAGGCGTCGAGTACGCGTTCGGCCAGCGCGGGTCCCGCGGGCGTACCGAACAGCTCGTGGGCGCGCATCGCGGAGTCGTACAGGGTCGCGGCCACCCAGAGCTGCCGGTCCACGTCGTCGGCTCCGGCGACCGGCCGGTGGGCGCGGTCCACGAAGCCGGCCGCGACGGCAGCGTCGGTGTCGGTGCCGACCACCACCGCGTACACGAACGTGAGGGTGTGGGCGAGCCGTTGCTGCGGCCGTCGAGCGAAGTCCGAGTGCCGCCGGACCCCCGCTGCGACCACGGGGTCGGCGATCTGGAGCAGGATGGCCCGGCCTCCGGCGGCCACGGGCGTGCTGTCGGCGAGGAACCGACGCAGGTCGCGTTCCGGGACCCCGCCCACGGACGGACTGGAGGGACGGTGCGGGCCCGGGCCCGTTCCTCCCGTCCGGCGACCGCTCACGGTCGTGGTCCGCGCCGTCCGGCGCGGAGGCGGGGGAGCACGTCGATCACGATGGCGGCGGCGAGCGCGAGCGTCCCGCCCACCAGGGCGGCGACGAGGAACGCCGCGCTCCCGACCTGCCCCGTGGCGGCGGCGACCAGGACGGCGACCAGCCAGATCGCCGGGAGCGGCCAGAGGTGGCTCGGCGATCCGGCGACCACCGCGAGCAGTACTCCGGCGACGACCAGCGGCACCCAGAGCACGTTCGTGCCGCACGGCGGTCCGTACGTACCCGGACCACAGTCGGTCACACCGGACCGGACACCCGTGTGCGCCGCGGCCGCGACGAGCAGGAGCGATGCGAGGGCCAGCAGCCGAGCCACGGCGGGCAGGCTGCGGACACTGTCCTGGACGCGACGGAGCACGGCCCGATCGTACTGGGCCGTGCTCCGTGGGGGCCGTCGGTCAGAGGGGCTTCGTGCCGAGGTTGTTCCCGAGGTCGGGGCGATCCTCGTCGTCGTCGTGCTCCCACAGGTCGGGGGAACCCTCGCGCGGCGAGCCACCGGTCGGCCCGTCGTCGGTACCGTCACCGGGCTGCGGCTCGACGGTCTCGCCGGCGACGGCGTCGTTCGTGACGGTCTCGAGGGACTCCTCGGACTCGTCCACCTCGTACGGGCCGACGTGCTCGCGGTCGACGTCGTCGTCGCGACGCTGCTGGGCCTCGAAGTCGTCGACGGGGCTGATGCCGGGATCGCTCATGGTGGTTCCTTTCCGTTGCGGGCTTCCTGCCTACCCGTCAGGCCTCGACGGGCGTCCGGTTTCGTGTCGTGTTCACCCGGGGGACACCTGCCGGTCACGCCGCCAGGGCAGCATCGCGGGTGCTCGGGGGAGTGGAGCGCGGTCGCCGACGGGTGGTCGAGCGACCGCGCCTTCCCCGCCCGGGCGATCCCGGCGGGTCAGAGCCGTTCGAGCAGGTCGTGCCGCTCGATGTCGGCCAGCGCGAGCGTGCGGTAGCCGGCGGACTCGAAGAACACCGTGATGCGGTCCTCCTCCGTGCTCATCACGACACCGGTGCCCCACTCGGCGTGCTCGACCCGGGCGTCCGGCGGCCAGGCCGTGTCGTTGGCACCGTCGGCGACGTGTGCGGCGGCCTCGTAGGCCGTCCCCGACGAACAGGTGTCGCAGTTCCCGCACGGTTCCGGCAGCTCGTCCCCGAAGTAGCCGAGCAGGAACTGCCGCCGGCAGCCGGTCGTCTCGGCGAGCTGGCGCATCATCGCGATCCGGGACTCCTCCACCCGCTCCCGCTCGGCGGCGCGGTCCGCGGCGGCACGGGCCGCACGGCCGGCGTCCCGTGGACCGTCCGGCACCCGGGCGATCCCGTCCACGTCCTCGCGCAGGGCCCGGGCGTCGAGCAGGGCGTTGAGCGCGCGACCCGCGGTCCGGCCGGAGAGGCCCGAGGCCTCCTCCACCGCCGAACGGGGCGACGAGCCGGTGGCCGGGACGGCGTCGAACACGGCGCGGACCGAGGCGGGCCGCGGTGCCCCGGACGCGAAGAACGTGCGCAGGCCGAAGTCCTCGGCGCGGTAGTGCAGGGTGGCGCCGGCGGGTTCGGCGTCCCGTCCTGCACGCCCGATCTCCTGGTAGTAGGCGTCGATCGACTCGGGCACGTCGGCGTGCACGACGTACCGGACGTCCGGCTTGTCGATGCCCATGCCGAACGCGCTGGTCGCCACCACGACGTCGACGTCGCCGTCCAGGAACCCGGTGTGCACGGCCTCCCGCTCCCGGATCGGCATGCCGGCGTGGTACGGCCGGGCCCGACGACCCCGGGCGGCGAGCGCGTCCGCGTACTCCGTGGTCGCGGCACGGGTGGCGACGTAGACCACGGTGGCGCCGTCGAGCTCGGCCACCTGCTCGACCACGGCCGCGCGCTTCTCGGCGTCCTCGGCGTGCCGGACGACCTTGAGCCGGATGCCGGGCCGGTCGAATCCCGACGCGAGCACGAACGGGTCGCGCATGCCGAGCCGTTCGACGATGTCGTCCCGCACCGGAGCGGAGCCGGTCGCGGTCAGTGCGAGCACGGGCGGACGGCCGAGACGCTCCGCGACCTCGCCGAGCGCCAGGTAGTCCGGCCGGAAGTCGTGGCCCCAGGACGAGATGCAGTGGGCCTCGTCGACGGCGAGCAGCACGACGCCGGCGTCGCGGAGTCGCTCGAGCACGTCGTCCTTCGCGAGCTGTTCGGGCGCCAGGAACACGTAGCCGACCGCACCGGCGGCGACGGCGTCCCAGGCCTCGGCGACGGCGCGGGCCTTCCTCGTGGCGTTCATCGCGACGGCGCGGGGAGCGCCCTCGTGGTGCTCGAGTCCGACGACCTGGTCCTCCTGCAGCGCGACGAGGGGTGAGACCACGACGACGACGCCGTCCAGCTCGATGCCGGCGACCTGGTAGATCGCGGACTTCCCCGATCCGGTCGGCATCACGGCGAGTGCGTCGCGTCCGTCGAGCACGGCGTCGATGACGGATTCCTGGTCGGGTCGGAGGTGCCAGCCGAACACGTCGGCGGCGCGGGCACGGAGGGCGTCGTTCACCGTTCCACACTGCCGGGCGGACGCTGGGGGACCGTTCGACGGGTGCGCCCAGCGGATCGGGCGGGGCGGAGGTGATCCGCGCCTCCCGACCGACGGGTGCGCGCGCGACGTGACGGGCGCGCACCGCGCGTCCACCTGCCGGCGCTAGGCTGGCTGCCGGCCGTTGTCTCGACATCGAGCGACCCTCGATGGTGAGTGTGGCGACCGGGTAACCGATGCCGATCGCACGGAACGTGCGGGAAGAAGAACAGCGTGGATCTTTTCGAGTACCAGGCCAGGGACCTCTTCGAGTCCTACGGCGTCCCCGTGTTGCAGGGGATCATCGCCGACACCCCGGACGAGGCGAGGGCGGCGGCCGAGAAGATCGGCGGAGTCGTCGTCGTCAAGGCGCAGGTGAAGGTCGGCGGTCGCGGCAAGGCCGGCGGCGTCAAGGTCGCCAAGACCCCGGACGAGGCCTACGAGCACGCCCAGGCGATCCTCGGCCTCGACATCAAGGGCCACACGGTCAAGCGGGTCATGATCGCCCAGGGCGCGGACATCGCCGAGGAGTTCTACTTCTCGGTGCTGCTCGACCGGGCGAACCGCTCGTACCTCTCGCTCACGAGCGTCGAGGGCGGCATGGAGATCGAGCAGCTCGCCGTCGAGAAGCCCGAGGCCCTCGCCCGCGTCGAGGTGGACCCCCTGACGGGCATCGACGCCGCAGCCGGTCGTGCGATCGCCGAGCAGGCCGGGTTCCCGGCGGAGCTCGTGGACCAGGTCGCCGACGTCTTCGTCAAGCTCTACGACGTCTACAAGGGTGAGGACGCGACCCTCGTCGAGGTGAACCCGCTCGTCCGCACGGGCGACGGCCAGATCCTCGCGCTCGACGGCAAGGTCTCGCTCGACGAGAACGCCGACTTCCGGCACGAGGGCCACAAGGCGCTCGAGGACACCGCGAGCGAGGACCCGCTCGAGGCCAAGGCGAAGGCGCACGGTCTCAACTACGTCAAGCTCGACGGCCAGGTCGGCGTGATCGGCAACGGTGCGGGGCTCGTCATGTCGACGCTCGACGTCGTCGCCTACGCCGGTGAGCGCCACGGCGGCGTGAAGCCCGCCAACTTCCTCGACATCGGCGGCGGCGCCTCGGCCGAGGTCATGGCCAACGGCCTCGACGTCATCCTCGGCGACCCCCAGGTGAAGAGCGTCTTCGTGAACGTCTTCGGCGGCATCACCGCCTGCGACGCCGTCGCGAACGGCATCGTCGCCGCGCTGGGCATCCTCGGCGACGCGGCCACCAAGCCGCTCGTCGTGCGCCTCGACGGCAACAACGTGGAAGAGGGTCGTCGGATCCTGGCGGAGGCAGCGCACCCGCTCGTCACCGTCGCCGCGACCATGGACGACGCGGCCGAGCAGGCCGCCGAACTCGCCGCCGCAGCGGCCTGAAGGGACTGACCATGTCGATCTTCCTCAACAAGGACTCCAAGGTCATCGTCCAGGGCATCACCGGCGGCGAGGGCACCAAGCACACCGCGCTCATGCTCAAGGCCGGCACGCAGGTCGTCGGTGGCGTCAACGCCCGCAAGGCCGGCACCACCGTGACCCACGGCGACGTCGAGCTGCCGGTGTTCGGCTCGGTGCGCGAGGCCATCGACACCACCGGTGCCGACGTCTCCATCGTCTTCGTGCCGCCGGCGTTCGCGAAGGACGCCGTGACGGAGGCCATCGACGCCGAGATCCCGCTCGTGGTCGTCATCACCGAGGGCATCCCCGTGCAGGACTCCGCGGAGTTCTGGGCGCACGCCAAGGCCCTCGGTGGCAAGACCCGCATCATCGGCCCGAACTGCCCCGGCATCATCACCCCCGGGGAGTCGCTCGTCGGCATCACCCCGGCGACGATCACCGGCAAGGGCCCGATCGGGCTCGTCTCGAAGTCGGGCACGCTGACCTACCAGATGATGTACGAGCTGCGTGACCTGGGCTTCTCGACCGCCATCGGCATCGGCGGCGACCCGGTCATCGGTACCACGCACATCGACGCGCTCGCCGCGTTCGAGGCCGACCCCGAGACCGAGGCGATCGTCATGATCGGCGAGATCGGCGGCGACGCCGAGGAGCGTGCGGCCGACTACATCAAGGCGCACGTCACCAAGCCGGTCGTCGGCTACGTCGCGGGCTTCACCGCGCCCGAGGGCAAGACGATGGGCCACGCCGGCGCGATCGTGTCCGGCTCCGCCGGGACGGCCGAGGCGAAGAAGCAGGCGCTCGAGGCCGCTGGCGTCAAGGTCGGCAAGACGCCGTCGGAGACCGCGGCGCTGCTGCGCGAGGTGGTCGCGAGCAAGTAGCGCTCGCAGGTCCGGACGGACGGACGGGAGGCGCGGTGCCGGCTGGCACCGCGCCTCCCGTCCGCTCCGGTGCCGGACGTTCTCCACAGCAGCCGCGCGGCTGCCGCGGGTTGCGCGGCGGAGCACGTATCCTCGCTGCGATGAACCGCCTGGGAACCGCAGTGCTCGCCGCGATCGAGGCGGTCGTGACGGTCGGCGTCGGCATCGGGATCGCCCTCGTGCCGCTGACGCTCCTGTGGGGCTTCGAGTACGGACTCCAGGTCGACTGGGACGTGTTCTGGAAGGCCACGGGGAGCGTGTGGCTCGTCGGGCACGGGGTCGACGTGTCGTTCGTGCTCGGCTCGGCGCTCGCGAGGTCGTCCGGCGTGAGCGGCGCCACCGACCCGATCCACGTGACGCTCGCGGCGCTCGGGTTCGCCCTCGTGACCGCCTGGCTCGCCGGACGTGCCGGGCGCCGGTTCGCCGAGACCGAGCACCGCACGACCGGGCTCCTCGTCGGCACCGGCGTCGTCGCCGTCCTCGGGCTCCTCGTCGCACTGTCGTCCCGGTCCGCGGCGACCGTGCCGACGCTCTGGCAGGCGATCGTCCTCCCGGCGCTCTGGTTCGGGATCCCCGCACTCGTCACGAGCGAGGTGTGCCGACGGCGACGGGGGCTCCCGGCCGACCCGGTCACCGGGCGCGTGCTCGACCAGCTCGACCGTGTCCCGACCGCCTGGCGTGCGATCGCGGCGTTCGGCCTCCGTGCCGGCACCGCCGCGACGGCTGCGGTCGTCGCCGTCGCCGGGGTCGTCGTCGCCTTCCTGCTCTTCGCCTCCTTCGCCGAGGTCATCTCCCTGTACGAGCGGTCGCACGCCGGCGTGGTCGGCGGGATCGCCCTGACGGTCGGCCAGCTCGCGTTCCTGCCGGACTTCGTCGGCTGGGCGACGTCGTGGCTCGTCGGGCCCGGCTTCGCGATCGGGACCGGTTCCAGCGTGTCGCCGATCGGCACGACGCTCGGGCCGATCCCCGGCCTGCCGGTGTTCGGCGCGCTCCCGGCGTCCGGGCACGCGTTCGGCCTGGTCTGGGTCCTCGTGCCGGTCGTGGCCGGGTTCGCGGCCGGCGGCCTCCTGCGCCCCCGGCTCGTGCAGGCCCTCGGCAGTGCGAACTCCGCCCTGCACCGGGCGCTCGGCGGCGTCGCGGCGGGCATCGTCGCCGGTGTGCTGACCGGGCTCGTGGCGTGGCTCTCGGCGGGGTCGTTCGGCCCGGGCCGCCTGGCCGACGTCGGTCCGCACGCGCTGGTCGTCGGGGCCTTCGCGGCCCTCGAAGTCGGTGTGCCCGCCGTGGTGGCGCTCGCGGCCGGCAGCGACCTCGTCCGGATGCCCGAGCGCGGGTGGGCCCGGGAACAGTGGCACGAGACGGACGACGGCCCTGCGGACGCCGACACCGAGGCCGCTGCCGACGGCTCGCTGCTCGCCGCACTCGACCGCGCCGGTGCCGGTCGGACCACCGACGTGCACCGCTTCGTGGTCGAGGAGACGCACGGCGGCACCACGGCCGAGGCCGCACGCGCGGACGACGCCCAGGCCGACGGCGGCCGCGCCGACGGTGCCCACGGCGGCGACGCCCGGGGCCTGCCGGGGCGCGGCGGACCCGAAGAGGGCGATCGGGCACGCGTCGCCGCCACGCGGTACGACCGCGACGATGCGACCGTGGGCCGCGTCCCGGGCAGTGGCCCGCGGGGGTCGGGGAACGGCACCGAGGGCGGGAACGGGCCGGGGACCGGGGCTGACCGCAGCGCGCGGACCGAGCCGACCCGCACCGCGACCGAGGCGGGCGGCCCGGCGGAGTCGAGCCGCGCCTCCCGAACGGCACCCGACCCCGCACCGGGCCGCGACCCGGACGCTGACGTCGCACTGCCGGACTGGGCCCGCACCGTCGCCGTCGCTGCCGACCGGGTGCCCGCCGACCGCGTCACCGATCGACCGCGTGCCACCGGCCGCGGGGGAGTCGGCGCGATCCGCGACCGCCTGCGCGGAGCGGCCGACGGCGTCCGCGAGCGCGCCGGCGACCTGCGCGACCGGGTCACGGGATCCGACGTCGACCGCGAGCCGGACGAGGCCGCCACCGCCGTGCCGCGTGCGCCGGGGACGGAGCCGCAGCCCGCGTTCCCCTGGAGCACCGAGGAGTTCGTCGCGGGTCGCGACGACGTCGACGACCGTCACGGCGACCGGCACGAGGACCGGGCCCGTGCCGAGGGCGGCTCGGTGCCGTCCGCGCCGACCGTGCAGCAGCAGCGGTGGGACGCCACGGACCAGATCCCCGAGGACGAGCTGCCGTGGTGGCGCCGGCCGAAGGACGACCGGTGACCGCAGCCCGGTAGGGTTGTCCCGTGCTCGAACTGGTCGTCCTGATCTCCGGTGCCGGCTCGAACCTCCGGGCCCTGCTCGAGGCGACCCTCGACGCGGAGTACCCCGCCCGGGTCGTCGCCATCGGTGCCGACCGCGACGCCGAGGGGCTCGGTCTGGGCGAGGAGTTCTCCATCCCGACGTTCACGGTGCCGTTCTCGCGGTTCGACTCGCGCGAGGAGTGGGGCCGTGAGCTCGCCGCCCAGATCCGGCCGTGGTCGCCGGACCTGCTCGTGCTGTCGGGCCTCATGCGGCTGCTGCCGCCGGCGGTCGTCTCCGAGTTCGGCCCCGCGGTGATCAACACGCACCCCGCGTACCTGCCCGAGTTCCCGGGCGCCCACGGCGTGCGGGACGCCCTGGCCGCCGGCGTGGAGCAGACCGGTGCGAGCGTGATCCAGGTCGACGACGGCGTCGACAGCGGTCCGATCCTCGCCCAGGAGCGCGTCCCCGTGCTCCCCGGCGACTCCGAGTCGACGCTGCACGACCGGATCAAGCCGGTCGAGCGACGCCTGCTCATCCAGACCATCCTCGACATCGCCAACGGCACCACCGACCTGAAGGGCACCCCGAGCGCATGAGCGTGCACGCAGCCGACCCCAGCCTGTACCGCGACCGGGACCTCGTCCCCGTGCGGCGGGCGCTCATCTCGGTGAGCGACAAGTCCGGCCTGCTCGAGCTCGCCGGGGCGCTCGCCGACGCCGGTGTCGAGATCGTGTCGACCGGTTCCACGGCGCAGACCATCCGCGACGCCGGGTACGCCGTCACGGACGTGTCGAGCGTCACGGGCTTCCCGGAGTCGCTCGACGGCCGGGTGAAGACGCTGCACCCGTCGGTGCACGCCGGGCTCCTCGCCGACCTCCGACTCGAGTCGCACGAGCAGCAGCTCGCCGACCTCGGCATCGAGCCGTTCGAGCTCGTGGTGGTCAACCTGTACCCGTTCGTCGAGACGGTGGCCTCGGGTGCCGACACCGCGACCGTGGTCGAGAACGTCGACATCGGCGGCCCCGCCATGGTCCGCGCCTCGGCGAAGAACCACCCGAACGTCGCGATCGTCGTGTCGCCGTCGTCCTACGCCGAGGTGGTCGAGGCCGTCCGCGCCGGCGGGACCACGCTCGAGCTGCGGAAGCGCCTCGCCGCCCAGGCCTTCGCGCACACCGCCGCGTACGACACCGCGGTCGCCGGCTACTTCGCGAGCGACGTCGTGGCGGACGCCGCGGCACCGACCACGAGCGGGGACATCGAGATGCCGGGGTCGTTCGACGAGCACCTGACGGCGGACGCCGACCTCGCGGCGACGCTCCGGTACGGCGAGAACGCCCACCAGGCCGCGGCGCTGTACACGAGCGCCGGTGGCACCGGGATCGCCCAGGCGGCGCAGCTGCACGGCAAGGAGATGTCGTACAACAACTACGTCGACGCCGATGCCGCCGTCCGCGCGGCCTACGACTTCGCCGAGCCCGCCGTCGCGATCATCAAGCACGCCAACCCGTGCGGGATCGCGATCGCCCCGGCGGACGCGGCCGACCCGATCGCCGCGGCGCACGCCGCTGCGCACGCGTGCGACCCGCTCTCGGCGTTCGGCGGGGTCATCGCCGCCAACCGACCCGTCACGAAGCAGATGGCCGAGACGGTCGCCGACATCTTCACCGAGGTCGTCGTCGCGCCGGCCTTCGACCCCGAGGCGATCGAGATCCTCTCGCGGAAGAAGAACATCCGCCTGCTCACGCTGCCGACCGACTTCGCCCTCGCTCCGCGTGAGGTCAAGCAGATCTCCGGCGGGTTCCTCGTGCAGGACGCCGACCGCTTCACCGCGTTCGACCAGTCCACGTGGACCCTCGTCGCGGGCGAACCGGCCGACGAGCAGACCCTGGCCGACCTCGCCTTCGCGTGGAAGGCGAGCCGTGCGGTGAAGTCGAACGCGATCCTCCTGGCGAACCAGGGCGCGAGCGTCGGCGTCGGCATGGGTCAGGTGAACCGGGTCGACTCGTGCCACCTCGCGGTGAACCGTGCGGGTGAGCGCGCCACGGGCAGCGTCGCGGCCTCCGATGCCTTCTTCCCCTTCGCGGACGGGCTGCAGGTGCTCCTCGACGCGGGCGTCCGTGCGGTCGCCCAGCCCGGTGGGAGCGTGCGCGACGACGAGGTCATCGCCGCGGCCACGGCTGCCGGCGTGACGATGTACTTCACGGGCGAGCGGCACTTCTTCCACTGAGTCGAACAACGGGCAACTCCGGGAAACGCTTGCGCACCACGTTCGACTGTGAATAGTCTGTAAGGCTCCGCGACAGGCACGCCGACGGCCCCAGTGTCCACGACAGACACCGGCCGGCGGCACCGCGGACACAACGGTGACGATGACGACGACTGGAGTGACGATGAACACGACGACCGGAACCGTGGCGACGGCTGCCCGTGCGGGTCTCGTGCTCTTCGTGGGGACCGCTCCCGACGCACGACCGTTCGGTGGGGCACGTGGCATCCGCCCGCGTCCCGCACACGCGGCCGTCGCGCCGTACCCCCACCGGGGTGCGCCCGCCGTCACGGCACCGCTGTCCGCGTAGGGCTGCCTCCCACAGCCAGCGACGAGCCGTCGGCACCGCCCGACGACGACGAGCACGCGACGAGCCGCCGCGACACCAGCGACGACGACGAGCACGGGCCAGCGCGAGCCCACGCCTGAACCCGGGGGACGACTGTCTCCCGGTGCACTCCGACCGAACCGACGCCGCGCGCGACGCGGCGGCGGGCGACCGCGACGAGGACCGAGCACGCCCCACCGGGGTGGGCACGGCCCGGGACGCGACCGACCCGCTCGGCCGACGACCACCACGCAACGGACACCGAGCCTCCAGACCGACGGCTGCGACAGCAGCGGCCGATCCAGAGGGTCTCGGCACGACGCACGAGGACGCAATCCATGTCCAAGACGCCAGACCAGGCGCGCCCGTCCACCGACCGCCCCTCGACCTTCCGCGCGATCGCGCGGATCTACCCCTACGTGAAGCCCTACCAGGGCCGGCTCATCGGCGGCATGTTCGCCGCCATGGGCGCCTCCCTGGTCGCGCTCGCGATCCCCTACGTCCTGCAGTGGCTCGTCGACGGCCCGCTGTCCTCGAAGGACTCCGCACAGATCTGGCCCGCGGGCCTCGGTGTGCTCGCGCTCGGCGTGCTCGAGGCGTTCTTCATCGCGTCCCGGCGTCGGATGGTCATGCGGCCGTCGACGCGCATCGAGACGAGCATGCGGAACGCGCTCTACGCGAAGCTGCAGGACCTGCCGGTGGCGTTCCACGACCGGTGGGAGTCCGGGCAGCTGCTGTCCCGTTCCGTGTCCGACCTGTCGCTGATCCGCCGGTGGCTGGCCTTCGGCGTCGTGCTGCTGGTGGTCAACATCGTGACGATCGTCGTCGGCTTCGTCGTGCTGTTCACCTTCGGGTGGCTGCTCGGCCTGGTGTTCCTCGTCGCGTCGATCCCGCTGTGGATCAACGGCCTGCTGTTCGAACGTCGGTACTCCGTCGTCGCGCGCCGCAGCCAGGACCAGGTCGGCGACCTCGCCACGAGCGTCGAGCAGTCGGTGCACGGCATCCGCGTGCTCAAGGCGTTCGGCCGCGGTCGCTACAAGCTCGACGAGTTCAGCGAGCAGGCCGAGGCGCTGCGCGGCACCGAGATCGAGAAGGCGAAGGCGATCGCGGGCATCTGGCTGTGGCTGCTGCTCGTGCCCGACGTCGCGTTCGCGCTCTGCCTGCTCGCCGGCATCTGGCTCGCGAGCCAGGGGGAACTGTCCGTCGGGCAGCTGTTCGCGTTCTTCGCGACGGCGACGGTGCTCCGGTTCCCGATCGAGTCGATCGGCTTCCTGCTCTCGATGACGTTCGACACGCGCACCGCGGTCGACCGCTTCTTCGAGGTCATGGACTCGGAGAACACGATCACGGACCCCGAGCACCCGGAGACGATCACGGAGCCGCACGGTGCGCTGTCGTTCAACGGCGTGCACTTCCGGTACCAGGACTCCCCGCCGCAGTTCCCGGACCTCATCAACGGGGTCGACCTGCAGCTCCGACCCGGTGAGACCATGGCGCTCGTCGGGCTGACCGGCTGCGGCAAGACCACGCTGCTGTCGCTCGTGCCACGGCTGTACGACGTCACGGGCGGCTCCGTGACGATCGACGGCGTCGACATCCGCTCGCTGACCCGTGCGGAGCTGCGTCGCCACGTCGGTGTCGCGTTCGAGGACGCCACGCTGTTCTCGACGACCGTGCGCGAGAACGTGCTGCTCGGTCGCCCGGACCTGGCCGGCGACGAGGCCGAGGCCCTCATGCGCGAGGCCCTCGACATCGCCCAGGCGTCCTTCGTGGACGACCTGCCCGACGGGGTCGACACCCGTGTCGGCGAAGAGGGCCTGTCCCTCTCCGGCGGGCAGCGGCAGCGCCTGGCGCTCGCCCGTGCGATCGCGGCGCGGCCGTCGGTGCTCGTCCTCGACGACCCGCTGTCCGCGCTCGACGTCGACACCGAGGCGCGGGTCGAGGCCGGTCTCCGCCGCGTCCTCGCCGAGACCACGTCGCTCATCGTGGCGCACCGCCCGTCGACCGTGACGCTCGCCGACCGGGTGGCGCTCATGGAGAACGGCGTCGTCACGGCCGTCGGCACCCACTCGGAGCTGATGGCGAACAACGACCACTACCGCTACGTCATCTCGTCGCTCGACGACGACGACGCCACCGCACGAGAGGAGGCGATGGCATGAGCCAGCAGGAGAAGAACCTCCCGGTCGACACGTCGGCCGGTCCAGGAGGCGCGGATCCCGTCGTCGACGACATCGCCGACACGCAGGCTGCCGCGCCCGTCACCGCGTCGATCACCACGCTCGGCGTGCGCGGCGAGGAGCGCGAGGACTTCACCAAGGCGGAGAGCAAGCGCCTGCGGCGCCGCTCCCTCGCCCTGCTCGGGTCGCTCGCCGCGCCGCTCAAGGCCCGGCTCGTCGTCCTCGCCGTCGTGGTCGTGGTCTCGACCGCGGGCACGGTCGCGGGTCCGGCGCTCATCGCCTGGGGCATCGACAACGCGCTGCCGGCGGTGATGGAGCAGAACGACTGGGTGCCGGCGTTCGGCGTCGTCGCGACGTACATCGTCGTGGCGGTGCTCGGTGCCGTGCTCACGGCCTGGTACACGGTGCTGGCGGCGCGGATCAGCCAGGCGATCCTGTTCGACCTGCGCAAGCGGGTGTTCCTGCACACGCAGCGGCTCTCGCTCGAGTTCCACGAGACCTACACGTCCGGTCGGATCATCTCCCGCCAGACGAGTGACCTCGACTCGATCCGCGAGCTGCTCGACTCCGGGCTGAACCAGCTCATCCAGGGCGTGCTGTACATGGTGTTCACCGCCATCGCGCTCGTGGCGCTCGACCCGACGTCCGGGCTCGTGCTCGCGGTGTCGCTCGTGCCGCTGTGGTTCCTGATCCGCTGGTTCCAGTCCAACTCGCAGACGCTGTTCCGCGCCACCCGTGTCACCTCGGCGCGCGTGATCGTGCACTTCGTCGAGACGATGACGGGCATCCGGGCGGTGCAGGCGTTCCGCAAGGAGTCCCGCAACCGCGACGAGTACGGCGGCTACGTCGAGGACTACCGGCAGGCGAACACGAAGGTGTTCAACCTGTTCGGGACCTTCGACCCGGTGCTCGTGCTCATCGGCAACGTCACGCTGGCCGCGGTCGTCGTCGTCGGTGGCTTCCGGATCGTCGGCGGGACGCTCGAGGTCGGCGCGCTGCTCGCGGTCGCGCTGTACGCCAAGCGCTTCTTCGACCCGGCCCAGGAACTCGCGATGTTCTACAACGGGTACCAGTCGGCATCGGCCGCGATGGAGAAGATCTCGGGCGTGCTCGAGGAGCGGCCGAGCGTGCCGGACCCCGCGAAGCCGGTGAAGCTGCCGGACGCCACCGGGCGGATGGACTTCGACGACGTCGTGTTCGCCTACAACAAGGGCAAGGTCGTCCTGCCCGAGTTCGACCTGCACATCCCGGCGGGGCAGACGATCGCGCTCGTCGGGTCGACCGGTGCCGGCAAGTCGACGCTCGCCAAGCTCATGGCGCGCTTCTACGACCCGTCGCAGGGTTCGGTGAAGCTCGACGGCGTGGACCTGCGGGACCTCGACACGAAGGACATGCGCCGCGCGATCGTCATGGTCACGCAGGAGGCGTACCTGTTCTCCGGCACCGTCGCGGACAACATCGCGCTCGGCAAGCCGGGGGCGTCACGGTCCGAGATCGAGTCGGCGGCGAAGGCGGTCGGCGCGCACGAGTTCATCATGGCGCTGCCCGACGGGTACGACACCGACGTGAACAAGCGCGGTGGCCGGGTGTCGGCCGGGCAGCGGCAGCTCCTGTCGTTCGCCCGGGCGTTCATCGCGGACCCGAAGGTGCTCATCCTCGACGAGGCCACGGCGTCGCTCGACATCCCGTCGGAGCGACTCGTGCAGGAGGGGCTCGAGACGCTGCTCGCCGACCGGACCGCGGTGATCATCGCGCACCGGCTGTCGACCGTGGCGATCGCGCACCGGGTGCTCGTGATGGAGTACGGCCGGATCGTCGAGGACGGCACCCCGGACGACCTCATCGCCGGGACCGGACGGTTCGCGCAGCTGCACGCGGCCTGGCGGGACTCGCTCGTGTAGCGGCACCGTCGATCGGCACTGTCGATCGGCACTGTCGGACGAACCACGGATCCGACGTGGAACCACGCACTCGCGCTGGTTCCACGTCGGATTCGTGGTTCCACGTGGTTGGGTTGACCCATGAGCGACGACAGCGTGCAGCCCGGCGGCGTGGCCCTGCGCGACCCCTTCTACGGGGCACCCTTCACCGAGGCCGTCCGGCGGTTCTGGCGGAAGTACACCGTGTTCACCGGGCGGGCCTCCCGTTCCGAGTTCTGGTGGTGGTGGATCACGTCGCTCGCGATCGGCCTGGTGCTGCAGCTCGTGCCACAGGTCTTCACGCCGGACACCCCGGTGCTCGAGAACCCGGTCGGCTCCTACCTGTTCGTGCTGTGGGGGTTGGCGACGCTGATCGGGTCCCTCGCCCTCGGCGCCCGACGGCTGCACGACGCGAACCTCTCCGGCTTCTGGCAGTTCCTGCACGTGGTGGTCGGCATCGGCTCGCTCGTGCTCTTCGTCATGTGCCTGCTGCCGTCGAACCCGAAGGGCACACGCTTCGACGCGTGATAGCGCCGCTCAGAACGGGTCGTCCGCGTCCGTGGCCGGTGACCAGCGCGCCCGACGCATGTCGATCCTCCAGGTCGTCGTCCCCTGCACGAGCGGGGTGCCCTCGGCGCGGTAGTGCTCGTGCGCCCGGGCCTCGTGGTGCACCGGGGGCAGACCGCCGGACCGCACCACGCGCCACCACGGCAGGTCGGAGCCCTCGTGCGCCATGACCTTGCCGACGGCACGCGACGCCCGGGAGCCGAGCGCCGCGGCCACGTCGCCGTAGGTCATCACGTGACCTGCCGGGATGAGCCGGACGACCTCGGCGACGGCTGCGCCGAAGTCGTCGGGGGAAGCCTCGGTCACACCAACTGCAGGACCGCGAAGTGGTCGCCGTACTGGGTCTCGCGCACCACCTCGAACCCGACGGCGCGGAAGAACGCCTCGGGGCTGTCGTCGCCACCGGGTTCGTACACGACGGTGAGGCGCTCGAGCCCACGGTTGCGGGCCTCGTCGGCGAGGCCGTGCACCGCGAAGCGACCGACGCCCCGGCCCTGTGCCGTCGCGGACACGTTGACCCGCCAGATCGCGCTGCGCAGTTCTTCCTCGGCGTTGTCCTCGTCGAAGGTGCCGATGATCATGCCGACGACCTCGTCGCCGTCGAGGACCACGCGCGTCCACGCCGAGCTCGGCTTCACGTCCGACTCCGCGACGCCGTAGGTCGTCGGCTGCACGAACTGCTCCTGCCCGGGCTTGAGCGTCAGGGAGTTCGCCGCCGCAGCGGTCGACGCGGAGAGTTCTTCGAGGCGGAGGTCCGTCATGCCGCTCAGGGTAGCCGTGCGACCCGTGTGGGGGCCAATACCGATCCCAACGCATGACATGTAATATGTCAACATCATGACCTTCGATCGACGGATCCGCCACGACCTCACCGCGTTGCGGGCAGTCGCCGTCCTGCTCGTCGTCTGCGTCCACGCGTTCGGCGTCCCGATCGGCGGGTGGGTCGGCGTCGACGTGTTCTTCGCGCTCTCCGGGTACCTGCTCGCGCGATCGATGGTGTCCGAACGAGTGCGAACCGGACGCTTCGCACTCGGCGGCTTCCTCCGCCGCCGTTTCTGGCGGCTGTTCCCGGCAGCGGTGCTGACCCTCGCCGTCGTGGCGATCGGCGCTGTGGTCGCGCTCCGCCAGCCGCTCGCCGCGTCCGTCCTGCGCGATTCGGGAGCGGCCGCGCTCGGCATCGTGAACTGGGTGTTCCTCGGCCGTGACGCTGACTACTGGGCGTCGGCGTCCTCGACGTCCCCCCTCCAGCACTTCTGGTCGCTCAGTGTCGAGCTCCAGTTCTACGTCGTGTTCCCGCTGCTCGTGGCGGTCCTCTGGCGATCGCTCCGTCGACCCGACGCCGTCTCGGTGCGACGCATCGCCGTCGCGGCCTCGGTGCTCGTGCTCGTCGCGTCCGTGGCCTGGGCCGCGTCGGCGGGGACGACCGCGCCAGCAGCCTCGTACTTCGACACGGGATCGCGTCTCTGGGAACTGGCCGCCGGAGCCGCCCTCGGAGCACTCTCGGTCCCAGTCGGTGCGCGGACGCAGCGCGTGCCGGCCTGCATCCGCGTCGGCGGCGTCCTGTCCGGGCTCGGGATCATCGGGGTCGCCGCCCTCACCGCCCCTGGTGCGGATGCCGTCCCGGTCCCCGACGCGGTCCTGGCGGTCGTGGGAACGATCGTGGTGCTCGTCTCCGGGCAGGGGCTTCCTCCGCTCCCTGTCCTCCGGTGGCGCCCGGTGCAGTGGGTCGGCGGAGCGTCCTACTCGATCTACCTCTGGCACTTCCCGGCGATCGTCGCGGCGGCGTACGTCTTCCCTGAGCAGCGAGCGGTCGCCGGGAGCGCGGCCGTCCTCGTCGGGCTCGTCCTCGGCGGACTGTCGCGCCGCTGGGTGGAACTCCCGGCGATGCGGGTCGGACGCCGACCCTGTGCGACCGTCCGCGTCGTCGCCTCGGTCGCGTCGTTCGCGGTGGTGGCGTTCGGGACGGGTACGCTCACGGCAGCCCCGACCCCGCAGACCGAGCGGGTCGGCGACGGGGTGGCCAGCGCGGTCGCCGAACCCTGGACCCCGCGGTCCCTCGGTGCCGCGCTCGGGAATGGTCTCCGGTCGGAACGGTGGCCGGTCGGACTCACCCCGGCGCTGGACGAACTGGTGCCGGGGCCGCCGCAAGGGTACGAGGCGTGCGACCGGACTGTCATCGGCGATCCCGGGTCGTGTCGCTTCGCGGCGGATGATCCCGTCCGACAGGTCACGGTCGTGGGGAGCTCCGTGGGGGTCGCCCTGATGCCCGCGGCTGTCGGGGCCTTCGGACATGACTCGATCGTGCGCGGGTTGACCGCCAGCGGCTGTCCGATGCTCGACATCGCCGTGCGCGGGAAGTCAGACGACGATCGCAGGCGGTGCAATGAGCAACGAGCCGCGGCCATCGACGAGATCAACGAGACGACGCCGGACATCGTGGTCGTCACCCACGGGTACGACGGGGTCGCGCAGCTCGTCGGGCGCCCGAGTCTGCCCGAAGCTGCGCGCGAGTGGGAAGCCGCCGCCGGTCGGTTCGTCGACGCCGTCGCCGGCTCGGGTGCCCGGGTCGTCTTCGTCGCCGCGGTGCCGCAGGGCGGGGACCCGTCGCAGTGTGCGGCGTTGCGGCTGAACGGCCCGGACGCGTGCACCTCGGAACTGTCGGACGCGTACCAGCTCGGAGCCGCTGCCGAGCGTCGAGTCGCCGAGTCCCGGGCGGGCGTGGACTTCGTCGATTCGAGCGGCTGGTACTGCGTCGACGGCCGCTGCCCGGTCCTCGCGGACGACGTCCTGATCCGGAAGGACGGCCAACACATCACGCGCGAGTTCTCCGAGCGTCTCGCCGTGGTCCTCCGCGAAGCGGTACTCGCCGAGAGGTGACAGCGCGGTATGGTCGCGGCATGGCAGAGCATCGACGCGGGGCGAACCTCCCGTCGATCGGCGGGTTCAACCGGACGGTGGTGCTCGACGCCGTGCGCCGCTCGCCGGACGGCCTGAGCCGCGTCGAGCTCGCCTCCCGTACGGGCCTCAGCGCGCAGACCGTGTCGAACGTCACGCGGTTCCTCATCGAGGCGGGGATGATCGCCGAGTCCGGCACGGTCGTGTCCGGTCGCGGCAAGCCCCGCACGATCCTGCGACTCGAGGCCGGCAGCCGCTACGCCGTCGGGGTGCACGTGGACCCGGCCGTCGTGACGTACGTGCTGCTCGACCTGGCGGGCACCGTGGTCGCGTCGAGCACCACGTCGACCCCGACCGCGGACGACCCGTCCGAGGTCGTCCGGACCATCGCGACCGCGATCGACGAGCTCGTCTCGGGCGCCCGCGTCGACGTCGAGGCCGTGCTCGGGGTCGGCATCGCCAGCCCCGGACCCATCGACGTCGACGCCGGCGTGGTGCTCGACCCGCCCTTCCTGCCGCGGTGGCGCGACGTCCCCCTGCGCGACGCGCTCGCCGAGGCGACCGGGTACCCGGTGCTCCTCGAGAAGGACGTCACGGCGGCCGTGGTGGGGGAGATGTTCCTCGCCGGGGAGTCCTCCGCGCGGAACTTCGCCTTCGTGTACTTCGGCACGGGCTTCGGCGTGGGCCTCGCCGTCGACCACGAGCCCGTCCGCGGGGTCGGGTCGAACGCCGGCGACGCCGGGCACATCATGGTCGACCAGGGCTCGCTCGCCGGGACGCCGGACGGCGAGGGCACGCGGGGCGAGGTCGGCGCGGCGGTGGCACCGGACCGCCTGGTGCACATCGCGCAGGCCCGGGGGCTCGCGCTCGGCGGCGCACCCGCGGACGTCGCGGCGGTCGACCGCGCCTGGGACGCACTCGGCGCGGCGATCGACGCCGAGGACCCGGTCGCCGTGGGGCTCGCGGCCGAGGCGGGGACCGTGATGGGCAACGCCGTCGTCCTCATCGTGAACCTGCTCGACATCGACCGCGTGGTGTTCGGCGGCCCGTTCTGGTCGCGGATCGCGAGCGCGGCCCTGCCCGCTGCGCGCGAGGCGATCGTCGGTTCGCCGCTGCTCGTGCCGAAGCACCCCGTCGTCGTGACCGAGAGCGGTCGCGGAGCGGACGTGGCCGCGGTCGGCGCGGCCTGCCTCGTCCTCGACGCGGCGCTGTCGCCGCGGGCGAGCACCCTCCTCATCCGTCGCTGACGGGGGTCGGTCGCGACCAGCCCGTGACGGGAGGCGCGGTGCAGGCCCGACCCGCGCCTCCCGTCCGGCACACGGTGCCGTTCCCCGTGTCGCGCGCGACACCTGTCGTTCACCTCGCCGCCACCGGCCGGATGCCCGGATGCTGAACAGTCGTGCAGGTCCCCCCCGAACTCCTGAGAAGGACTCTGCATGCATCCCCGTGCTCTGCGCCTCGGCGCGTCCGTCGCCGCCGCCCTCGTCGTCGCCGCCGGCGTGCTGACGACGTCGCCCGCCTCCGCTGCCGTCGGTGACGACGACCCGTCCGTGGGCGCCGCGAGCCCGAACGGACTCGTCGTGAACGAGGTCGAGTCGAACGGCGACGACACCGACTGGGTCGAACTGCGGAACACCTCGTCGGCGGCGATCGACCTGTCCGGGTACGCGTTCCTCGACGACGACAGCTCGCACGAGGCGTACGTCCTGCCCGCCGGTTCGACCATCGCCGCCGGCGGGTACTTCGTCATCGACCAGGTGTCGGCGACCGCTCCCGGCTTCGACTTCGGGCTCGGCGGCGCCGACACCGCCAGGGTGTACGACCCGGCCGGCGACCTCGTGCTGCGGTACTCGTGGACGGCGCACGCCGCGGTGACGTACGGGCGCTGCCCGGACGGGACCGGCGCGCTCGTGGACACCACGGCGTCGACCAAGGGTGCGGCGAACGACTGCTCCTCGCCGGTGCGCATCAACGAGGTGGAGTCCGACGGTGGGAGCCCGGGCGACTGGGTCGAGCTGACGAACGTCGGGACGACCACGGTCGACCTCGGCGGGTACGTGTTCCGGGACAGCGACGACACGCACGCGTACACGATCCCGACCGGGACGACCGTCGCACCGGGTGGCTTCACCGTCCTCGACGAGCAGGACTTCGGGGTCGGGCTGGGCAAGGCGGACTCGGCGCGGGTGTTCGATCCTCGTGGCGACGTCGTCGACTCGTACACGTGGACCGCGCACGCCGCGACGACGTACGGCCGGAACCCGGACGGCACCGGCGCGTTCGCGGAGACCTCGGCGCCGACCAAGGGCACCGCGAACCGGTTCGCCGGGATCGTCACCGCCGAGGCCTGGCCCGGCGGTCCGGACGAGCGGGTGCTCGACGACGAGGACACCTTCACCGGTGACCTGAGCGGCATCGACTGGACGACGTCGGCTTCGGCTGCCGGGCAGCTCTGGGCCGTGCAGAACGGCGACGGGCTGCTCTACCACCTCGTGTCCGACGGCGAGGGCGGATGGGCGCCCTCGAACGCGGCCGGTACGGAACTGCACTACGCCGACGGCTCCGGCACCCCGGATGCCGAGGGCGTCACCGTCACGTCGGACGACCCCGGCGCGGTCTACGTCTCGACCGAGCGGAACAACGACGTGTCCTCCACGAGCCGCCCGGCCGTGCTGCGCTTCGCCACCTCCGACGGCTCCCAGTCGACGCTGGACGCCACCGACGAGTGGAACCTCTCGGCGGACTTCCCCGGGCTCGGCGCGAACGCGGGCCTCGAGGGCGTCACCTGGGTCCCGGACTCCTGGCTCACCGCGCACGGCTTCGCGGACGAGCACACCGGCGCCGCGTACACGCCGGCGACCTACACCGGACACGGCGACGGGCTGTTCTTCGTCGGCGTCGAGGGCACGGCCAGCGTGTACGCGTACGCCCTGATGTCCGACGGTGCCTTCCAGCGGGTGGCCACGATCGCGACGCCGTTCTCCGTCGTCGCGGACGTCCAGTTCGACCCGACGCTCGACGCGCTCTGGGTGGTCTGCGACGACGCGTGCTCGGGCCGGACGGCGCTGTACGAGGTGGCCGACGGAGCCTTCGCGGCGACGACCGTGTACGAGGCGCCGTCGAACGTCGACCGGACGCTGGCGAACGAGGGCTTCGCGATCTCGGGTGTCTGCACGGGTGGCTCGCGGGCGACCTTCTACGCCGACGACAACGACACGGACGGGTTCTCGCTCCGGACGGGCACCTACCCGTGCGACTCGTCGACGCCGGGCGACGGTGGCACGCCGGGCGACGGCGGGACCCCGGGCGACGGTGGCACCACGACGCCGACCCCGGTCCCGACGCCGACGCCGGGTGGCGGGTCGACGCCCGCCCCGGGTGGCACCGCGTCCGGTGGCTCCACCCCCGGAGCGGGCGCCTCGCCCTCGGGTCCGTCCGCCGCACCGTCCGAGTCGTCCCTGACCGAGGCGAACCGCGGCACGCTCACCGCCCCGGCCACGGCGCGCCCCGGCGAGACGATCACGATCGGCGTCGGCACCCGGTACGCCGGGCAGGAGGTGCACGTCTGGATGTTCTCCACGCCGACGCTGCTCGGGACGGCCACGGTCGCGGCGGACGGAACGGTCACGGCGACCATCCCGGCCGACGCCCCCGCAGGCGAACACCGCATCGTGGTGACCGCCGAGGACGGCACGGTGCTGGGCTGGACGACGATCACGATCGACCCCGTGACCGGTGCGCTGGCGTTCACGGGTGCCGAGGGGCTCGGGGTCGGCGCCGTGGCGGCGTTCCTGCTCCTGGCCGCCGGTGCGGGCGTTCTCGTGGTCCGTCGGCGCCGGGGGACCCCCGCCTCGGAGTGATCCGGTGAGCAGGAATGGTCGGGTTCGTGGTGCGGACCCGACCATTCCTGCTCACGAACGCGCGCCCGCGAGCCCCGACGCCCGCGGGCCCCGACGCCCGCGGCGGTACGGTCGCAGGGTGCACAACGAGATCCTCCGGTACACCGCCTTCGCCGCCGAGCCCGGCGGCGGCAACCCCGCCGGCATCGTGCTCGACGCGGCCGACCTCTCCGACGACGAGATGCTCGCGATCGCGCAGGAGGTCGGGTACCCCGAGACCGCCTTCGTCACCGGGCAGACTGCCACGGGCCCGCGCCTGCGGTACTTCTCGCCGGCGGCCGAGGTCCCGTTCTGCGGCCACGCCACGATCGCCACGGCGGTGGTGCTCGCCGAGCGCGAGGGCCTCGGGCGCCGGGTGTTCACGACCGCCGCGGGGGAGATCGCCCTCGACGCCACGACCGCTCCGGACGGCAGCGTGCAGGTCGCGATGACGAGCGTCCAGCCGGCGTCCCGGCCGCTCGACCCCGACCTCCGCGACCGCCTGTTCGCCCTGCTCGGCCTGACGGTCGACGACGTCGCGGCGGGCTTCCCGGTGCTCGAGTCCTTCGCCGGCAACTGGCACCCGGTGATCGTCCTCGCCGACGTCGAGTTGTTCCACCAGTTCCGCTTCGCCCCGGAGCCCCTCGCGGCCCTCAAGCGCGAGGCCGGCTGGGCGGGGACGGTCACGGTCCTGCACCGCACCGACGCGCTGGAGTACGAGGCGCGCAACCTCTTCCCGGCCGGCCGGATCACCGAGGACCCGGCCACCGGTTCGGCGGCGGCGTCGACCGGCGCGTACCTGCGCGAGATCGGGGCCGTGCAGCCCGGCGACCGCGTGGTGATCCGGCAGGGACGCCACGTCGGACGGCCGAGCGTGCTGCTCGTCGACGTCCCGGCGACCGGCGGCATCACGGTCACGGGCGGTGCCACTCCGGTCTGAGCCGTCCGGGAGCGTGACCGAATCGACACGCCACAGCTCTTGACACGGATAAGTCAATACGGTGGAGTAATCCTGCGCGCGGGTGACGGAGCCCGCGAACATCCCGTGCAAAGGAGCACCGATGAAACGCCGCACCCGAATCATCGCCGGACTCGCAGCCGTGGCAGTCGCCGCGGTCGGTCTGGCTGGTTGTTCCAGCTCAGGCTCCGCCTCGAGCGACACCATCAAGATCGCGTACCAGAAGTTCGGTGCCTTCCAGCAGCTCGACGCCCAGATGAAGGTCGTCAAGAAGGAGTACGAGAAGGAGAACCCGGGCAAGAAGGTCACGCTCGTCCCCATCCAGGCCCAGGGCAACGACTACTACACGAAGCTCGCGCTCATGAACAAGGCGCCGGCGACCGCGCCGGACGTCATGTACGAGGACACCTTCCTCATCAAGGCCGACGCCGAGGCAGGCTACCTCCTGCCGCTCGACAAGTACACGGCGAAGTGGAAGGACTGGAGCCAGTTCTACGACAACGCCAAGCAGGCCGGGCAGGGCGACGACGGCAAGATCTACGGCGTCCCGATGGGCACCGACACCCGGGCCCTCTGGTACAACAAGGACATCTTCAAGGAGGTCGGCCTGCCCGTCCCGTGGCAGCCCAAGACCTGGGACGACGTGCTCGCGGCCGCGAAGACGATCAAGGACAAGAAGCCCGACATCATCCCGTTCAACATCTACTCGGGCAAGGCGCAGGGCGAGGCCTCGACGATGCAGGGCTTCGAGATGCTCCTGTACGGCGCGGACGGCTCCGGCAACACGCTCTACAAGGACAAGAAGTGGGTCACCGGCTCGAAGCAGTTCGAGGACTCGCTGCAGTTCATCAAGGACGTCTACCAGGGTGACCTCGGACCCACACCGCAGCAGGCGCTCGACACGAACGTCGGGACGACCATCGCCCAGACGTGGCTCCCGCAGGGCAAGCTCGCCATCGACCTCGACGGGTCCTGGCAGTCCGGCACGTGGCTGAAGTCCGGCACGGCTCCGTGGGCCGAGTGGAACGACGTGATGGGCCAGGCGCCGATGCCGACCCAGAACGGCCAGGAGCCTGGCTACAACTCGATGTCCGGTGGCTGGACCCTCGCGGTCGGCAAGAACTCGAAGAACCCCCAGGCCGCGTTCGACTTCATCGCGAAGTTCCTCGACAAGGACGGGTCGCTCAAGTACGACAGCGAGAACAGCCAGATCGCCGTCCGCAAGGACGTCGCCGAGGACACCGCCTACACGGACGCGAACCCCACGTTCAAGTTCTTCTCCGGGCTCGTCGAGCACACCAACTTCCGCCCGGCGACGAGTGACTACTCGCAGGTGTCCAACGCGATCCAGGTCGCGATGGAGGCGGTGATGACGGGGCAGCAGACGCCGAAGCAGGCGGCCGCCGCCTACGACAAGGCCGTCGAACAGGTGGTCGGCAAGGAGAACACGGTCTCCGGCTGATCGCTGCGGTGACCACCTGACGGACTGGAGGCGCGGCTCGCGTCGTGCGCCGCGCCTCCCGTCCGACCCCACCCACCTTCGGAACCCCTCTCCGCACCCGGAAGGCAACCACCGTGTCCAGCACCCCCCTCGCGCCGACGCTGTCGGCGCCCGGTGCGCCGAAGCGCACCGATCCGCCGGTCCCGCGCAAGCGGAAGCCGCTGCGGAACGTGGGACGAGCGGTCCCGCTCCTCCCCGCCGTCGTCCTCCTCGTCATCTTCCTGCTCGGCCCCGTCATCTCGTCGTTCTACGGGTCGTTCACCAACTCGGCGCTGACCGGGGTCGGCGCCGCCGACCAGCAGTTCGTCGGCTTCCAGAACTACGTCGAGCTGTTCCAGGACCCGGACTTCCCGAAGTCCGTCATCCTCACCATCGTGTTCCTGCTCGCGTCCGCGGTCGTGGGCCAGAACGTGCTCGGGCTCGGGCTCGCCCTGCTCATGCGCTCGGCGAACAAGGCCGTCCGCGCGATCGTGGGCACGTTCGTCGTCGCCGCGTGGGTCCTGCCCGAGATCGTCGCCTCGTTCGCCGCGTACGCGTTCTTCAACGACGAAGGCACGCTCAACGAGTTCCTGCGGTCGATCGGGATCAGCGGCCCGAACTGGCTCTACACGTACCCGATGCTCGCCGTCATCCTGGCGAACATCTGGCGCGGTACGGCCTTCTCGATGCTCGTCTACTCCGCCGCCGTGCAGGAGGTCCCCGAGGAGATCACCGAGTCCGCCGAGGTGGACGGAGCCGCCGGCTGGCAGCGCCTCGTCTACATCACCCTGCCGGTCATCCGCCGGTCGATCTCGACGAACCTCATGCTGACGACGCTGCAGACGCTGTCGGTCTTCACGCTGATCTTCGTCATGACCGGCGGCGGTCCCGGGACCAACTCGTCGACCCTGCCGATCCTCGCCTACCAAGAGGCGTTCAAGTTCTCGCAGCTCGGCTTCGGGACGGCGATCGCGACGATCCTGCTCGTGGTCGGCGCGGTCTTCTCGATCATCTACATCAAGGCATTGAAGCCGGAGGTGGACTGATGGCCATCACTGCCCCGTCCCTCGACCAGACCACCACCCGTTCGGTGACCGCACCGGGCTCGATGCACATGACCTCCCCGCGGGGTCGGACGATGCGCTGGGTGTCGAACGTCGTGCTGCTCGTCATCGCAGTGTGCTTCGCGGTCCCGCTGCTCTGGCTCGTCCTCGCGTCGGTCGACACCCAGGCGTCGCTGTCCGTGAAGATGCCGACGCAGTTCACGCTCGACAACTTCACGAAGGTGCTCACGCCGGAGCTGTCGTTCATCCCGCTCGCGAACAGCCTGCTGCTCTCCGGCGGCACGGCGGTCGTCACCGTGGTGTTCGCGCTGCTCGCCGCCTACCCGCTGTCCCGCTACAAGATGCGGGTCAACAAGCCGTTCCTGTACAGCATCCTGTTCGGGACCGGTCTGCCGATCACCGCCATGATGGTGCCGGTCTACGCGCTGTTCGTGTCGCTCAACCTCATCGACAACGTGTGGGGCTGCATCTTCTTCCTCGCCGCCACCTCGCTGCCGATGGCGATCTGGATGGCGAAGAACTTCATGGACTCGGTCCCGGTGTCACTCGAGGAAGCGGCGTGGACCGACGGCGCCTCGATGATGACGACCTTGACCCGCATCGTGATCCCGCTCATGCGCCCGGGGATCGCCGTGGTGTTCATCTTCGTGTTCATCCAGGCCTGGGGGAACTTCTTCGTCCCCTTCGTCCTGCTCCTCTCGCCCGACAAGGTGCCCGCCGCGGTGAGCATCTTCAACTTCTTCGGGCAGAACGGGGCGGTCGCGTACGGGCAGCTCGCCGCGTTCTCGATCGTGTACTCCGTGCCCGTCATCGCCCTCTACGTGCTCGTGTCCCGGGGCCTCGGCGGCGGCAACGCCCTCGCTGGCGGCATCAAGGGCTGACACCCGTCCCTGCTGGAAAGGAACCACCTCCATGCACCACGACGAACCCCTCGTCGAAGCCCGCATCGCCCGGCTCGTCCGGGACCGCATCGACCCCGCCGTCCTGCGCCGGTCCGCACCGGTGGAGATCGCCGCCTGGACCGTGCCGGACGAACCGGTCCCGTTCGACGTCGCGGTCGCGGCCGACTACGAGCCGTTCACGGTGGGCGGCTCCTGGGGCGGCCGACCGTGGGGGACCACCTGGTTCCGGATCCTCGGCACCGTGCCGGAGGACTTCGGGACGGCGCCGGGCACCACGGCGGAGCTCCGGGTCGACCTCGGCTTCACGAAGCGCCACCCCGGGTTCCAGGCCGAAGGGCTCGCGTGGCGGCCGGACGGCACGACCGTCAAGGGCATCGAGCCGAAGAACGACACCGTCCCGCTCGAGGTCGGTCCAGGGGAGTCCTTCGAGCTCTACGTCGAGGCCGCGGCGAACCCGGACATCGGCGGCGACTCGTTCCAGGGGGCGACCCCGCTCGGGTCGCGCTCCACGGCTGGGACGAAGCCGATCTACAAGGTGAAGGCGCTCGAGATCGTCGAGCGGGACGACACCGTGTGGGAGCTCCAGCAGGACTTCTGGGTCCTCCGCGGCCTCATGGCCGAGCTGCCCACCGACGGCACCCGCGGCGCGGACGTCCTGCGCGTGCTCGAACGCGCCGCCGACGCCCTCGACCCGGACGACGTCGCCGGGACGGCCGCCGACGCACGAGCGGTCCTCGCGCCCGTCCTCGCCGTGCCGGCCAGCGCCGCCGCGCACCGGGCGATCGCCGTCGGCCACGCGCACATCGACTCGGCCTGGCTCTGGCCGGTGCGCGAGACCATCCGGAAGTGCGCCCGCACCTTCTCGAACGTGCTCGACCTGATGGACCGCGACCCCGACTTCACGTTCGCCTGCTCCTCGGCGCAGCAGTACGCCTGGATCCGGGACGGCTACCCGTCCATCTGGGCCCGCATCAAGCAACGGGTCGCCGAGGGCCGGTGGATCCCGGTCGGCGGCATGTGGGTCGAGTCGGACACGAACCTCCCCGGCGGCGAGGCCCTCGCGCGGCAGTTCGTCGCCGGCAAGCGGTTCTTCCTCGAGGAGTTCGGCATCGACACCCCCGAGGCATGGCTCCCGGACTCGTTCGGGTACTCCGGAGCCCTGCCGCAGATCGTCCGCGCCGCCGGCTCGAAGTGGTTCGTCACGCAGAAGCCCTCGTGGAACGAGACGAACGTCATCCCGCACACGTCGTTCCACTGGGAGGGCATCGACGGCTCCCGGGTCCTCACGCACCTGCCCCCGGCGGACACCTACAACTCGGACGTCTCCCCCGCCGACCTGCACCGCGGCGAACGGCAGAACAAGGAGCGCGGTGTCGCGAACACCTCGATGCTGCTCTACGGCTTCGGCGACGGCGGCGGCGGACCCACCCGCGAGATGGTCGCCGCCGCCCGACGCCAGCACGACCTCGACGGGTCCCCGCGGGTCGACCTCGGCACCCCGGCGCAGGTCTTCGAGGAGATCGAGGCCGCACTGCCGACGCCGGCGGTGTGGTCGGGCGAGATGTACCTCGAGTTCCACCGCGGCACCTACACGTCGCAGATCCGCACGAAGCAGGGCAACCGGCGCTCCGAGCACCTGCTCCGCGAGGCCGAGCTCTGGGCGTCCACCGCTGCCGTCCGACTCGGACTCGACTACCCGTACGAGGAGCTCGAGCAGGCCTGGCACACCGTGCTCCTGCAGCAGTTCCACGACATCCTGCCCGGCTCCTCGATCGCCTGGGTCTACGAGAACGCCGAGGCGAACTACGCCGAGGTCGCCCGTGTGCTCGAAGGCCTGATCGGCAACGCCACGACGGCGCTCGCGAACGGCGGTGCCGCGGCGCTCGCCGGGGTCGGTGCGTCGTCCACCGCCCGGTCCGGCGGTGGCAGCGCCCTGCTGGACGCACCGTCGGGGGCGGACGCCGCCGGCGGCAGCGGCTCGACCGGGAACGTCGTGCGCTTCAACGCCTCGCCGGTCGCGGCGGGAGACGCAACCGCCCTGGGTGGTTCGCTGGGCGACGAACCGCGAGCCGTGCCTCCCGTCCGGAACGGCGACCGCTTCGTGTTCGACACCGGTGTCGTCACGGCGACCATCGACGCGGCCGGTCACGTCGTGTCGCTCGTCGACCACGCGTCCGGACGCGACGCCGTCGCCCCGGGTGCGGCCGCCGCGGAGTACACCGTGTTCCGCGACACCCCGAACCAGTGGGAGGCGTGGGACATCGACCGCGCCTACCAGCGCAGCGGCACGGTGCTGGAGGCGTCCTCGGTCGAGGTGTCCGGCGACGAACTCGTCGTCGAGCGCTCCTTCGGTTCGTCCTCGATCACCACCCGGTACTCTGCCGTCGCCGGCCAGTCCGAGCTGACGATCGTGACCGAGGTCGACTGGCACGAGCGCCAGAAGCTCCTCAAGCTCGCGTTCCCCCTCGACGTCCGCGCGGCGTCGGCGTCGAGCGAGATCCAGTTCGGCCACATCGACCGGCCGACCCACCAGAACACCTCGTGGGACATGGCCCGCTTCGAGACGAGCGCCCACCGCTGGGTGCACGTCGCCGAGCCGGGGTTCGGGGTCGCCGTCGCGAACGACTCCACCTACGGACACGACATCACCCGGAGCACCCGGGCCGACGGCGGCACCACGACGCTCGTCCGGGAGTCGCTGCTGCGGGCCCCGACGTTCCCGGACCCGCACGCCGACCAGGGGCACCACGTGTTCCGGACGGTGCTGCGGGTGGGCGCCTCGGTGCTCGACGCCGCCGATGCCGGGTACCGGCTCAACCTGCCAGTGCGCACGGTGGAGGGGACGACCACGGTCGACCCGCTCGTCACGGTGTCGTCGCCGCAGGTGTTCGTCGAGGCGGTGAAGCTCGCCGAGGACCGCTCCGGTGACGTCGTCGTGCGGCTCTACGAGGCGTCCGGCGGTCGCGCGGCCGACGTCGGCGTCGACTTCGGGTTCGACGTCGCCGGGGTGGCGGCGGTGGACCTGCTGGAACGCCCGCTGGGGGACTCGTGGGAGTCGGGGGAGCCGGTCGTGCTCACGCTCCGGCCCTTCGAGATCGTGACCCTCCGGGTGCGTCGGGCCTGAGGCAGCGGGCTCGCGCGCGAAGGACCGCGGCGCCGGACGGGACACGGGTGCGTTCCGTCCGGCGCCGTGCTGCGTCCGGGAGGCGCGGGTCGCCTCAGTGCGTCGAGGAGCGCAGGGACTCGACGGCCTTGTCGATGCGGCGCTGCCGGGTCTCCGGGGACTTCGCCTGCACCACCGGGTCGGCGAGGGCCCGCTGCCGCGAGTTCGACAGCGTGTCGAAGGCCGCACGGACCCCGGCCTCCTGCAGCGCCGATGCGAGGTCCTCCGGCAGGTCGACGACGCGGGGCAGCGTGTCGACCTCGATCGTGACCTCGACGGTGTCGCCGGCCGCGACCCCGGAGGCGGCACGGTGCTCCGCCGACAGCGGGACGAGGGACTGCTCGTTCATCACGCCGATCGACGACCGGTACGTGTAGGCGCCGTTCAGGGTGACGACCACGGGTGGGCGGCGCCCCGCGCCCAGCGCGTCGACGACGTCGGACGGGACCGGCAGGCCGGTGGCCGTCTTCCGCGCCTGCAGGACGGTCGTCGTGAACTGCATCCGTGCCTCCTGGAGTGAACCGGGCTGACCCGGCCGGCCCGATGCGGGCCGACGCCGGTGCCGGCGCCTGTGCCGACAAGCGAAACCGTACAGGCGAACCCGCTGTTCCGCCGCCGTTCACCGCCGCAGCACTGGCCGGAAACCGGACGCGTCCACGATCGTCCAGGACCCGGACCCCGGTCCACCCCGACGCACCACAGCACCCGAAAGGCACACCCCGTGCAGCACAAGCGCACCCTCGCCGGCATCGCCCTGGCCGCCGCCGCCATCGTCACCCTCGCCGGCTGTTCGGCCACGAGCTCCGCCAGCACGACCAAGGACGACACCGACTGGAAGACCGCCACGAGCGCCGAGTCCGCCGGCGGCATGGACGCCCTCGTGAAGGCCGCCAAGGCGGAGGGGCAGCTCAACGTCATCGCGCTGCCGCCGTCGTGGGCCAACTACGGCAAGATCATCGACGGCTTCACCAAGAAGTACGGCATCAAGATCACCTCCGCGAACCCGAACGGCTCGAGCGCCGACGAGGTCGCCGCCGTGAAGTCGCAGAAGGGCCAGTCGACGGCACCGGACGTGCTCGACCTCGGCAACGCCGTGCTGCAGCAGAACCTCGACCTCCTGACCGACTACAAGGTCGCGAACTGGAGCGACATCCCCTCGGACCTCAAGGACGAGGGCGGCGCCTGGACCCGCGACTACACGGGCCTGATGTCCATCGGCTACGACTCGTCGAAGATCACGGACGCCCCGAAGGACCTGGACGACCTGCTCGGCTCCGAGTACAAGGGCAAGGTCTCGATCGCGGGCGACCCGACCCAGGCGAACCAGGCCGCGTCGGCGGTGTACCTCGCGGCGCTCGAGAACGGCGGCTCGGCCGACGACATCACGAAGGGCGTCGACTACTTCGGCAAGCTGAAGCAGGCGGGCAACTTCCAGAACGTGCTGCCGTCGCAGGCGACCGTCGCCTCGGGTGAGACGCCCGTCGTGATCCAGTGGTCCTACAACAACCTGGCGTGGGGCCCGGCGGCCGGCGCGAGCGGGAACAAGAACTGGAAGACCGTCGTCCCCGAGGGTCAGGCCCTCGGCTCGTACTACTCGCAGGCGATCAACAAGGACGCCCCGCACCCCGCGGCCGCGCGCCTCTGGCAGGAGTACATCGCCAGCCCGGACGTGCAGAACCTGTACCTCCAGGCCGGCGCCTTCCCGTCCACCCTCGCCGCGCTCGAGAAGTCGGGCAAGGTCGACCAGGACGCCCTCGACGCCGCCGGTGGCGCGCCGAAGGACTACGTCGAGCTGACCGACGAGCAGGTCACCGCCGCGGCGAAGGTGCTGTCGGCGAAGTGGGCCTCGACGATGGGCTCCTGAACAGCATGACCACCGCATCGGCACCGGGTGTGCCCGCCCCCGCGGCGGGCGCCACCGCATCGGCACCGGGGGTGCCCGCCACCGCTGCGGGCACGACCGCATCGGCACCGGTCGCCGGGGCGACGCTCGTCACGAGCGAGCAGCCGGCCGATGCCACCGCCCGCCGCGTCGCCGGACCCCGTGTCCGGCGCCGCGGCGGCATCGCGTGGCTCGGCCTCACCCCCTTCGCCGCCTACGTCCTGCTGTTCCTGGCCGTCCCCGCGGTGGTCGCGATCGGCAGCGGCTTCTTCACGAGCGACGGCGCGTTCACGTTCGCCAACCTCGCCGCGTTCGCCGACCCGTCGGTCCTCCGTGCCTTCGGCGGCTCGTTCGCCCTGTCGGCCGTGTCCGCCGTGATCGGTGCCGTCGTCGGGGCGATCGTGTGCTGGGCGCTCGCCGCACTCCGGCCCGACGGGCTCGTCCGGTCCGTGATCGACTCCGCCGCGAGCGTCCTCGCCCAGTTCGGCGGCGTCATGCTCGCGTTCGCGTTCATCGCCACGATCGGCGCGCAGGGCCTCGTCACGACGTGGTTGGTGTCCGTCTTCCACATCGACCTCAACGCCGAGGGCACCTTCCTCTACACGGTCCCCGGGCTCGTCATCCCCTACGTCTACTTCCAGGTGCCGCTGATGGTCCTCACGTTCATGCCCGCCCTCGAGGGCGTCAAGACCCAGTGGGGTGAAGCCGCCGCCACCCTCGGCGCCTCCCGCGCGACGTACTGGCGCCGCATCGGCCTGCCCGTGCTCGCGCCGGCGTTCTGGGGATCGCTCCTGCTCCTCTTCGCGAACGGGTTCTCGTCGTTCGCCACCGCGGCGGCCCTGATCTCCCAGGGCGGGATCGTGCCGCTCACCATCCGCACGCAGCTCACGAGCGAGACGATCATCGGACTGCAGAACGTCGCCGGTGTGCTCGCCTTCGGCATGGTCGTCGTGATGGCGGTCGTGATGGGCGCGTACTCGCTGCTGCAGCGTCGGGCTTCGAGGTGGCAGCGATGAGCGCGGCTGCCCCGGTCCGCCCATCGCGAGGGTCGCGTTCGTCGCGCCCGTCGTCCCGTCGACGGCCAGGAGGCGCGGCTCGCCCCGGCCGCTTCGGCGCGGCCCCGTCACGGGTCACCGCCGCGATCGTGCTCGTCGTGGTCGGCCTCGTGTTCGCCGTGCCGCTCGTCGCCCTCGCGCAGTTCACCTTCCGCCAGGGGACGGACGGCAGCCTGACGCTCGCGCACTACGGCGCACTCGTCGACCCGGTGAACGCCGCGACCTACCAGCCGGTGTTCGACGGACTCGGGGCATCCCTGCTCATCGCGCTCATCACCGTGGGGATCGTGCTGTTCGTCCTGCTGCCGGCCCAGATCATCACGGCCCTGCGGTACCCGCGGCTCCGTCGGGTCCTCGAGTTCGTGTGCATCGTGCCGATCACCGTCCCCGTGGTCGTCCTCGTCGTCGGGTTCATCCCCGTGTACCAGGTCGTCGCCCAGGTCTTCGGCTCGGGCGCGTGGACCCTGTCGTTCGCGATCGGCATCGTCTCGCTGCCCTTCGCGTTCCGACCGATCGCCGCGGCCATCACCGCGATGGACATGGCCGTGCTCTCCGAGGCCGCCCGGTCGCTCGGCGCGTCGTGGTGGACCGTCACGTGGCGGGTACTCCTGCCGAACCTCCGCCGCGGCATCACCGCCGCCTGCTTCCTGACCATCACGGTCGTCCTCGGCGAGTACACCCTCGCCTCGTTCCTCTCTCGCACGACGTTCCAGACGGCGCTCCTGCTCGTGCAGTCGACCGACCCCTACGTCGCCGCGATCTTCTCGCTGGGCGCACTCGTCTTCGGATTCGTGCTGCTCGTCGTCATCGGCCGGGTCGGCTCCCGCCGTCGCCGTGCCCCGAAGGAGTCCGCATGACCGTCACCGCCCCCGCCGCCCCCGCATCGCTCGCCACCGACGGCGCGACCGTCGAGCTGCACGGCGTCGAGAAGCACTACGGCGCGCACCGTGCCCTCGCCGGCCTGTCGCTCCGCATCGAACCCGGCGAGTTCGTGTCGCTGCTCGGGCCCTCGGGCTGCGGCAAGACGACCGCGCTCCGGGCGCTCGCCGGCCTCGAGGCCATCGACGCCGGCTCCATCCGCATCGACGGCGTCGACGTCGCGGGCACCCCGGTGGACAAGCGGGACATCGGCATGGTGTTCCAGCAGTACTCGCTGTTCCCGCACATGACGGTGCGGCAGAACGTCGCGTTCGGCCTGGAGATGCGCCGGGTCCCCGCCGCCGCGCGCCGCGAGCAGGTCATCGACGCGCTCGACATGGTGCACCTCGCCGATTTCGCCGACCGCTACCCGCACCAGCTCTCCGGCGGCCAGCAGCAGCGCGTCGCCCTCGCCCGGGCCCTGGTCACCCGCCCCCGCGTGCTCTTGCTCGACGAGCCGCTGTCCGCGCTCGACGCCAAGGTGCGGGTGTCCCTCCGCGACGAGATCCGCCGCATCCAGAGCGACCTCGGCATCACGACCGTGTTCGTCACCCACGACCAGGAGGAGGCGCTCGCCGTCTCGGACCGCATCGCGGTGATGAACGCCGGCGACATCGAGCAGATCGGCACGCCCGAGGAGCTCTACCGGTCCCCGTCCTCGGCGTTCACGGCGGACTTCGTCGGGCAGTCGAACCGGCTCCGCGGGGACCTGCGCGGGGGCGACGTGTTCGTCTACGGGTTCAGCGTCCCGGCCCTCGACGCCTCGGTGCCGGACGGCCCGGTGCTCGCCTACGTCCGCCCGGAGGACGTCGCCTTCGCCTCGGAGGGCGTCACCGGCACGGTCGTGGCCTCGAGCTTCCTCGGGTCGATCCGGCGCACCACGGTCCGGCTCGACGACGACACCGTCGTGACGGTGCAGCACGAGGTCGGCGACCGTCGTGCGGCCGGCGAGGCCGTCGCCGTGCGCCTGCTCGGCGCGCCCGTGGCGGTCGCCCCGCTCGCGTAGCCGCGAACTGACGGACGGGAGGCGCGGTGCGGGCCCGCGCCGCGCCTCCCGTCCCGTGGGTCAGCGTTGGAAGCGCGCGGCCGGGTCGTCGGACAGGGCCGCCTCGATCCGTGCCCGCATGGTCGCGGGCATCTCCGGCAGCGCGTCGAGCCGCGCCCAGAAGGCCTCGGTGTTCTCGCCGTCGGCGGGGAAGGGCTCCCCGGAGACGTACCGGCAGGCGAACACCAGGTCGAGGTACTGCGCCCGGTCACCGTTCGGGTACGTCATCTCCGGCAGCACCTGCACCCACGCGAGGCGCTCGGCGACGGCGACGACGTCGGCTTCCTCGAGGACCTCGCGTTCGGCGGCGACCGCGGGTTCCTCGCCGGGGTCGACGATGCCGGTGACCGGCGTGAACGCGTGGTTGTCGGCCCGGCGCACGACGAGGAGCTCACGGTCCGGGCCCTCGCCGCGCGTCACCACGGCGGTGACCCCGGTGAGCCAGAGCGGCTCGTTCCCGATCTTCGAGCGGAGGGACAGGACGAAGTCAGGCGTGGGCATGCCGCCACGCTACCGACACGGGACCCTGTCGCGGACTGGTCATGACCAGTAGGCTGTCACCGTGGAGATCATCATCCTGCCCACGCCGGCTGAGGTCGGTCGCGTCGCCGCGGCCAAGATCGCCTCCGTCGTCGCGAAGAAGCCGTCCGCCGTCATCGGTGTCGCCACCGGGTCCAGCCCGCAGGGCATCTACGCCGACCTGCAGCGTCGTGTCGACGCGGGGGAGATCTCGTTCGCCGAGGCCCGCGCGTTCGCCCTCGACGAGTACGTCGGCATCCCGCTCGAGCACCCCGAGTCGTACGCCTCGGTGATCCAGCGCGACGTCATCGAGCCGCTCGGGTTCGAGCCCTCCCGCGTCCGGGTCCCGGACGGCCGCGCGTCCGACCTCGAGTTCGCGGCGAAGGAGTACGACGCCGCGATCCGTGCCGCCGGCGGGGTCGACGTGCAGATCCTCGGTATCGGCGCGAACGGGCACATCGGGTTCAACGAGCCGACGTCGTCGTTCGCGTCCCGCACCCGCATCAAGACCCTCGCCCCGTCCACGCGCGAGGCCAACGCTCGGTTCTTCGACAGCCTCGACCAGGTCCCGACGCACTGCATGACGCAGGGGCTCGGCACCATCCTCGAGGCCCGCGAGCTCGTCCTCGTCGCCCAGGGCTCGTCGAAGGCCGACGCCGTGGCCGCCGCGGTCGAGGGGCCGCTGTCGTCGTTCGTCCCCGGGTCCGCGCTGCAGCTGCACGAGCACGCCACCGTCGTCGTCGACGAGGAAGCCGCGGCGGGCCTCAAGCTCGCCGATTACTACACGTACACGTACGCGAACAAGCCGGCCTGGCAGCTGTTCGAGTAGGGCCGCGGATCAGCCGCCTGCACGTCGTTCGAACGCGGTGTGCAGGCGGCTGAGTCCGTCGTCGAGGGTCTCCGCCGAGCACCCGAAGTTGAGTCGCGCGAACCCGACCCCCTGGCGTCCGAAGTCAGGCCCGCTGCCGAGCGCGACCTTCGCCTCGTCGACGAGCAGGGCTGCGGGGTCGTCACCCCACGGGAGCGCCCGCAGGTCGAGCCACGCCAGGTAGGACGCCTGCGGCTGCCGGTACCCGGTACCGGGCAGCACGTCACCGAGTCGCTCGGCCAGGGTGCGGCGGTTCGCGGCGAGCTCGGTCAGCAGCGACGCGAGCCAGGGTCCGCCCTCGCTGAACGCCGCCACGCTCGCGGTGTACCCGAGGATCCCGGTGCGCTCGACGACCTCGCCGGGCATGCCGTCGAACCAGGCGCGAGCACGCTCGGAGGCGCCGACCATCAGGGCGCACTTCGTCCCCGCGAGGTTCCACGCCTTGCTCGCGCTCGTCAGGGTGACCCCGAGCTCCGCTGCCTCGGGGCAGGAGTCGAGGAAGGGCGTGAACGTCGCGTCCGCGTGCACGAGCGGCGCGTGGATCTCGTCCGAGACGACCACGGCGTCCCACTCGGCTGCGAGTCGGGCGAGGGCGGCGAGGTCCTCGCGGGTGTGGACGAGTCCGAGGGGGTTGTGCGGGTTGCAGAGCAGCACCGTGCGGGCCCCGTCCGCGAACGCCCGGCCGATCCCGTCGAGGTCCATCCGCCACCCGGCCGTCGTGTCGAACGGGTCCGCGGTGCCCTCGGGTGCGAGCAGCGGGACCTCGGTCACGGAGCCACCGGCCTCGGCGACGTACTCCCAGAACGGCGGGTACACGGGCGGCATGATGACGACCTGGTCCCCGGGCTCGATGACTCGGCGGAGCGTCTCCACCGCAGCCACCGAGACGTCCGTGGTGGTCCGCACGAGGTCCGGGTCGAGGCGCCACGACCAGCGGGTCTCGGCGAAGTCGGCGAACGCCTCGGGGAGCGCCCGCCCGTGCCCGACGTACCCGGTGTCGCCGTTCGTGACCGCGGCCACGAGGGCGTCCCGCACGGGTTCGGCGAGCATGCTGTCCATCTCCGCGACGAACATCGGCAGCACGTCCGGCGGGTAGGCCGTGTACTTCTCGCTGGTGCGGGTGCGGTGCGCATCGAAGAGGGAGACCATGACGCTCATGGGGCCATCCTCGCAGCGGAGGGTGTGATCTGGACCTCAGTCGACGTCGGCGAGGGTGTACGGTCCGCTCGCGCCAGCGAAGGACACCACCTGCGCGCGGACGCCGACGTCGGCCTGCATGCGTGCTGCCGTGCGGAGTCCCAGTGCTCGGGTCCCCGCGTCACCGAACGGACCCCCGGCCCGCTCGGTCAGCGCTCGCCACCCGACGATCGCCCGCGCGGTGCCCTCGCGGAGCCCGGCGGCGCGCGCGGACAGGACCTCGGCGCGGCGGCGGCCGTTCCAGGACTCGACCTCGGTGCCGGCGCGGTGGGCGGGCGCCACCACGACGGGGTGCGCGACCGGGAAGGTGTCGATCCCGCTGCCGGCGCCGCACCAGACGTGGACACCGTCGCCGAGTTCGAGCTGCACCCTGCTCGCGAGCGTGAACGCGTCGACCCGGTGGGCGTCACGGGCGGCGGCCGAGGGCCACTCGAACGACGTCCCGCTCAGCGCGTCGAACACGTCGTTCCACGCCTCGAGGTCGTGCCGCAGGGCAGCGCTGAGGCCGAGGGCGTCCGCGCCCGCGTCGACGAGGCCGACGTCCTCGGAGGATCCGCGGTACCAGAGCGGCGAGTCCCCGACGCCGTACTCGGCCATCACGAGGACGATCGCCCGCGGTGGGCGACGTCGACCGCCCGGCGCGTGCTCGTCCCCGTGGTGCATGGCATCCATCCAAGCAGGCGCGGGCGGGGCGACCGATCGACGTGAACAGCAGGGGAGCGCTCGGTGACCGATCGCGCGTCCCCCGTCCGAGGGGTCTAGCGTCGCGGGCGTGAACCGTTCCCGCGTGCACCGTCGCCCGCTCCTCCGCCCGCTGCCGCTCGCCGCGGTGGCCACGATCGCCGCGCTGCTCGGGACGGGGATGGTCGCCGCACCGGCGGTCGCCTCGCCGTCCGGGCAGGCAGGGCAGGCCGCCCGGACCGTCTCCGACCCCGCCCGGTACGTCGACCCGTTCATCGGCACGAGCGGCGACGGCAACACCTGGCCCGGCGCGACCGCCCCGTTCGGCATGCTCCAGTGGAGCCCCACCGGCACCGCGGGCGACCAGACCTCGACCCCGGTCGCGAACGGCTACTCGTACGACGTCGACCGACTGCGGGGGTTCAGCCTGACGCACCTCAACGGTGCGGGCTGCGCGCCGGGGGCCGCCGGTGACGTGCCGATCATGCCCGTCACCACACCGGTCACGACCTCGCCGTCGTCCGACTCCACCGACGCGGTCTACGCCGCCGGCTACTCGCACGACGACGAGTCCGCGAGCCCCGGCCGCTACACGGTCCGCCTCGACAACGGCGTCCGTACCGACCTCGCCGTCACCACGCGTGCCGGCGTCGGCGAGTTCGCGTTCCCGGCCGGCGAGGACGCGAACCTGCTCTTCCGCACGTCGAACTCGATCAACGGCAGCGAGGCGGCCACCACCCGCGTCGACGCACGGACCCGCACGGTCAGCGGCAGCGTCCTGACCGGCGGCTTCTGCAGCCGCCGTGCGAACGGGGGCGGGGCCACGAACCCCGACCGCCGCAGCTACTACCGCCTGTTCTTCACGGCGACCTTCGACCGGGCGTTCACGAGCACCGGCACCTGGCAGGACGGCACGGTCCGGCCAGGAGGCACGTCCTCCTCCGGCGGGGAGGGCTACCTGACCGGCGCCGACCGTGCCGGACGCGGCTCCGGCGCGTGGGTCGGGTTCGACGCGCGTCGCGGTGCGACGGTGCACGCGAAGATCGGCATCTCGTACGTGAGCGCCGCAGGAGCCGTCGCGAACCGCGACGGCGAGGTGACCCCGCGCTCGACCGTCGCCAGCGTGGCGGCCGGCACCCGCGCCTCCTGGAACCGCGAACTGTCGCGCCTGCGCGTCGGTGGCGGCACGGCGGACCGGACCACCCAGCTGTACACGTCCGTGTACCACGCGCTCATGCAGCCGAACACGCTGAACGACCGTGACGGCCGATACCTCGGGCCGGACCAGCGGGTGCACCGGATGGACCGGGGCCACCGGGCCGTCTACGGCACGTACTCCGGGTGGGACCAGTACCGCGCGCAGATCCAGCTGCTCGCCCTGCTGCGACCGGACGTCGCCGGGGACATGGCGCAGTCGATGCTGCGGTTCGCCGAGCAGAACGGCGGGGTGTGGGACCGATGGCTCCACCTCGGTGCCCCGACGCACGTCATGACGGGCGACCCCTCGGCCGCGACCCTCGCCACCTGGTACGCCATGGGTGTGCGGAACTTCGACGTGCGGGCCGCCTACGCCTCGCTGAAGCACCAGGCGACCGTCGAGAACGCCGACGCCGAGAGCGACATCGGCTGCCCGGGCCAGTGCCTGGCGCAGCGACCGGCGCTCGACGAGTACCTGCAGCGGCACTCCGCGGCGAACGACGACTGCTCGTGCTGGGGTGGCGCTGCCGAGACCCTCGAGGACTCGATCTCCGACAGTGCGCTCGGCTACTGGGCCTCGTCGCTCGGACTGCGCTCGGACGCCCGGATGTTCGCGGAGCGCGGGACCTACTGGAAGAACACGTTCAACCCGGCCGTCGGGTACCAGGCTGCTCGCCAGGCCGACGGGTCGTGGACGCCGGACTGGTCCCCCTCGACCGGCACCGGGTTCGCGCAGGGGACGAGTGCGCAGTACACGTGGCTCGTGCCGCAGGACGTGCACGGGCTGTCGACCGCGCTGGGCGGTGACGATGTCGCTGCCGCTCGCCTGGACACCTTCTTCCACGACAGCTCCGGCGCGTTCGCGGTGACCGGTGGCGACCCCACCAAGTTCGACCCGACCAACGAGCCCGACATCCACACGCCGTGGATGTACAACGCGCTCGGCAAGCCGTGGAAGACGCAGGAGACCGTGCGTCGGGTCGTCGACGACGCCTACACGACCGGGCCGAACGGGCTGCCGGGCAACGACGACCTCGGCACGATGAGCGCCTGGTACGTCTTCGCGTCGATCGGGTTGTTCCCGCAGACGCCGGGGCGGGCGGAGATGCTCATCGGGAGCCCGACGTTCAGCACGGTCGACATCCGGCGGTCGAGCGGGGAGCGGATCGTCGTCCGGTCCTCCGGCACGGAGCCGTACGTCCGCGGTGCACGCCTGGACGGCCGGACGCTCGAGAAGTCCTGGGTGCCGGCGTCGTTCGTGACCCGCGGTGGGACGCTGTCGCTGCGGGTCGGGAGCACGGCGGACACGTCGTGGGCGAGCGGGGTGCGGGGGCGGCCGGTCGACCGGTAGGCGCCGCGGCGCGTCAGCGCAGCTCGCGCCCCGCGCCCCACACCCGCTGGACCTCGAACGACGGCGACAACGCCACGAGGTCGGCGGCGTACCCCGGCGCGAGCCGACCCAGCCGGTCGCCGAGCCCCAGCGCCGCCGCCGGCACGCTGGTCAGCGCCGCCACGGCGTCCGGCAGCGCCTGTCCCGCGAGGGTCACCGCGTTCCGCAGCGCGACGTCCTGCGTCAGGGTGGACCCCGCGATGGTGTCCGTCCCCGCCACGTGCGCGATCCCGTCCGTCACGGTCACGGCGAGGGACCCGAGCGTGTAGGAGCCGTCGGCCGCACCGGCAGCACCCATGGCGTCGGTGATGAGGGCGACGCGGCCCGGTGCCGTACGCAGCAGCATCGACGCCACGGACGGGTGCACGTGCACGCCGTCGAGGATGAGCTCGAGCGTCACGCGGTCGTCGGCCACGGCGGCCGCGATCGGCCCGGGAGCCCGGTGGTGGATGCCCGGCATGGCGTTGAACGCGTGCGTGAGCAGGGTCGCGCCGGCGTCGAACGCTGCCCGGGCCTGGTCGTACGTGCCGACGGTGTGGCCCACGGCGACGGTGACGCCCGCGGCGACGAACCGTCCGGTCGCGTCGAGGGCGCCGGCGAGTTCCGGCGCGATGGTGACCTGGCGGACGACGCCCTCGCCGGCCTCGAGCAGGTCCGCGACCGGACCGGGCACCGGGTCGATCAGGAACGACTCGTTGTGGGCGCCCTTGTTGTGCGGGGAGAGGAAGGGGCCCTCGAGGTGGACGCCGAGCACGAGCGGGTCGTCGGCCATCATCGTGCGGATGCGGTCGAGCGAGGCGGTCAGCGCGGGGACCGGGTTCGCGACGAGGGACAGGACCGAGCGGGTCGTGCCGTGGGACCGGTGGACCTCGAGGGCGGCCGCGATCGAGTCGTCCTCGTACGCGGTGCCGCCGCCGCCGTGGCCGTGCAGGTCGATGAAGCCGGGCGTCAGGACGGCATCGCCGAGGTCCACGACCTCGTGCACCGAGGTCGCCGCCGGTGCCTCGGGGCCGGAGCCGACCGCGTGGATCGTGTCACCGACGACGAGGACCCAGCCGTCCGCCGTGGAGCCGGCCGCGTCGACCACGTGGGTCGACCGGATCAGCGTGCGCCGCGCCTCCTGGCCGCCGGAGCCGCCGCCGTTCACCGGGTCTCCTTGCGGAACTGCACCACGCCCGACAGGGCCGCCACGAGGATGAAGACCAGCCCCACCACCGGGTGCCCGATCGAGATCCAGCACCCGCCGGCCGCGATCACGAGGGCGACCTCGACGATGGTCTTGCCGACGATGTCCGTCTCGATCGGCGACGCCTGCGACCGGAACAGGTACCAGACCACCGCGGCGAACACCGGCGCGCCGATCATGAACAGGATGCCGGGCATCGGGAACGGCCACGCGATGTAGCCCCAGTACGCCAACGAGACCAGGCCGAAGGCGCACACCAGGATGCGGAGCACCGTCCAGCCGTCGAGCCTCCGCGGGCGGATGGCGTGCGGGTCCGGGGTGTCGCCCCAATCGACGGGGGACTGCGGTGCTGACATGCGGTGCCTACTTGAAGATGATGGTGCGGGCACCGTCGAGGAGGACACGGTCCTCGGCGATCCAGCGCACCGCCTGGGTGAGCGTGCGGGACTCTTCGTCCTGGCCGATCGAGACCAGCTCGGCGGGGTCCTTCGTGTGGTCCACGCGGACGACGTTCTGCTCGATGATCGGGCCCTCGTCGAGATCGCTCGTCACGAAGTGCGCCGTCGCACCGATGAGCTTGACCCCGCGAGCGTGCGCCTGCCGGTAGGGGTTGGCGCCCTTGAAGCCCGGCAGGAACGAGTGGTGGATGTTCACCGCGCGACCCTCGAGCGCGGCGCACAGCTCCGGCGAGAGGATCTGCATGTACCGGGCGAGGACGACGAGCTCGATGTCGTGCTCCTCGACCGCCTGCAGCACCCGGCGCTCCATCTCCTGCTTGCTCGCGGCGTCCGTCACCGGCCGGTGCTCGAACGGCACGGAGTAGAACGACGCGAGCTCGGAGAGGTCCGCGTGGTTCGAGAGCACGAGCGGCACCTCGATCGGGAGCTGTCCGCCGCGCTGCCGGTACAGCAGGTCGTTCAGGCAGTGCCCGGCCTTCGACACGAGGACGAGGGTGCGCAGCGGCCGGCCGACGACGTCGAGCTGGACGCGGGCGTCGTAGCGCTCGGCGACGGGGGCGAGCGCGGCCTCGAACGTGGTGCGGTCGACGGGGGCCATGACCTGGAGGCGCATGAAGAACGTGTTCGTGTCGACGCTCGAGAACTGCTGCGACTCGGTGATGTTCCCGCTCGCGGCGACGACGGCTCCGGAGACGGCGTGCACGATCCCGGGCTGGTCGTCGCAGACCAGCGTGAGGGTCCAGTGCGTGGGGGTCTGCTCGCTCGGGGCGGTCGGGTCGGTCACCGGATCAGGGTACCGGGATCGGGCTGTCGGGAGGCGCGGCGCGGCCCCGCCGGTCGGGCTGCGGCCCGCCGGCGGTCGCGCGGGCGCGGCGCGCGCGGGCGGGATCGTGGGCAGAAACGGTCGGGTGCGGTGACGTGACCCGACCATTTCTGCTCACGAAGTGGGGTCCGCGGGCGCGGGGGCGGGCGCGCCGCGCCCGGCGCCGCCCGCCCCGCCGCGCGGTCAGCGCGGGAGCGGCCGCGACAACGCCCGGTCGGCGATCGTCAGGACGCTCAACAGCACCGCGACCCCCACGATCACCCACGCCAGCACGTGCAGGTCCGGCGTCGTCGGGGCCTGGCCGAACACCCCGCCGATCAGCGAGGACGCCCCGATCGCCCCGATGTACACGCTCGTCCGGGACAGCCCCGCCGCGGTCCCGATGTACTCCGCCGGCACGACTCGGTAGAGCGCCGCCTGGTTCGACACGGACGCCAGGGCCTGCGGCACGCCGAACAGCGCCGGCGCGAGGACGAGCAGGAACACCGGCGACCCGGTGTGGAGCAGCAGGAGGAGCAGTCCGCCGACGATCGGCACCACGGCCGCGACGATGAGCGGCCCCCGCACGGCGGTCTTCCGGGCGATGAGGAACGACGCGACCCCGGCGACGATCGCGGCGGGCAGCTGCATGTACCCGGCGACGTCGCTCGAGTACCCCGCGACGTCCTGCACCCACTGCGAGAACCCGTAGGTCATCGTGTACGCCAGCAGGTACACGAGGAACAGCCGCATGTACGTGCGCGAGAGGGCACCGTTCCGGGCGAGCATCCGCACGTCGACGAAGGGCCGCACGGCGCGGAGCTCCCAGAGCACGAGCGCGACGAGCAGCACGACTGCCGTGCCGAGCAGCCACCAGAGTCCGGCGGACAGGTCGAGCAGGAACACGAGGAGCGCCGACACGAAGCCGGTCATGAGCAGCATCCCGAACGGGTCGAGCGCGGTGAGGACGGGGAGGTCCTCGTCGGTCCGCGGCCGGAGCCTGTCGGACGGCAGCCACAGCGCGGAGACGACGATCCCGAAGGCGGCGAGCGGGACGTTGACGAGGAAGATCGCGTGCCACCCGAACGCGGCGATGAGCGCTCCGCCGAGGGGCGGCCCGGCGGCGGCGGACACGAGCGAGGTGATCGACAGCGCACCGAGCACGAGCGGCGGGGTGGGCTTCCCGATGCGGGCGGAGTGCTGGCGCAGGGTCGTCAGCGCGGCCGGGTACGCCGACGAGGTCCCGATGCCGATCAGCACGCGCGCGAACACCGCGCCGCCGAAGCCGGTCAGGAACTCGGGCACGATCCCGGCGATCCCGACGATGACGAGTCCGGTCAGGAACACCTTCTTCGGACCGAACCGGTCGGCGAGCTTGCCCATCGTCGGCTGCGCGATGGCGCTCGCGAGGTACAGTGCCGCGACGAGCCAGATCGCCTGCGCGGCACCGATCCCGAGGTCGCGGGAGATCGGCGCGAGGGCGACCGACACCATCGTCGTGTTGATCGGGTTGAGCAGCGGTCCGACCAGGACCGGCACGAGGAGCTTCGGGCCGAAGCCGCTGCCGCCGGGATCGGTCGACGGGGAGACGGGTGTGGAGGCGGTTGCGGTGGACGTGGTCGGCTGCCTTTGCGAGGGGGTCGCGTCGTGACGGCCAGGAGGCGCGGCTCGCGTCGGTCGACGCGGGTCGCCCCTCCGGGTGGTCACGGTTCGACGAGGGGTTCGAGGATGCGGAGGGAGCGGGCGACCGTGGCACGGTCGTCGGGGTCGAGCGTCGCGAGGCGCTCGGCGAGCAGGCGGGTCCGGGCGCGGTGGGACTCGTCGCGGGCGGTGCGGCCGGCGTCGGTCGCGGCGACGATGGTCCGGCGCCCGTCGGTCGGGTCCTGCGTGCGGGTGACGAGGCCGAGGTCCTCGAGCGCCTGGACGGTCGCGCCCATCGACTGCGGTCGGACGCCCTCGGCACGGGCGAGTTCGGCGGTCGTGGTCGCACCGTCGCGGACGAGCCGACCGAGTGCGGCGGACTGCGAGGCCGTGACGTCGTCGACCTTGCCGACCAGGGTCGTGCGGCGGATCTTGCCGTACAGCGTCAGCAGTGCACCGGCGAGCACGTCCGAGCCGTCACCGTCCGATTCCATACCGTCACGGTACTACTTCGACAGGCGAACTTGCAAGGCTGCCTTCTGAACTCAGGGCTCGAAGACGATGCGCCGCTTCGTCACCACGAACCCCGCACGCTCGAACGCCCGACGCATCGGGGTGTTCGTCGCGTCCGTCGTCCCGACCACCCGCGGTGCACCGGCAGCGGCGTGCACCCGGACCGCCTCGGCCAGCAGTCCGTCGACGATGCCGCGCCCCCGGTGCTGCGGCAGGACGCCGATGTAGCTGATCGCTGCGTCGTACGCCGTCCGGGTCGCGATGACGAAGCCGACGACGAGCCCCTCCGCGTCGAGGGCGATCCGCCACCCGTCCCGTGATCCGGGCAGCGACCCGTAGAACGCGAGATCGTCGGCGGCCGCGCCCCGCGAGCCCAGTTCGGCGCCGGAGGCCAGCGTGTGTGCGTCGAGGCTCCCGACCGCGACGCGCGCGAAGAGGTCCACGAACTCGGCGTCGTCGCCACCGCGGAACCGCAGGGCCGGCGTCGACACCGACTCCGTCGCGGGAGCGCCCGGCCGTTCGAGCGCGACGCTGACCCGCTCGGTCATCCGTCCGAGTCCGGCGGCACGGGCCGCTTCCGTCCGCCACCGCACGGCCGCGACGGCGCCGTCGTCGGTGTGCCAGTCCACCGCGACGTCGACGATCCACTCCGGCAGCGAACCGAACGCGGCGGTTCCGGCGGCGATGAGTCCGGCGGCGATCTCCCGGCGCTCGTCGGGGTCGGACGACCCCGGTGCGATGAGCAGGTCGTCGAGTGTCGACGGTGCCGTGGCGTCCGCGCCGCCCCACCACAGGGCACGGCCGACGGGGCGACCGTCCCGCAGGGCCAGCCACGACCACTCCGGGCGGTAGTTCCCCGTGGCGGACTCGGCCCGGTACCGGTCCGCACCGATCCACGCGACCGGTTCGTCCGTCGACAAGGCGAGCAGCGCCTCCAGGTCGTCACCGTCGACGGGGCGGAAGGCGACGCTCACCGCGGACCGGTCAGGGTCTCGACCAGGTGCTCCTGCACGTACCCGAGCCAGTCGTAGACGTCCCGGAGGCCGACGCCCGCGTCGGCGGTGTACGACTGCTCCTCCGTAGCGGAGTCCACGATCCCCAGCCGGTCCGCGATCGTCAGCCGCAGGTCCGTCAGGCAGCGCAGCCAGGCCTGCTCGTCCGAGGTCTCGAAGGCGCCGTCCCGTGCCCCGGTGAGCCACGCGTGCACGGCCCGGGCGTTCTCGGTCTTCCTCGCCACCAGGTCCGACTCGGTCCACCGCCGGAACTCCGCGCTCGCCTCGGCGTCGTCGCGGTAGGCATCCGGGAACATCCGCGCCGCGACCGGGTCCGACGCGAGGTCCCCGTCGAGCACCTGCTGCAGCTGCTCGGTCAGCGACGTGAGCACGCCGCGCTCGCCGGAGGACATGGCGAGGTGCACGCCGTCGGCACGGCGGACGAACGGGATCACGGAGCGGGCGCCCTGTCCACCGAGGCCTGCAGCCCGTACCCGTGCATGGCCTCGACGTGGGCCTCCATCGCTTCGCGGGGGCCGGTCGCCACGATCGCGCGTCCCTCGTCGTTCACCTGGCGCATGAGTCGCTCCGCCTTCGCCCGTGGGAAGCCGAAGTACTGCTGGAAGACGTAGGTCACGTAGGACATGAGGTTCACCGGGTCGTCCCACACGACGGCGACCCACGGCGTGTCCGGTCGCACGCTCGTGCGGGCGTCGGTGCGCTCGTCCACGTCGGGCGTCAACAGGGTCATGCACCCAGGGTGACACGAACCTGCTCGCTCGGTACGATCGGGGGGTCGCGACTGGCGTTGGATGGGTCACCATCGGGGAGCGACACCTGACACGGTGCGCGGCCGTACGCCTGGGCCGCGCCCACCCGTCCACCTCGTCGTGCGCGTGCGCGACGGAACAGACAACGAGGAGTCCCGTGTCCATCACCGATCTGCCCCCCGCAGCCACCAACACCGCCTTCAACGCCCCGCTGAACGAGGTCGACCCCGAGATCGCCCGCGTCCTCGAGCAGGAGCTCGGCCGCCAGCGCGACACCCTCGAGATGATCGCGTCCGAGAACTTCGTGCCGCGCGCCGTCCTCGAGTCGCAGGGCTCCGTGCTCACCAACAAGTACGCCGAGGGCTACCCGGGCAAGCGCTACTACGGCGGCTGCGAGTACGTCGACGTCGCCGAGCAGCTCGCCATCGACCGCGCGAAGGCCCTCTTCGGCGCCGAGTACGCCAACGTCCAGCCGCACTCGGGCGCCACGGCCAACGCGGCCGTCCTGCACGCCATCGCGTCGGCCGGCGACACCATCCTCGGCCTCGAGCTCGCGCACGGCGGTCACCTGACCCACGGCATGAAGCTCAACTTCTCCGGCCGCATCTACAACGCCGTCGCGTACGGCGTCGACCCGGAGACGTTCGAGGTCGACTACGACGACATCCGCGCGAAGGCCATCGAGCACCAGCCGAAGGTCCTCATCGCCGGTTGGTCGGCCTACCCGCGCCAGCTCGACTTCGCGAAGTTCCGCGAGATCGCGGACGAGGTCGGCGCGAAGCTCTGGGTGGACATGGCGCACTTCGCCGGTCTCGTCGCCGCCGGCCTGCACCCGTCCCCGGTGCCGCACGCCCACGTGGTGTCCTCGACGGTGCACAAGACCCTCGGCGGCCCCCGCTCCGGCATCATCCTGTCCAACGACGAGTCGCTCTTCAAGAAGCTCAACTCGGCCGTGTTCCCGGGCCAGCAGGGCGGTCCGCTCATGCACGTGATCGCCGCCAAGGCCACCGCGTTCCTGCTCGCCGCCACCCCGGAGTTCAAGGAGCGCCAGGAGCGCACGATCCGCGGTGCACAGGCGCTCGCCGCACGGCTGACGGCCGACGACGCGAAGGCTGCGGGCATCGACGTCCTCACCGGTGGCACCGACGTGCACCTCGTGCTCGTGGACCTCCGCACGTCCGAGGTCGACGGCAAGCAGGCCGAGGACCTCCTGCACGAGGTCGGCATCACCGTGAACCGCAACTCCGTGCCGTTCGACCCGCGCCCGCCGATGGTCACCTCGGGTGTCCGCATCGGCACCTCGGCGCTGGCCACGCGTGGCTTCGGCGACGCGGAGTTCACCGAGGTCGCGGACATCATCGCGCTGACCCTCATGCCGAACCCCGACATCGACGCGCTCTCGGCCCGGGTGAAGGCCCTGACCGACGCGTTCCCGCTCTACGCGTGAGCGGCGCCGCCCCGTCGCCCGCGCCGCTGCCGCGCGAGCGCTGGGCGGGTGAGGGCAGTGCCGTCCGCATCGACGGCACCGCCCTCGCCGCCCGCACGCTCGACGACCTGAAGGTCCGCATCGACCGGCTGCACGACCACGGGTTCCGCCCCGGGCTCGGCACGATCATGGTCGGCCAGAACGCGGGCTCGGTGTCCTACGTCGCGGGCAAGCACCGCGACTCGGCGCAGATCGGGCTCGACTCGGTCCGCATCGACCTGCCCGAGACCGCGTCGGCCGCCGACATCCGGGCAGCGATCCTGCAGATGAACGACGACCCCCGGGTCACCGCGTTCATCGTGCAGCTCCCGCTGCCGCAGGGGATCGACCCGATCCCGATGCTCGAGCTGATGAACCCGGCGAAGGACGCCGACGGCCTGCACCCGACCAACCTCGGTGAGCTCGTGCTCGCCGTCCCGGGCGGTGCCGGCACGATCGACGCACCCCTGCCGTGCACCCCGCGCGGCATCGTCGCGATGCTCGAGGCGTACGACGTCCCGATCCGGGGCCAGCACGTCACGATCATCGGGCAGGGGCTCACGGTCGGTCGTCCGCTCGGGCTGCTCCTCACCCGGCTCGAGGCCACCGCGACCCTCACCCACTCCCTCACCGAGGACGTCGCCGCCGAGTGCCGCCGCGCGGACATCATCGTCGCCGCGGCCGGTGTCGCGGGGCTCGTGCAGCCGGACTGGGTGAAGCCCGGTGCGGCGGTCATCGACGTCGGCATCAGTCGCGTGGTCTCCCCGGACACGGGCAAGGCTCGCCTCCGGGGCGACGTCGACCCCGCGGTCGCCTCGGTGGCGGGCTTCTTGTCGCCGACGCCCGGCGGTGTCGGCCCGATGACGCGCGCGATGCTGATGAAGAACGTGGTCGAGGCCGCCGAGCGCCACCTGCACTAGCGCGCGGCTTGCTTCGTGAGCAGAAATGGTCGGGTCCCGTCGTGGAACCCGACCATTTCTGCTCACGAAGCACGGTCGGGAGGCGCGGGTCGGCGCCGCCACGTCCGCGCGGGCCCGAGGTGGCCGGGTCCGGGGCGTGCCCCGGACGGGCGCTTCTGCCGCGGCCGGCACCGCGCTACCGTTCGCGCATGACCACCTCCGCCGCGGAGCCCCGGGCACGCGAGTCGCTCTTCACGAAGGACGCCCGCAAGCTCGTCTGGATCACGCTGCTGTGCCTGTTCCTGCAGGTCCTCGGACAGAACTGGTCCGCTCAGCCGCGACTGCCCGGCAGCACGGACGTGCACGAACTCGGCTTCGTGCAGTTCGAGGCCCGGCCGTGGATCGGGTGGGTGCTCCTCACGGTCGGCTTCGCGGCGGCCGGCTTCGTCGTCGGGGTCGCTCGGCGCGGTGCCGCACGGTGGGACCAGGACCGCGTGCTCGCGCTCGGTCTGGCCGGGGTGGTCGGGGCGACCGTGCTGGTGTGGGTGCTGTTCATCGTGCAGTGGCAGTGGGTGTACTGGGCCGTCGCGCACGGCGACCTGCACCCGTTCACGATCGGTGACGTCTCGTGGTCGATCCAGCGACTCGAGGGCGCGCCGTGAGCGTCGACCGCAGTGCTAGGGTCTCGAACATGGGGGAGAACGTGCAGACCGCGCCCGTGATGGCGCACGCCGGACGGCAGCTGCGACCGCGAGCGGGGGGCCTCGTGCTGATCGGGGCCGTCGCGCTCCTGTCGTATCCGACGCTCACGATGTGGTCTGCCTCGTCGGAGTACGGCGGGACGGACAGCGACGGGCACTGGATCGACAACGCCGGCAACCCGCTGTCGAGTGCGCCGCCCACCGTGAACGTCGAGGGACACACGGCGCCGGCCGCGATCGCCGTCCTGCTCCTCGTGGTCGTCGTCGGGGTGTTCCTGCCGCCGATGCTCGCGCGGTTCGGCAAGCGATCGCTCGGCGACGTCGTCCGGTTCGCGGCGTACCTGGCCGTCCCGGTGGTCGTCGTGGTCGGCGTGCTGATCTACACCGTGTGGCAGGGGCACGTCGTGATGGACCAGATCGACCACGAGGTCCTGCACCCGCACGGCTTCCCGTGGGGCGGTGTGACCGTCACCACGGGGCACGCGACCCGCTGACCCGGGGCCCCCGGCCGGCCCAGCCCGAGAGACCCGGCGCGTCAGTCGCGCCGGGCGCCCTGCGCGGCGTGCACCGTGAACACCGTCGGCTCGCGGTACCCGGCCGCGGCGAAGGCGGCGGTGACCGCGTCTGCGATCGTCTGCCGCGCCTCCTGGTCGACCAACGCGATCGCCGCACCACCGAAGCCGCCACCGGTCATCCGCGCGCCCACCGCACCGTGCTCCATCGCGGTCGCGACCGCGAGGTCGAGCTCCGGCACCGAGATCTCGAAGTCGTCCCGCATCGACTCGTGCGACGCGACCAGCAGGGACCCGATCGCCCGCGGCCCGTGCTCGCGCAGCGTGCGGACGGTGTCGAGGACGCGCTGGTCCTCGGTCACGACGTGCCGGACACGGCGGAAGGTCTCGTCGTCGAGGAGTTCCTGCGCGCGGGGCAGGTCGTCGACCGACAGGTCGCGGAGCGCCTCGACGCCCATCACGGCCGCACCGTGCTCGCACGACGCGCGACGGGCCTTGTAGCCGCCGGTGGCGTGCGCGTGCTCGACACGGGTGTCGACGACGAGGACCTCGAGCCCGTTCGCCTCGAGCGCCAGGTCGACCACGGCGGTGTCGAGCGTGCGGCAGTCGAGGAAGACGACCGCGTCCTGCTCCCCGAGCAGCGAGGCGGACTGGTCCATGATCCCGGTGGGGGCACCGACGGCGTGGTTCTCGGAGTACTGGCCGACCCGGGCCAGGGTCTTCCGGTCGAGCCCGAGCTCCCACAGGTCGTTGAAGGCGAGTGCGACGCCGCACTCGATCGCGGCGCTCGACGAGAGCCCGGCACCGACCGGGACGTCCGACTCGATGAAGACGTCGAAGCCGGTCTTGCCGGTGAGGTCCGCGCCCGCCTGCTCGCGGAGTGCCCACGCGATGCCGAGGACGTACGCCGACCAGCCGTCCATGCGCTCGGGCGCGAGCTCGTCGAGGGAGAGCTCGACGACGGTGCCCGCGTCGAACGCCGACGCGACGCGCAGCTGCCGGTCGTCCCGGGGCGCGATCGAGGCGGTCGTGCGACGGTCGATGGCGAAGGGCAGCACGTACCCGTCGTTGTAGTCGGTGTGCTCGCCGATGAGGTTGACCCGGCCGGGCGCGGAGTACCGCACCGCGGGCTCGTACCCGTAGACCTGCTGGAACGTCATGCGCGTTCGATCCCTCCTCGGATGAACTCGGCCGCCGTCTCGGGGACGAGGTCCCCGATCCACGCGCCCATGGCGGCTTCGCTGCCGGCCAGGAACTTGAGCTTGTCCGCCGCGCGACGCGGGGACGTGATCTGGAGCATGAGCCGTACGGTGTCGCGGCCGGTGTGCACCGGCGCCTGGTGCCACGCGGCGATGTACGGCGTCGGGTCGCCGTAGAGCTTGTCGATCCCGCGGGTGAGCCGCAGGTGCATGTGCGCCAGCTCGTCCTTCTCGGCGTCGGTGAGCCCGGCGAAGTCGGGGACGTGCCGGTGCGGGAGCATGTGGATCTCGATGGGCCAGCGTGCGGCGAAGGGCACGAAGGCGGTGAAGTGCTCACCGGCGAGGACGACCCGGTCGGAGGCACGTTCGTTCGCGAGGTGCTGCTCGAACAGGTCCGGCCCGAACCGCTCGATGCTCGCGAGCAGGCGCTGGGTGCGCGGGGTGACGTAGGGGTAGGCGTAGATCTGCCCGTGCGGGTGGTGGAGCGTGACGCCGATGGCCTCGCCCCGGTTCTCGAACGGGAAGACCTGCTGGATGCCGGGCATCCGGGACAGCGCCGCCGTGCGGTCCGCCCACGCCTCGACCACGGTGCGGGCGCGTGACTCGGAGATCGACGCGAAGGAGCCCTCGGTCGCGGGCGAGAAGCAGACGACCTCGCACCGCCCGACGCTCCGGAACTGCCGGTTCAGCCCGACCTCGGTCAGGGAGTCGAGCGACGGCGGGGCGTCATCCGCCCCGTCGGCTCCGGCGAGCATCGGGCCGAAGGACGGGGAGCGGTTCTCGAACACCGCGACGTCGTAGCGGCTCGGGATCTCGGAGGGGTTCTCCGCCGACTGCGGCGCGAGCGGGTCCTGGTCGGCCGGCGGCAGGAACACGCGGTTCTGCCGGCTCGCCGCGATGGACACCCACTCGCCCGTGAGGACGTCCTGCCGCATGCGCGCCGTCTCCGGCCGCGGGTCGAGGACACGCTGGTCGATGCTGCGTTCTGCGGGCAGCGTCGAGTCGGCGTCGTCGAAGTAGAAGAGGTCGCGTCCGTCCGCGAGCTTCGTCACGCGCTTGGTGATCACCGCACAACCCTAGCGGCTCCACGAAGCATTGCGAAAGTGTTCGTAAGCACGCGAAACTGGTGGCATGACGGACGACGACCTCTTTTTCCTGGCCGGCGCGCTCCCCGCGCCGCTGCGGCAGGACCGCATCGTCTCGATCGTCGAGGGCGCGCCCGGACTCGTCCGAACGGCCGCCCTGGCAGCGGCCCTGGGCACCAGCGAGGTGACCGTCCGGCAGGACCTCTCCCTGCTCGACCAGGAGGCGCGGATCCGGCGGGTCCGCGGCGGTGCCGTCCGCCTCGGGGTCGGTTCCACCGAGCGCCCCTTCGAGGAGACCGCCGTCGAGCACCAGGTGGCCAAGGCCGCCATCGGCCGCGCCGCGGCGGCGCTCGTGCGCTCCGGGCAGTGCGTCGTGCTCGACGTCGGCACCACGCCCGCCGCCGTGGCGACGGCACTGGTCGCGCGCGAGGACCTCGTCGACGTCACGGTGGTCACGAACTCGCTGACGACCGCGCTCGTGCTCGAGGCCGCCGTCCCGCGCTTCACCGTCATCGTCACCGGGGGCACGCTCCGTCCGCTGCAGCACTCCCTCGTGGCGCCGTTCAACGGCACCCTGCTGCCGATGATCGCCGCGGACCTCGTGTTCCTCGGCGGCACCGGGGTCGACGTCGCGCACGGCCTCACCAACGTCAACCTGCCCGAGACCGAGGCGAAGCGGATGCTCGCGGCCGCGGCTCGGCGTACGGTCGTGGTCGCGGACGGGTCGAAGTTCGGCCGGGCCCACATCGGGGTCGTCCGCGCGCTCGAGGACATCGACGTCGTCGTCACCGCCGAGACCACGGCGGAGCAGGTCGCCCCGATCCGGGCGGCCGGCGTCGAGGTGGTCGTGGCGGACGAGCCGGCAGTACCCGCACCATCTGCACGATCCGCACCATCCGCACCGGGAAGGACCCGTACCTCATGACCGCAGCTCCCACCGGAGGGCAGTACCACCTCCGCCACGCCGGACCCGACGGGGTCGTCGAGGCGATCGTCACCGAGGTGGCGGCCGGCATCCGGGAACTCCGCGTCGCGGGGTTCGACCTCACCGAGCCGTTCCCCGTCACGTCGCAGCCGCCCGGGGCGAACGGGATCGTGCTCGCGCCGTGGCCGAACCGCGTCGCCGGCGGCGTGTGGGAACTCGACGGCAAGCGGCAGCAGCTCGACGTCTCCGAGCCGAAGTACGGCAACGCGTCGCACGGGCTGCTCCGGTTCGCGCCGTACCGCGTGGTCTCCCAGACCGAGTCCGGCATCGTGCAGGAAGCCACGATCCACCCGCAGCACGGCTGGCCCTTCACGCTCGAGACCCGCGTGCACCACGAGCTCGTCGACGACGGCATCCGGGTGACGCACGAGGTCGTGAACCGCTCGGGCGTGCGTGCGCCGTTCGCGATCGGCGCGCACCCGTACCTCCGCGCCGGGGACACCCCCGCCGAGGACCTCGTCGTCCGGCTCGACGCGGGGACGGCGTTCACCGTGGACGAGCGGAAGATCCCGAACGGCACCGTGGCCGTCGACGGCACCCCCTTCGACCTGCGCTCCGGTGTCCGCGCCGGTGACGCCGACCTCGACACCGCCTACACGGACGTCACGCCCGACGCCGAGGGGATCCGGCGCACGACGATGCACGGACCGGAGGGCGACGGCGTCGAACTCTGGCAGGACGGATCGTTCCCCTACGTGCAGGTGTTCACCTCCCGCGAGTTCCCCCGTGGCGACGGCACCGGGCTGGCCGTGGCGGTGGAGCCGATGACGGCGCCGGCCGACGCGCTCAACTCCGGGGAGGGGCTGCGCTGGCTCGAGCCCGACGAGGCCTGGACCGGCAGCTGGGGCATCCGCCGCGTCTGGTCCTGACCCGGGCGCGGCCGGTCCGCGGCCGAGACTCGGCCCGGCGGACAGTTTCGCGTGTCCCGCGCCGCGACGGTGTCCGCGGAGCCGAGACTCGGCCCTGCTTACACGTTCGCGACTCGTGCGGCGCGAGGGTGTCCGCGGAGGCGAGACTCGGTCGGGCAGTGGGGCACCGCCGCTGGTCCGCGCCGGACACGACGAAGGCCGCCCCGGGGAGGGGCGGCCTTCGTCGTTCGTCCGGGAGGGTCAGGCGCGACGCATGCGCAGCGCCTCGACCGCGAGGGACTCGCTCGCGTAGCGGCCCACCTCGTGCGCCCACGCCGGGTCGTCCCCGCGGAGGGCGACGAAGTCCTTGCGCTGCCGGCAGACGTAGCCGAGCACCGCGGTGCCGGTCGCGACCTCGACGAAGTCCTTGCGGATGTGGCGGGTCGTGACCTGGGCGTTCCGGCGGAGCGTGTCGAGCAGGAGCTCGTTGCTCATCGTCGTGTTGGTCGCTGCTGCGAGCTCGACGATGCGGCGCGCGTCACCGGTGGTGCTGGTCTGCGTGGCTTCGATGGGCTCGATCACGGTGTACCCCGTTCGTTCTGCGATGGTGCGGTGCTGCAGGATCCGTCGATCGGATCCGGGAACGACACTATCGGCGGGAGCCCAACAGTCGGCTGAACGCGGACTGAACTGTGCAGTGGAACCACCCTGAGGCTCCTGAGGACGACTTGTACCCCGGTCGAGTGCTCAGAGGCACTGTTCGCCGTCGGGCTGCGTCGCGAGCTGCTCGAGCTCGGCGTCGATCTTGCCCGCGAGGTACAGGTACCCGGCGTCGTTGAGGTGCTGCTGGTCCGTCGCGGCGTAGCTGCCGCTGTTCATCGCGGTGAACCACTGCCCGTCGATCGCGTCGATGTACGGGACGCCCACGGCGCTGGCGCCGGCGGCCACCGCGTCGTTGATGCCGGTCGTGGCCTCGGCGCGCGGCTGGGGTGCCGACGGGCCGATCGCCACCACGACCGCGTCCGGCCACTGCACCTCGGCCTGTCGGAGCGTCCGCTCGACGGTCTTCTCGAGGGTGGCGGAGTCGGTGAGCCAGTCGTTCTGGCTGCCCTGGACGATGACGAGGTCCGGCGTGAGTGCTGCCCGCTGCTCGATCCGGGACAGGTAGACGGCGCGCGAGGAGCGACCGCGGCCGGGGTTCACGTAGCCGGTCCCCGGGTAGCCGTTGATGGTCGCGTCCCACTGCCGCTCGGACACGAGGTCCTGCGCCCACCCGTGCACGTCGTCGTAGGAACCGCGACCCGTCGTGTACGAGTCGCCGACGATGAGGACGTCGGAGCCCGGAGCGATCGCGTCCGCGACCTGCTCAGCCGAGAAGTCGGACGTCGCGGGCACCGGCTGGCAGGCGTCGGACACGGCGGGCAGCATGACGAGCAGCCCGGCGATGCCGAGGCACATGGCGCCGAGGGCGATCGCGGGGACCGCTCGTCGGCGCCTGGTCTGCGCGGTGGACCGACGGGAGCCGCCGGGCACACCGCCGTCGGTTCGTCGAGCCACACCGGGATTGTAGGTGCTCAGCATCCGTGCCCCCGGACACCCGCCCGGCGAGGTGCTGAACCGTCAGACAGCCTGCGGGACGGGTGGACGGCTCGAGAGCGACTTCGCGATGTGCTTCGCCAAGCGGTGCGCCGGCAGTTCCACGAGCCGCGAGAACACGTAGGCGACGCCGATGCCGATCGGGATCGCGACGAGGACCAGCCAGGACGGCAGGGCACGCGGGAGGAGGTTCGCGACGGACACCGTGATGGGTTCGTGCACGAGGTAGAGGCTGAACGAGAGCCGTCCGAGCTCGCGGGGGATCGCGCCGAGCAGGAAGCGCTCGGCGGGCAACCACCTGCCGGCGAGCACGACGATCGTGCCGGCCGAGGCGAGGATGATCGCGGGCAGCACGGGCGACCACCACGCCGTCGTCGGCAGCCACCACTTCACGGTGATGCCGAGCAGGCTCACCACGAGCAGGACCCAGCCGAGCAGCGTCGGGACGTCCGGCAGGCGCTCCCAGCCGGCCGCGAGCGCGGAGCCGAGCAGGAACATCGGCAGGTACATCAGCCACTTCGAGTGCTCGTACTCGCCGAGTGCCGACAGGAAGACGGCGACGATGGCGGTCACCCACCACCAGCGTCGGGTGACCGCGGCGATCGAGACGAAGAGCGGCAGGAGCAGGGAGAAGAGGACCTCCCACGTGAGCGACCAGAGCGGGCTGTTCACGAGCGTCGGAGCGAGGAGCGTGAGGTCGTTCACGAGGCCGTGCAGGGTGAACGGCTCGGCGTGCCGGTTGATCCAGAACGACTGGTGCGGCTGGTCCTGCCGGGGCACGAGGAAGAAGAACACGAGCGCGAGTGCGATCGACGCCACCACCGGCAGGTAGAGGCGGACGAGCCGGCTCGGGTAGTAGGCGATCCAGTCCTGCGACCGGCGGAGGGCCGGGAGGGTCAGGACGAAGCCGCTCAGCACGAAGAAGACGAAGACGGCCTCGCTGCCGGCCCACACGAGGTGGGCGGGGGAGTACACCATCCAGCTCGCCCAGTCGGGGACGTCGCGGCGGTAGTTGCCGTCCGAGAGGGTCGGGATCGAGAGGAAGGCGTGGTGGACGACGACGACGGCGGCAGCGACGCCGCGGAGTCCGTCCAGTGAGCCGATCCTGCCGGTTGGGCGATCGCGCATGCCGACGATCCTACGGGAAGCCCGGCCAAGCCAAGGAACGGTCACGTTCGGTGGGCCCCGTGGGGCTCGAACCCACGACCCTCGGATTAAAAGTCCGGTGCTCTACCAACTGAGCTAGAGGCCCTCACCCGCAAGGCTAGCGGGTGAGGGCCTCCGGGAAGAACCGAGGGGACGGGTCAGCTGCGACGCCCGGTGAGCGTGCGGACGAGCCACAGCACGACCGCGACGATGAGCAGCACGAGGCCGACCCAGAGCAGGAACTTCAGGCTCGCGGTGAAGCCACCGACGAACAGCAGGATGACCGCGATCACGGCCAGGATGATGAGCAGGGGGTTCATGGGAGTCCTCTTCCTTCGCGTGCGGGAGGAGCGCCTCCCGATCAGACACCGTACGCGCGACGGAGCGGTTGCGTTCTGGGCGAACGGAGGGCGGGCGCGTCACCGGCCGTGCCTACACTGACGCGGTGCCTCGCGATCACCACCGTCCCGTCCACTTCACCGACCAGGAGTTCGCCGCGATCCAGGGCGGCGAGGACCCGGCCGTGGTGAACCGCGTCGCGCACGAGACCGCGAACGCCCTGCTCCACCGCGTGCGGCAGGACCCGGACCCGGCGGTCGTCGAGCGCCTGGTGACCTACACGGACGTGCACGGCATCGACGCCATCGCCGAGCTGTGGGCGCGGGTGGGGGCGCACACGCTCCCGGGCGCACTGTGGCGGATCTACCTCGTCCGCACCGTCATCCGGCAGAACCCGGAGGAGATCGCGTACCTCTTCGCGCGCGGCACGGAGCGGATCGGCACGATCGACCAGGCCGTCGCGGGCGCCGAGCAGCCGACCGGACCGGCGGAGATCCTGACGCTGGCGGACCGGATCCTGCACGGCCTCTACACGGGTGACCTCGCGGTGGCGCTCGACCGCGGTGCCGCGTTCTGCCGGCTCACGGCAGCAGGAGCGACCGCGGTGGCGGACGACGCGGACCTCACGGCGGGGGACCGGGCGTCCGAACTCACGACGCGCGCGCTGCGCCTGTCGGAACTGGCGGCCGACCTCACCGAGGCGGCGTCGCTCTGGCGCCGCGACAGCCTGGACTGAGCGGGTCGCGGGGCGGACCCGCACCGCGCCTCCTGGCCCGAACGCGGCGTCGCCCACCGGGCACGCGACACGCACGCA
>NZ_MJGQ01000006.1:94735-141249 GCF_001865095.1 Curtobacterium sp. MCBA15_013 | reverse complement strand
CGCACGCAAGAAGCGGGCACGGAACGCGCACCCGAGAAGCGGGCACGGAACGCGCACGCACGAAGCGGGCAGAGAAGAACCGGGCCGCAGAAGCGCCTCTCGGCGCGAGGCCGCTCGAAGCGGCGAATTTTGGAGCCCGGGGCTTGCTGCGGCCCGGCGACATCGATTCTACGAGACCGCGGCCGCGCACACGACCCTGTTCACTCTCGGTGGACAGAACCGACGCCGGGCGTGCCCCAGCGACAAGCCGTGAGAACCGCTCCAATCCGGTTGGGCGAGGGTGCCGAATCATCACCGTGACAGGCGATGAGCCGGTCACGACAGCGAGGGTCCCGCGAGACCCGGTCCGCTCCCTGGCGGTCAATTCCCTGCGGGTCACGCGGGCCCTCGTGCTGTCCTGCACCACTGTCCCGACCACGAGACCCGAACGCGTGGTCGGACAGGACTCACAGCCAGATCGCAACCGAGAGGAGGGAAACCTGCAATGCTTGCCATCGTGGACAGTGACACCGAGAGCTGGAGCTCGACCGAGCCGGCTCAGGCGTCCCCAGACGACCTCCTCGCCCGCGTGGCGACCGGCGACCAGGCAGCCTTCTCTGACCTGTACGACGTGCTCTCGGGCCGCGTGCTCGGCCTCGTGACGAGGCTCCTCCGGGACCGCGCACAGTCGGAAGAGGTCACGCAAGAGGTCTTCCTCGAGGTCTGGCAGCAAGCCACCCGCTACGACCGCAAGCGCGGCACCGCAGCGAGCTGGATCCTCACCATGGCCCACCGCCGAGCGGTCGACCGGGTGCGGGCATCGCAGTCCTCGCACGACCGTGACACGAAGATCGGCATCCGCGACTTCGAGGCCGGCTTCGACCAGGTCTCCGAGTCGGTCGAGATCCGGATCGAGCACGAACGCGTCAGCCGGGCGCTCGCGAAGCTCACCGAGTTCCAGCGCCAGGCAGTCCAACTCGCGTACTACGGCGGCTACTCGCACAGCGAGATGGCCGACCACCTCGGTGTCCCGATCGGCACCGTCAAGACCCGTCTCCGTGACGGGATGATCAGACTCCGCGACGAGATGGGGGTGACATCATGACCGAACGACACGACGACCCGGCTCTGCTGACGGGTTCACACGCCCTCGACGCGCTGTCGGAGGACGAGCGGGCACTGCTCGACTCGGCGCTCTCCACCTCCCCGGAGCTGCAGGCCGAGACGGACTCGCTGCGCGAGACCGCGCTGCAGCTCGCCTACGCCGTCACCCCGATCGAGCCGCCCTCGTCGCTCAAGGCGTCGCTGATGGCCCAGATCGCATCGACCCCGCAGGCTGCTCCGGTGGCCTCGCGGTCCGAGCCGGCTGCCACGACCGCTCCGGTCGCCGACGCGCCGGTCGGCGATGCCGGCCAGGAGGCGCGGTTCGCCCCCGCCACGGACCTCGCGTCCGCCGGTGGTGCGGCTTCGGAGAAGGCTCGCCGTCGCTGGTTCCAGCGTCCGGCAGCAGCACTCTCCGCCGCAGCCGCCGTCGCCGTGGTCTTCCTCGGCGTCGGACTCGGCGTCGGCACGTCCTTCACGCCCTCGAACGAGCCCGGCCCGGGCACGACGCAGGCGTCCGGCGGACTCGACCGCATCTACGCCGCGTCGGACTTCCAGCGCAGCACCGCCAAGGTCGCGGGCGGCGGGACGGCCACGGTCGTCTGGTCGAACGAGGTCGGCAAGTCCGCGGTCATCCTCGACGGGGTCCCCGCGGCTCCGGAGGGCAAGACCTACGAACTCTGGTACATCGGCTCCGAGGGCACCGGCGGCAAGATCAACGCTGCCGGCCTGATGGACGGGGTGTCCTCCGGGGTGCACTCGGCGGTCCTCAAGGGGTCGCTGTCGCACGGTGCGACGATCGGCATGACGGTGGAGCCCGCCGGTGGCTCGGACCAGCCGACGACGACGCCGATCATGGCGGTTCCGACCACCTCGGCCTGACCCGGGCACTGGTTCGCACGTCTCCCCGCTCGCGTGGCACGGTCCGCGGGCGGGGAGTTCGTCGTGCCCGGCGGGTGGTGGTCGCGCGGCGGGGGCGGGGCGTGGGCGGGCGTGCGCGGGCGGTTCTTGCCCGTGCATCTTCCGACATCGCGCTCGTCGATCGACACGTGCAACGTCGACACATGCACCCGCACCGTCTGCGTGCGCATCGTTCGACGTTCCACCGGTCGATCGACTGGTGGAACGTCGGAACATGCCCGCGCACGAGTGGCCGGCGCCCCGCGCCCCGCGCACGACGGAAGGCCCGGTGCGCTTCCGTGGCGGACGTGCACCGGGCCTCCTGGTCGACCGTCAGCGCGACGGGCGGACGACGATCACCCGAAGCGGCCGGAGACGTAGTCCTCGGTGGCCTGCACGGACGGGTTCGAGAACATCGTCGCGGTGTCGTCGAACTCGATGAGCTTGCCGGGGGCACCGGTGCCGGCGATGTTGAAGAACGCCGTCTTGTCGCTGACGCGCGAGGCCTGCTGCATGTTGTGGGTCACGATGACGATCGTGTACTCCTTCTTCAGCTCCTCGATGAGGTCCTCGATCGCGAGGGTCGAGATCGGGTCGAGCGCCGAGCACGGCTCGTCCATGAGGAGCACGTCCGGCTGCACCGCGATCGCGCGGGCGATGCAGAGGCGCTGCTGCTGGCCGCCGGACAGCCCCATGCCGGGCTTGTCGAGGCGGTCCTTGACCTCGTTCCAGAGGTTCGCGCCCTGCAGGGACCGCTCGACGACGTCGTCCGACTCGGAGCGGGAGAGGCGCTTGTTGTTGAGCTTCACGCCCGCGAGCACGTTGTCCTTGATGGACATCGTCGGGAACGGGTTCGGACGCTGGAACACCATGCCGACCTGGCGACGGACGAGCACCGGGTCGACGCCCGCGCCGTACAGGTCGTCGCCGTCGATCTTGACCGAGCCCTCGACGTAGGCGCCCGGGATGACCTCGTGCATGCGGTTCAGCGTGCGGAGGAAGGTGGACTTGCCGCAGCCGGACGGACCGATGAACGCGGTCACGGTGCGGGGCTCGATCGTCATGTCGACGCCCTCGACCGCCTTGAACTTCGAGTAGTAGACGTTGAGGCCGTCGACCTCGATGCGCTTGGACACTGTGTTCCTTCGGGGTGGGTGGATCCGCGCGTCAGCGCGAGAGCTTGGGGGCGAAGAGGCGGGTGATGAAGCGGGCGAGCAGGTTCAGCAGCATCACGATGAGGATGAGCAGGAGCGCTGCCGTCCAGGCCCGGTCGACGAACGGCACCGGGTTGGCGCCCTGCTGCGAGTACTGCGTGTACGCGAACACCGGCAGGGTCATCATCGGGTTCTTGAACAGGTCGTAGTTCATGCTCGCGGTGAACCCGGCGGTGACCAGCAGCGGGGCGGTCTCGCCGATGACGCGGGCGATCGAGAGCATGACGCCGGTGGTGATGCCGGCGAGCGACGTGGGGAGCACGACCTTGAGGATGGTGAGGTACTTCGGGACGCCGAGGGCGTACGAGGCCTCACGGAGCTCCATCGGCACGATCTTCAGGACCTCTTCGGTGGAGCGCACGACGATCGGGATCATCAGCACCGACAGCGCCACCGAGCCGACCAGGCCGAAGCGGGCGCCCGGGCCGAGGAACAGCGCGAAGAGCGAGTACGCGAAGAGGCCGGCGACGATGGACGGGATGCCCGTCATGACGTCGACGAAGAACGTGATGCCCTTGGCGAGGGCGCCCGTGCCGTACTCGACGAGGTAGATCGACGTGAGCAGGCCGATCGGCACCGAGATCAGGGCCGCGAACAGCGTGATCTCGAGCGTGCCGATGAGGGCGTGCAGCGCGCCGCCGCCCTCGGAGATGACGCCGCGCATCGAGTACGAGAAGAACTCCACGTCGAAGCGGGCGAGGCCGTCCGCCAGCACCGTGTAGAGCAGGGAGACGAGCGGCAGGACCGCGATCACGAACGCCGTGATGACGAGCGAGGTGATGAGCCGGTCGACGGCCTTGCGACCACCCTCGACGATGCGCGAGACGACGACGATGAGGACGTCGAACAGGACCGTGCCGAGGAAGAGCGCCGCGACGACGTTGAAGTCCTTGACCGCGCCGCCGGCGTTGAGCAGGGCGAAGACCAGGATCAGCGCGACCCAGGAGCCGACGAGGAGCAGCCACGGCACGGACTTGTGCAGCTTGCCGTTGGCGTAGACGTTGCCGGCGACGCCGGACTGCCGGATGGCGAGGGACATCGGGTCGTACCTCTCAGCTCACTCGCTTGCGGACGATGTACCGCGCGAGCATGTTGATGACCAGGGTGATGACGAAGAGGATCAGACCCGACGCGATGAGCGCGTTCAGGGCCGTGCCGGACGCCTCGGCGAACTGCAGGGCGATGTTCGCCGCGATCGTCGAGGGGTTCAGCGACGTGAGCATCTGGAAGGTGACGTTCGTCGACACCGACAGCACCAGCGCGATCGCCATCGTCTCGCCGAGCGCACGACCGAGGCCGAGCATGATCGCGGACACGATGCCGGACTTGGCGAACGGCAGGACCGACAGGCGGATCATCTCCCAGCGGGTCGCGCCGAGGGCCAGGGCCGCTTCCTCGTTGAGGCGCGGTGCCTGCAGGAAGATCTCGCGCATGACCGCGGTCATGATCGGGATGGCCATGACGGCGAGGACGATCGACGCGGTGAGGATCGTGCGACCCGTGCCGGACACCTGCCCGGAGAACAGCGGGATCCAGCCGAGGTAGGTGTTCAGGAAGACGTAGAAAGGCTTCACGAACGGCGCCAGCACCACGATTCCCCAGAGGCCGTAGACGACCGACGGCACCGCGGCCAGCAGGTCGATCACGTAGCCGAGCACCGGGGCGAGTCGCCGCGGTGCGTAGTGCGAGATGAAGAGCGCGATCCCGAGGGCGAGCGGCACGGCGATCACGAGCGCGATGAGCGCGGACCAGACGGTACCGAAGACGAGGGGGCCGACGTAGTCCCAGAAGTTCGTGGCGCTGTTCGGCAGCTCGCCGACCTTCGCGGAGAACGCCGGGATGCTCTGCCAGACCAGGAAGGCGGCGACGAGCACCAGCACGAATAGGATGAGCCCGCCGGCGATGACCGACGCGGCGGAGAAGACGCGATCGCCGATGCGGACGACGGGCTTCGGCTTGGGGGTGACGGGGGCCACTGGCTGGGCCGGTGCGGTCGTCATGGGACTCCTGTCGGAGGAACGCCGGGGGAGGCGACGGGTCGGGGGTGTCCGGTGGTGCGCGGTCCGCTCGGAGCGTGGAGCGGACCGGCGAGGGCCCGGACGCCGGTCAGGTGGGTGGGACCGGCGTCCGGGCGCTCAGGGTGTCTTACTTGATGGAGGCGACGGCCTTCGCGGCCTTCTCGGCGAGGTCGGTCGAGAGGGCGGCCGACTTGGCCTCCTTCGCGGCGGCGTCCTGCGCGTCCTTCGAGACGACGTAGTCGAGGTAGCCCTTCACGAGCTTGCCCTTGTCGGCGTCCTTGTACTCCTGGCAGGCGATCGCGTAGGAGACGAGCACCAGCGGCCAGGCGTTCTCGGCCGTGTCGGTGCGGTTGATGTCGATCGCGAGGTCGTTGTCCGCGCGGCCGGAGACCGTCTCGGAGTCCGCGACGACCTTGGCAGCACCCTCGGCGGAGATCTCGGTGGCCTTGTCGCCGACCATGAGCTTCGCCTTGTCGAGGTCACCGGCGCCGGAGTCGTCGATGTAGGTGATGGCGTTCGAGGCGCTGGCCATGGCCGAGGCCACACCCGAGGTGCCCTTCGCGCTGTCGCCGACCTGGTACGGGAAGGTCTGGCTGGGGGCCTCGGTCCAGACGTCCTTGGCGTTCGCCGCGACGTACTCGGAGAAGTTCTGCGTGGTGCCCGAGTCGTCGGAGCGGTGCACGACCGTGATGTTCGCGTCCGGCAGGGTCGCGTCCTTGTTCAGGTCGGCGATCTGCGAGTCGTTCCACTTCGTGATCTTGCCCGAGAAGATGCCCGCGATGGTCTTCGCGTCGAGCGTGAGGTCCTTGACGCCGTCGACCTTGTAGGCGATGGCGATCGGGGAGATGTAGACCGGGATGTCGATGGCCTTCGAGTCCGCGGCACACAGGGCGAACGAGCCCGCGAGCTCCTCGTCCTTCAGCGCGGCGTCGGAGCCGGCGAAGTCGGCAGCACCCGAGGTGAAGTTCTTGCGGCCGGCGCCCGAACCGTCGGGCGAGTAGTTGACCGTCACGCCGGAGGCGACGTTCTGGAAACCAGCGGCCCAGGTGGCCTCGGCCGTCTGCTGGGCGGACGAACCCGAGCCGGTCAGCGTGCCCGAGAGCTTCGAGTAGTCGGTGCCGGAGCTCGAGCTGGACGAGGGCGTGTTGCCCGCGTCCTCGTTCGCCGCGCACGAGGAGAGCACGACCGCGCCGGCGATCGCGATTGCCGCGACCGTACCGATTCGCTTGATGTTCACAGGGGTCCCTTCGGGAATGTCAGTGCAGGTGGGACCGCTGCTGGTCCCGTGGGCCGGTGCTGACCCGGGAGCGACTGTAGGGACGCGAGGTGACGGGGATCACCCGCCCTGGTGAACGGGAGGTGAACGAGGGGTTGTCCTGGACGGGGCGCCGTGCGTCGGAGCGCGCGCGGGTGCAGGATCGGGAACGCCGCGCCGTGCGCGGGCGCATGCGTGTGCATGCACACCGCAGGGGCCTGGAGGCGCGGCTCGGCCCGGGCGCTCGGCCTACGCCGAGACGGGGTTGCGGTGCGTCTCGACGGCCACGAGCCTGCCGCCGGCGATGTGCAGCACCGAGAAGTCGCCGACCGAGAGCATCGCGGCACGGCGGAGGTCGAACCGTCCGGACTCGTCGGCCGTCGCGGTCGCGATGCGGGCGATGATGTCCGGCAGCACGGGCCCGTGCGAGCACAGGACCGTCGTCTTCGCCTTGTCGAGGCGCTTCTGCACGACGCCCTTGACGTCGGCGGCACCCCGGTCGTGGGCGTCCTGGCTGATGTCCGGCGTGCTCGAGACCCCGAGGTGCGTCCGGTCGGAGAGCGGCTCGACCGTCGCGAGGCACCGGGCGGCGGTGCTGCTGACGATCTTCTTCGGACCGAAGGCGGCCACCGGCGACGCGACCGACTTCGCCTGCGACCGGCCGACGGGCAGGAGCGGACGGGTGGCGTCCGGTCCGTTCCACTCCGAGCCGGGGACGGTCTTGGCGTGCCGGAGGGCGATGAGGGCGAAGGTGCGGTGTTCCCCGGCGGCGACGCGGTCGGCGAACCGGTCGAGGATCGCGACGTCGCGCTCGTACGTCAGTCGGTGCCGGGCGTCGTCGAGCGTGACCCACTCGACCGAGGCGACCTCGTCGTTCGGGCGGAACTTGCCGGCGCGCTCGTACTCCTTCGCGGGGACGCGGGCGGACCAGTAGTGCACCACCTTGTCGCGGCCGCTCGGCAGGACGTACTCGGCCGTGCCCAGCGGAGCGCCGAGGTGCACGCGGTAGCCGGTCTCCTCGTCGATCTCGCGCACGGCGGTCGTCGGGACGCTCTCGCCCGGGTCGACCTTGCCCTTCGGGAACGAGACGTCCTTGTGGTGGTCGCGGTGGATGAGCAGCACGAGCGGGACGCCGTCCTGTTCACGCCAGACGACGGCACCCGCAGCGACGACCGGCCCTGAGGAGCCGCCGCTCACCGAGTGGAGCGCTTCCGCGCCGAGATCTTCCGCATGAGGACATTCTGCACGTCATCGAGCGGTCGGCCGTCCTCGTCCGTCGAGTGGCGCGTCCACTCGCCGTCCGACTCGAGGTGCCACGAGCTCGTCGTGTCCGCCATGGCGAGGTCGAACATCTCGTGGACCTCGTTCACGTGGCCGGGGTCGGACAGCCGGACGAGCGCCTCGACGCGGCGGTCGAGGTTGCGGTGCATCATGTCCGCCGAGCCGATGAACACGGCCGGGTCGCCGTCGTTGTGGAACGCGAACGCCCGCGAGTGCTCGAGGTACCGGCCGACGACGCTGCGCACCCGGATGGTGTCGCTGACGCCTTCCATGCCGGGCTTGAGCGAGCAGATGCCGCGGACCCACACATCGATCGGCACACCGGCCTGGCTCGCCAGGTACAGCGCGTCGATGATCTGCTCGTCCACCATCGAGTTGACCTTGATGCGGATCCCCGAGGGCTTGCCGGCGCGGGCGTTGTCCGCCTCGGTCGTGATGCGCTTGAGCAGGCCCTTCCGCAGGTGCAGCGGCGCGACGAGCAGGCGCTTGAACTTCTTCTCGATCGCGTAGCCCGACAGCTCGTTGAACAGGCGCGTGAGGTCCTTGCCCACGGTGTCGTCCGACGTGAAGAGCCCCATGTCCTCGTAGATGCGCGAGGTCTTCGGGTTGTAGTTGCCCGTCCCGATGTGGCTGTAGTGCTTGAGCGTCCCGCCCTCCTGCCGGATGACGAGCACGAGCTTCGAGTGCGTCTTCAGCCCGACCAGGCCGTAGACCACGTGCACGCCGGCCTTCTCGAGCTTGCGGGCCCACGTGATGTTGTTCTGCTCGTCGAAGCGCGCCTTGATCTCGACGAGTGCGAGCACCTGCTTGCCCGCGGCCGCGGCGTCGATGAGCGCCTCGACGATGGGGCTGTCGCCCGAGGTGCGGTAGAGCGTCTGCTTGATCGCGAGCACGTTCGGGTCGGCCGCGGCCTGCTCGAGGAACGCCTGCACACTGGTCGCGAAGGACTCGTACGGGTGGTGCACGAGGACGTCCTTCGCCGCGATCGCGCGGAAGAGGTCCGGCTTCGTGTTCGGTTCGCCCGGCTGGAACTGCACCGGGGTCGTCGGCACGTGCTTCGGGTAGTGCAGGTCCGGGCGGCCGATCTTGGCGATCTCGAACAGGCCGCCGAGGTCGAGCGGCGACGGCAGGCGGAACACCTCCTGCTCGGTGATGTCGAGTTCGCGCACGAGCAGGTCGAGCGTCACCGGGTCCATGTCCTCGGTGATCTCGAGACGGATGGGCGGCCCGAACCGACGACGGAGCAGCTCGCGCTCGAGGGCCTGGATGAGGTTCTCGGCCTCGTCCTCCTCGATCTCGACGTCCTCGTTCCGGGTGACCCGGAACACGTGGTGCTCGAGGACCTCCATCCCGGGGAAGAGGTCGTCGAGGTGGTTCGCGATGAGGTCTTCGAGCGGGATGAAGCGGAGCAGCCCGGAGTCGTCGTCCGGCAGCTTGATGAACCGCGAGAAGTTCTGCGGGACCTTGAGGCGCGCGAACTCCTGCCGCTGCGACTTCGGGTTGCGCACGCGCACCGCGAGGTTGAGCGACAACCCGGAGATGTACGGGAAGGGGTGCGCCGGGTCGACCGCGAGCGGCATGAGCACCGGGAAGATCTGCTCGTTGAAGTACTCGCGCATCCGGAGCCGGTCGGCCTCATCGAGGTCGGACCAGTGCTCGATGTGGATTCCAGCGGCGTCGAGGTCCGGCTTGAGCGACCCGATGAACGCCTGCGCGTGGCGGTCCTGCAGCTCGTGCGCCTTCGTCGCGATGTCGCGCAGCACGTCGCTCGGTGCGCGACCGACGTTGGTCGGCACGGCGATGCCGGTGTCGATGCGGCGCTTCAGGCCGGCGACCCGGACCATGAAGAACTCGTCGAGGTTGGACGCGAAGATCGCCAGGAAGTTCGCCCGCTCGAGGAGCGGCTGCGTGCGGTCCTCGCCGAGTTCGAGCACGCGCTGGTTGAACCGGAGCCAGCTGAGTTCACGGTCGAAGTAGCGGTCGGTGGGCAGCGACTCGTGCTCGATCTCGACGACCTCGTCGAAGTCGTCGAGGTCCGGTGCGACGGAGTCGCCGTCGAGCTGCGGTTCGGTGTCCATGCCCACATCCTGCCACCCGCCCCCTGCGCCAGGAGGGCCGCACGTGGACGCTGTGGAAACGGGCGGTGAACGACGCCGTGTGGAGGAGCGTCAGCCGGCCGCGTACTGGACGTCGATCGCGTGCTGCTCGAACCCGGATCGGCGGTACAGGGCCAGCGCCGGGGCGTTGTCGCCCTCGACGTAGAGCGCCGCGGCGGAGAGGCCCCGGCCGGTCAGGCGTGCCGTCCCCGCGCGCATCAGGACGCCGCCGAGTCCCCGGCCCTGCAGGTCGGGTCGGACGGCCACGGCGTAGAACTCGCCGGTGTCGCCCTCGACCTTGAGCCAGCACGACCCGGCGAGGTCCCCGGAGTCGTCGCGGAGCAGGAGCAGGTCGTCGCCGGAGAACCAGTCGTCGGCCTCGCGGGCGCGCAGGTCGTCGAGCGTCATCCGGCCCTGTTCCGGGTGGTGCGCGAAGGCGGCGGCGTTGAGCGCCAGCCAGTCGGCCTCGTCGGCGGGGTCGCCCGTCCGGAACGACGACAGGGACCAGCCGGCCGGCACCGCGGGGTCGGGGGCGACGGACGCGATCGGGGCGCGGAGCTGCAGGAGCGTGCGGACCGCCGTCCAGCCGAAGCGAGCCGCGAGTGCTCGGGCAGCGGGGTGGTCCCCGTGCGCCCACGCGAGCCGAGGGGCCGGCCCGTCCACGGGAGCGGCCCCGCCGCCCGGGGTGAGCGCCTGCCGGGCGAGGGCGGTGCCGAGACCGTGGCCCCGCGCCTCCTGGGCGACCACGAGTTCCAGCTCGCCGTCACGGACCACGGCGACCCCGCGCTCGTCGCCGAGCACCGTCGCGCGGCCGGCGCGCACGTCGACCAGGGTCTGGTCGGAGAACGGCGGTGCTTCGCCCGGGACGACGAAGCGCGACAGGTCGACCACTACTGGCCCGCGAGCCGGTCGGCCTCGTCGTCGTAGACGTTGAAGCGGTACCCGACGTTGCGGACCGTGCCGATGAGGGACTCGAGGTCGCCGAGCTTCGCGCGGAGGCGCCGCACGTGCACGTCGACCGTGCGGGTGCCGCCGAAGTAGTCGTAGCCCCACACCTCGCTGAGGAGCTGCTCGCGGGTGAAGACCCGCGAGGGGTGCGTGGCGAAGAAGCGGAGGAGCTCGAACTCCTTGAAGGTGAGGTCGAGCGGCCGACCGCGGACCTTCGCCGAGTAGCTGGCCTCGTCGATGACGACACCGGACGCCTGGATCTTCGACCCGGTCTGGTTCTTCGACGCGCGACCGGCCGTGAGCCGGATGCGGGCGTCGACCTCGGCCGGGCCGGCGGTCTCGAGCACGACGTCGTCGACGTTCCACTCGCTGTTGACCGCGGTCAGACCACCCTCGGTGACGACCAGGATGATCGGCGTCGTCGAGCCGCTCGTCGCGAGGATCTTGCACAGGGCCTTGGCGCTCGCGAGGTCCGTCCGGGCGTCCACGAACATGAGGTCGCTCTGCGGGGCGTTGACCAGCTGTGCGGCCTCGGCGGGGACGTGGCGGATCCGGTGGCTCAGCAGTCCGAGGCTCGGCAGGACGTCGCCGGGCGCGGCTGAGGTGAGTACCAGGAGCTGGGCCACAGGACCTCCAGGGCGTGGGGGAGTCGTGCACACATCCTAGTGATGCTCGGGAAGCATCCCTCCCGGCCGGACGGTCGGGGACGCGTTCCGGGCACCTTCGGCACGCGGCCCTGTCATGATGGGGCGCGTGACCGAGCCTGTGCAGCCCACCGACCAGCGCCGCCTCCGGCTGACGTCCGTGCTGCCGGTCTGGCTGCTCGCGGTCGTCGGCGCCGTGCTCGTCCTCACCCTCACCGACAAGGACTCGTTCGCGTGGCTGCTCCTCGTGTTCGTGCTCTGCGTGCTGGTCAGCTTCGTGCTGCAGCTCATCACCGCGACGAAGGACGGGCTGGTCGAGCGGATCAGCATCGCGTCGTCCGGGGCGTTCGTCGTCGTGCTCGTCACCGCGGTGGTCCTGCTGGTGCGTTGACGCGCCGCCGTCCGCCTGGCGTCGTCAGGCGTGACGCGTAGACTCCAGCCATGGATTCGCTGCTTGCGCTCGAGCTCTTCTACGTGGGCCTGCTCGGCCTCGCGTCGCTCGCGATCGCGTTCGTCTCGGTGACCGTCGTCGTGAAGCTGTTCAAGGGTCAGCGTTGATCGAACTGCCGGAGGGCCTCGCGCCCGAACTCGTCCCGCTGTCGTGGCTCGTCGGCGTCTGGGAGGGCACCGGCGTGGTCGAGTACCCCGTCGGTGACGAGGACGAACCCCGGAAGTACGAGTTCGGCCAGCGCGTGAGCTTCAGCCACGACGGTCTGCCCTACCTCAACTACTCCTCCACGACGTGGCTGCTCGACGACGAGCACACCCCGCTCGCGGCCGAGATGGGCTACTGGCGGATCGACCGACCGTCCGAGCCCGGTGACCGCGGCCCGGCAATGCTCCTCGGCGAGGGGCCGACGCCGTTCGGCACCGTCGAGAGCGTCGAGGCGCTGCGGAACACCACGGACGGCTTCGACGTCGAAGCCGCGATCATCCACCCCACCGGCGTCAACGAGCTCTACGTCGGGCGGGTCCGCAAGGGCCGCATCGACCTCGCGACCGACGCCGTGATGCGCTCGCCGAACGCCAAGGACTACTCCGCGGCCACCCGGCTCTACGGCCTGGTCGAGGGCAAGCTCTTCTGGGCGTGGGACATCGCCGCGCTCGGCAAGGAGCTGACCTCGCACGCGTCGGGGCAGCTCGCGAAGGTCGACTGATGTCCGCGTTCGCCGGCCGCGCCGGCTTCGTGGCGACGGACGCCGGCCCCGCCGCGCACTTCGGCAACCCGCTCGGCGAGCAGCGTCTGCTCGCCCGCGGCCACGCCGTCGTCGAGCTCGGCCTCGGTGTCGTCACCGCCACCGGCCCGGACCGGCTGTCGTGGCTCAACTCGATCACCTCGCAGCTCCTCACCGGGCTCGCCGCCGGCGTGAGCACCGAGACGCTCGTGCTCGACCAGTCCGGTCGCGTCGAGCACGCGGCGCGCGTCGTCGACGACGGGTCGGTGGCGTGGCTGCTGACCGTGCCCGCCGACGCGGCACCGCTCGCTGCCTGGCTCGACTCGATGCGGTTCATGCTGCGCGTCGAGGTCGCCGACCGTTCGGCGGACTTCGCGACGATCGGCTGGTTCGGCGAGTCCGCACCGTTCGCGTCGACCGACCTGCCCGAGACCCCGGTCGCCGAGTGGGTCGACCCGTGGGCGTCCGTCACGCCCGGCGGGTGGGGCTACGCCGACCAGGAGGCGCACCCCGCCTCCGACTGGACCCTCCGCATCGCCGTGGTCACCCCCGGCACCGCGGGCGCGATCGCCGCGTCGGACGAACCCGTCGCGGGACTCCTCGCGTACGAGGCCCTGCGCATCGCCGCCTGGCGCCCCTCGCTGTCCGACGTCGACGAGCGCACGATCCCGCACGAGCTCGACTGGCTCCGGTCCGCCGTGCACCTGTCGAAGGGCTGCTACCGGGGGCAGGAGACCGTCGCCAAGGTCCACAACCTCGGGCACCCGCCGCGCCGGGTCGTCATGCTGCACCTCGACGGGTCGGACGGCGTGCTGCCGGCTCCGGGGACGCCGGTCGTGTCCGGCGAGAAGGAGGTCGGGCGTCTGACGGCGTCGGGCATCCACCACGAGCTCGGGCCGATCGGGCTCGCGGTCGTGAAACGTTCCCTCGACCCCGCCGCCACGCTGACGCTCAGCGCCGACGACGTGGTCGTGTCCGCCACGCAAGAGGTCATCGTGCCGCCAGGGGCCGGCGCCACCGCCGACGTCCCGCGCCTGCCCCGCCTCGGCGCCGTCCGCCGCTCCTAGCCCGCCCAGGCCCCCGGCCGCTGGCGCCCGGCCCCGAGTCTCGGCTCCGCGGACACGTTCGCGCCATCAGGGCCACGAAACTGTCCGCCCGGCCGAGTCTCGAGGTCCCGCGGCGCCGGTCAGGCCGGGGCCACCGCGGCCCACGGGACGCTGAGCTCGCCGAGCCGCCACCGCGTCACCCCGTGCAGCACCGGCCAGCCCCGGTCCCGCATGCCCCGGACCGTCGCGATCCACCGCTGCCGGGGGCCGTACGTGCCGAGCGGCGCGGCGACCGCCCACGCCAGGTCGAGGTCGCCGAGGAACGCGTGCACCCGCTCGCCGGGCACGTTCCGGTGGATGAGGGCCTTCGGCAGCCGTTCGGCCACGACCGAGGGGACGTCGAGCCCCGCCAGCCGGAGCGACACCGTGAAGGTGCGTGGCGCGACGTCGTCGAGCGTCACCCACGAGGCCACCCGCCCGACCTCGTTGCACGTCCCCTCGACGAGCGCGCCGCCCGGTTGCAGGCGGTCCTGCATGATCCGCCAGGACTCCACCACCGCGGACTCGTCGTACTGCCGCAGCACGTTGAAGGCGCGGATCACGGCGGGCCGGCGGTTCCCCGGTGTCGGTGTCTCGAACCCGCCGAGCCGGAACGTCACCCCGTCTCGAGTGCCGGCGTTCGCGAGGGCCACCCGGGCCGGCTCGATCTCGATGCCGGTGACCTCGACGTCGGGGCGGACGGCGGCCAGGCGGTCCCGGAGTTCGAGGGTCGTCGTCGGCGAGGCCCCGTACCCGACGTCGGCGACGAGCGGGTCGGCGCTCCGGCGGAGGGCCGGCAGCGTGGCGATCCACCGGTCGACGCGGCGGAGCCGGTTGTACCCGGTCGTCCCGCGCGTCACGTTCCCGATGGGCATGCCGACCAGGGTACGGGTCCGGGGACCGGCTGCACGGCGCTCGGTAGACTCGGGGCATGACCTCCACGCTCGTCCTGCTCCGTCACGGCAACAGTGACTGGAACCAGAAGAACCTGTTCACCGGTTGGGTCGACGTCCGGCTCAGCGAGCTGGGCGAGAAGGAGGCGAAGCGCGCCGGCGACCTCATCGCCGAGTCCGGCATCGTCCCCGACGTCCTGTACACCTCGCTCCTCACCCGTGCGATCCAGACGGCCGACATCGCGCTGCTCCAGGCCGACCTGGCGTGGCTGCCGGTGAAGCGCGACTGGCGCCTCAACGAGCGCCACTACGGCGACCTGCAGGGCAAGGACAAGGCCCAGACGCTCGAGCAGTACGGCGAGCAGCAGTTCATGGAGTGGCGCCGGTCGTTCGACGTGCCGCCGCCCCCCATCGCCGACGACGCCGAGTGGTCGCAGTTCGGGGACCGCCGCTACGCCGACCTCGGCGACCAGCTGCCCCGCACCGAGTCGCTCAAGCTCGTGATCGACCGCCTGCTGCCCTACTGGGAGTCCGACATCACGAAGGACCTCGGTGCGGGCAAGACCGTCCTCGTCACGGCGCACGGCAACTCGCTCCGGGCGCTCGTGAAGCACCTCGACGGCATCTCCGACGAGGACATCGCCGGCCTGAACATCCCGACCGGCATCCCGCTGGTGTACGAGCTCGACGACGACTTCCGTCCGACGAAGCCGGCGTACTACCTCGACCCCGAGGCCGCCGCGGCCGGAGCCGCCGCCGTGGCCGCCCAGGGCGCCAAGAAGTAGCAGCGCTGCACACACGAACGCCCCGCCCGGACTGACCGGGCGGGGCGTTCTGCGCGTTCTGCGCGTTCACACGAAGTGGGAGGCGATCTCCTGCACCAGGGCGCCGACGTCGTACGGCTTCGTCGTGTCGACGCGGACCACCGGGACGCCCGGCAGGCCGACCGGCTGGGCGGCGTCGCCGTGCTCGTCCCAGAACGCGAGCACGTCGGCCAGGTCCCCGTGCACCTCGTGGCGCACCGGCACGGTGCCCGGGTCGTACCGGTCGCGCAGCCGCTCCTCGGCGGTGGCCCGGTCCGTGTCGCACCACACCTCGACAGCGCGCGGCGACCCGGCGGAGGCGAGCCGCGCCTCCAGGAGTCCGCGGTCCCGCGACGGCAGCCAGACGGCGTCGAGGACGACGCCGTTCTCGACGGCCTGCGCCATCGACCACATGGTGTCCATCGCGATGCCGCCGAGCGGACGCGACGCGATCATCGGGCCGACGAGGTCGGCGAGGGGCTCCTTGATCCGGTCCTTCGACAGGAACGGGCAGCCGAGCACCTCGGCGAGGGCGGCACCGATGGTGCTCTTGCCGGAACCGGGCATGCCGTTGACGATGATCGCGACCTGGGCCATGCCACGATCCTGTCAGAACCCAGCGAGCCGAGCGGAACGCAGCGTCGGGTCAGGCGGGCGACACCGTCACCGAGGACGCGCCGGCCCAGTCACCCGTCGCCAGGTACTCGACCTTCTTGGCGATCGAGACCGCGTGGTCCGCGAAGCGCTCGTGGTAGCGCGATGCCAGGGTCGCGTCCACCGTGTCGATCGGCGCACCCTTCCAGGTCTCGCCGAGCACGAAGTCGAAGACGCTCGCGTGCAGCTCGTCGATGGCGTCGTCCTCGTCGCGGATCTCCCCGGCGAGGGCGATGTCCTCGGTGGCGAGCAATCGCGTGAGCTTCTGCGCCATCGCGACGTCGAGCTGGCCCATCTTCTTGAAGGTGCCGCGGAGGCCCTTCGGCACGACCTTCTCGGGGAAGCGCTGCCGGGTGAGCTGGGCGATGTGCTCGGCCATGTCGCCCATGCGCTCGAGCGACGAGCTGACGCGCAGGGCGGTGACCACGACGCGGAGGTCACGGGCGACGGGGGCCTGACGCGCGAGGATGTCGATCGCGATCTCGTCGAGGCTGTTCGCCGCCTCGTCGATCTTGACGTCGTCGGCGATCACCTCCTCGGCGAGGGACACGTCGGACTCGCTGAACGACTGCGTGGCTCGGGTGATGGCGGACTCGACGAGCCCGGCGATCTCGGTCAGTCGCTCCTGGACGTCCTGGAGTTCCTGCTGGAAGACTTCGCGCATGGGGGAGTACCTCTCTCTGCGTACCGGTCGAGTGTCGTCACGTCAGGTGAACGAACGGTGACGTGCGGTTGAACGCTTCGCGATCCGGCCTTCCGCAGACGGTGAACGGTACCGGAACCCCGCATGACCATCCCTACACTGACGGCATGGACAACGCGTGGCTCGTGCCACTGTCGATGCTCCTCGGCGGGGTGTTCGGAGCAGGCGTCGTGGTGCTGATCATCACCGCCGAGCGCACGGCTCGTGCTGCCGACGTGGCGGAACGCACCCTGCCCGACGGCGTCGCCGCGGTCATCGCCACGATGCACAACCCGGCCGTGGTGGTCGACCCCTCGAACACGGTCGTCGCCGCCTCGCCGCAGGCACTGACGGTCGGGCTGGTGGTGCGGCGGAAGCTCGTGCACCGCGAGCTCGTCGACCTCGTCGACCGCGTGCGCAAGAGCGGGGAGATGGGCGCCGAGGACCTCGAGCTGCCCCGTGGCCGGGGCAGCGACCAGATCGGCTACCTGAGCTTCCGCGCCGCGCAGCTCGGCAACCGGTACGTGCTCGTCACGGCCGACGACCTGACCGAGACCCGGCGCATCGACGAGGTCCGGCGGGACTTCGTCGCGAACATCTCGCACGAGCTGAAGACCCCGATCGGCGCGATCGGCCTGCTCTCCGAGACCCTCGTCGCCGCCGCGGACGAACCCCAGCACGTGCGGAAGTTCGCCGCGCAGCTCGTCACCGAGTCGGAGCGGCTGGCCGCCCTGACGAAGGACATCATCGAACTCTCGCGGTTGCAGTCCGTCGACACGCTGGAGAACAGCGAGGAGACGTCGATCGACCGCATCGTGCAGGCCGCCGTCGACGCGAACGAGATCGTCGCCCGCGCCCGGGACATCGAACTCGTGCGGGCGAAGAAGTCGAAGCTGCGGGTGATGGGCGACCCCGCCCTGCTGCAGATCGCCGTGTCGAACCTCATCGCCAACGCGGTCAAGTACTCCCCGGACAACACCCGCGTCGGCGTGGGCGTCCGGTCCGCGAAGGGCTTCGTCGAGATCGCGGTGACCGACCAGGGCGTCGGCATCCCCGAGGCCGACCTCGACCGGGTGTTCGAGCGGTTCTACCGCGTCGACCCCGCCCGGTCGCGCGCCACGGGCGGCACCGGCCTCGGCCTCGCCATCGTGAAGCACGTCGTCGGCAACCACGGCGGGGACGTGCGCGTCTGGTCGCAGCCCGGCAAGGGCTCGACCTTCACCATCCGCCTGCCCGAGGCGGACCCGGAACTGACCACAGCACTCGAAGAGCAACTGGAAGAGCAGCCATCGTGACCAAGATCCTCATCGTCGACGACGAGCCGGCCCTGAGCGAGCCCCTGGAGTTCCTGCTGCAGCGCGAGGGGTACGACACCTCCGTCGCTGCGGACGGCGTGACCGCGCTGTCGAAGTTCGACGCGGAGAACCCCGACCTGGTGCTGCTCGACCTGATGCTGCCGGGACTCTCCGGCACCGAGGTCTGCCGACAGATCCGGACCCGCTCGAACATCCCGATCATCATGCTCACCGCGAAGGACTCCGAGGTGGACATCGTCGTCGGGCTGGAGCTCGGCGCGGACGACTACGTGACGAAGCCGTACTCGACCCGCGAGCTCCTCGCCCGCATCCGTGCGGTCCTGCGTCGCCGGACCGAGGACGACCCCGCGGACAGCGGGATCCTGCAGGTCGGTGGCATCCGGATGGACGTCGAGCGGCACACCGTGGCGGTGGACGGCTCGGAGACGCCGATGCCGCTCAAGGAGTTCGAGCTCCTCGAGCTGCTGCTCCGCAACGCCGGGCGCGTGCTCACCCGGGGGCAGCTCATCGACCGGGTGTGGGGCTCCGACTACTTCGGCGACACGAAGACCCTCGACGTGCACATCAAGCGCATCCGCTCGAAGATCGAGCGCGTGCCGAGCGCCCCGGAGATCCTGGTGACGGTCCGCGGGCTCGGCTACCGCATCGAGGGCTGACGCGAGGTCGGCTGACGCGAGTTCGGCTGACGCACAGGAGGCGCGGTGCCGGTCCCAGGGGCCGGCGCCGCGCCTCCTGTGCGTGCGTCTGTTGCTAGTTGCCGGCGTCCTGCGTCGCGTCGTCCGTCGGCGTGGCCGCGGGCGTCTCGACCGGGAGGGTGATCTCGCTGGTGGGCTCCGGCGAGGAGGTCGGCGCGAGCGTCGCGTACTCCTCCTGCTGGCTGGTCAGCACCGGGACGCTCGCCGAGACGCCCTCGGCGCCCGAGTACGAGAAGTAGACCTTGACCAGCGAGCCGGGCTTGGTGTCGGCGTCGTCGAACACGACCTCGCGCGAGTCGCCGGCGGCCGTGCCCTGCGTGGTGCCGTCGCCCTCTTCCGTCGAGGCGGTGGCCTGCTCGGAGGGCTCCGCGGCGCCGCCGAGGTCGATGTGCGTGTTCGCCGGGACCGTGACGGTCTGCGTGTCCCCGCCGACCTCGATCGAGAGGGTGATGTCGTCCCGCTCGGCGTTGTTCACGATCGTGCCCACGAACCGGGCGCCGTCGGCGTCGTCCGCGATGAGGAGCGCGTTGCGGATGTCCACCTTGCCGGTCGACACGTTCACGCCGTCGGTGATCTGCTTGATCTCCGTCGTCTGTGCGGGCGACATGAACTCGCAGCCGGTGGCGCCGAGCGCGATGGTTGCCGCAACGGCGACGGACACGAGTACCCGAGCTCGCAAGAGATTCCTCCGGAAGATCACGATTGTGGACCGGACGGTCCGGCACCATCCTACCGATCAGCGGGGGTGCCAGTTGTTAGGCGCCCCTTACCCGAACAACGCTTGTGGTAAACTGGGCGTCTCGGAACGGAGCCTGATACATGCAATTCGAGGTCGGCGAGACCGTCGTCTACCCCCATCACGGGGCGGCAACCATCTCTGAAGTCAAGACGCGCGTCATCAAGGGTGAGGAAAAGGTCTACCTGAAGCTGCGGGTCACCCAGGGTGACCTCACGATCGAGGTCCCGGCGGACAACGTCGACCTGGTCGGAGTCCGTGACGTGATCGGCAAGGAAGGCCTCGACAAGGTGTTCGAGGTCCTGCGTGCCCCCTTCACCGAAGAGCCCACGAACTGGTCGCGTCGCTACAAGGCGAACCTCGAGAAGCTCGCTTCCGGTGACGTCATCAAGGTGTCCGAGGTCGTCCGCGACCTCTGGCGCCGCGACCAGGACCGCGGCCTGTCCGCGGGGGAGAAGCGGATGCTCGCCAAGGCGCGGCAGATCCTGATCTCCGAGCTGGCGCTGGCCGAGAAGACCGACGAGGACAAGGCATCGACCGTCCTCGACGAGGTCCTCGCCTCCTGAGCGCACCGAACCACTGAACACGTCCTCGACCGTTCTGTTCCCCCACGGGGTGGACAGGGCGGTCGTCGTCGTTGCGGCCGGTTCCGGCACGCGGCTCGGCATCGGGACGGCCAAGGCGTTCGTCCCGGTGGCCGGCACGCTGATGCTCGCGCGGGCGCTCGAGCCGCTGTTCGCCCTGCCGTCGCCGACGCTCGTCGTGGTCGTCGCGCCGGCGGCGCTCCTCGACGACTGCCGACAGGTGGTCGCGTCCGTCGCCGGGGCTGCGGTCGCGTACACGGCCGTCGTCCCCGGAGGCGCGGATCGCCATGCCTCGGTCGAGGCCGGCCTGGCCGTGCTGCCGGACTCCGTCACCGCGGTGCTGGTGCACGACGCGGCGCGCTGTCTGACGCCACCGGCCCAGTTCGAGCGGGTGTTCGACGCCGTCGCCGGTTCGCTGCACGACGGGGCGGGTGCCGGGTTCGTCCCCGCACTGCCCGTCACGGACACGATCAAGCGCGTCGACGGGGACGTCGTCGTCGAGACCGTCGACCGCGCAGCACTCGTCGGGGTGCAGACGCCGCAGGGCTTCCCGCTCGCCGCGCTCCGGCAGGCGTACGCGGTGTCGCAGCAGGCCGAGACCGACGACGCCGGGGTGTTCCAGGCAGCGGGCGGCACCGTGCGGTTCGTCCCCGGCGACGCCGACGCCTTCAAGATCACCACCCCGTGGGACCTCGGTCGCGCCGAGTCGATCGTGCGTGCCCGCGCCGCCACCCCCGAGGACACCCGGGTCGGCCTCGGGGTGGACGTGCACGCGTTCGACGCGGTGTCCCCGTGCCGGGTCGGGCTGCTCGACTTCCCCGGTGAAGCGGGGCTCTCCGGCCACAGCGACGGCGACGCGGTCGCGCACGCGGTCTGCGACGCCCTGCTCTCGGCGGGCGGGCTCGGCGACATCGGCGGGACGTTCGGCACGTCGGACCCCGCCTACGCCGGGGCGGCGGGTGACGTCTTCGTCCGGGGTGCGGTCGCGATGCTGGCCGCCGCCGGTCTGGCGCCCGTGTCCGTCACCGTGCAGGTCATCGGGAACCGACCGCGCATCGGCGCGCGTCGGACCGAGATGCAGGACGCCCTCGGCGCCGTCGTCGGGGCCCCGGTCGCGGTCTCCGGCACGACGACGGACGGTCTCGGGTTCACCGGCCGCGGCGAGGGGCTCGCCGCCATCGCGACAGCCGTCGTCCGACCGGTCTGACGTCCTAGGCTGGACGCGTGACCGTTCGCCTCTACGACTCCCGCGCCGCTGCCGTCGTCGACCTCGTCCCGCTGGTCGACGGACAGGTGAGCATGTACGTGTGCGGTCCGACCGTGCAGTCGTCGCCGCACATCGGGCATCTCCGCTCCGCGCTCGTCTACGACATCTGGCGCCGCTGGCTCACCCACCGCGGCCTCCGGGTCACGCTCGTGCGGAACGTCACGGACATCGACGACAAGGTGCTCGACCTCGCGCACGGCACCGACGAGGCCTGGTTCGCCCGGGCGTACCGCGTCGAGCTCGAGTTCACGGCCGCGTACAACGCCCTCGGCATCCTGCCCCCGACGTACGAGCCCCGAGCCACCGCGAGCGTGCCGCAGATGCACGACATCATCACCAAGCTCATCGACCGCGGGCACGCCTACGCGGCGGCGGACGGCTCCGGCGACGTCTACTTCGACACCGGCAGCTGGGCGTCCTACGGGGCGCTCACCCGGCAGCGGCGCGAGGACATGGTCGAGGCCACCGACGCCGACCCCCGCGGCAAGCGCGACCCCCGCGACTTCGCGCTCTGGAAGGGCGCCAAGGCCGGGGAGCCGTCGACGGCGAACTGGGACTCGCCCTGGGGCCCCGGCCGCCCGGGCTGGCACATCGAGTGCTCGGCGATGTCCCGGCGCTACCTCGGCCCGGCGTTCGACATCCACGGCGGCGGGCTCGACCTGCGCTTCCCGCACCACGAGAACGAACTCGCGCAGTCCACGGCGGCCGGAGACGCCTTCGCCTCCTACTGGCTGCACAACGGCCTGGTCTCCGTCGACGGGCAGAAGATGTCGAAGTCGCTCGGCAACTCGATCTTCGCCGCGGACTTCCTCGGGTCCGCGCGTCCCGTGGTCGTCCGGTACTTCCTCGGCGCCGCGCACTACCGCTCGTCGATCGACCACCACGACGGCTCCCTGGCCGAGGCCGAGGCGGCGCTCGACCGGATCGAGGGCTTCCTGACCCGGGCCGCACCGCGGCTCGAGGGCGTCCGGCTGGCCGATGCCCCGGGGGTGCCCGAGGCCTTCGCCGCGGCGATGGACGACGACCTCTCGGTGCCCCAGGCCCTCGCCGTGCTGCACGAGACCGTCCGCTCCGGGAACGCCGCCCTCGACGCGGACGATGCGGAAGCGCTCGGAACCGCGTACCATCAGGTGGCTGCGATGGTGGAAGTGCTCGGCATCGATCCGCGAGCCGCCCACTGGTCGGGTGGTGGCCACGATGCATCGGCCGCACCGCTCGCAGCACTCGTCGAACGCCTCGTGCAGGAACGCGCCGACGCCAGGGCCGCACGCGACTTCGCCACGGCCGACCGCGTGCGCGACGACCTCGCATCCGCGGGCATCACGATCGAGGACACCGCAGCAGGTACACGCTGGAGCATCGCCTGACAACGGCAGTGCCGGACAGGAGAGAGCAATGAAGAACGTCTCGGGCAGCAAGAAGGGACGGCCGGGCGCCGTCCGGACCGGCCGCAAGGGCAACAAGCAGGTCGGCTCCGGCGGCCAGGGCGCGCAGGCGCTCGAGGGCCGCAAGCCCACGCCGAAGGCCGAGGACCGTCCGTACCACCCCGCCGGCAAGCGCAAGGCTGCGAAGGAGCGCTTCGAGGCCGCTCGCGGGCGCCACGGTGCGTCGAGCTCGCCGCAGCAGCGCACCGGTCGTCCGCCGCAGCGGAAGACCGACGACTCCGAGCTGGTCACCGGCCGCAACTCGGTGCTCGAGGCCCTGCGCACGAAGACCCCCTCGACGACGCTGTACATCGCCTCCCGCATCGAGGTCGACGACCGCGTCAAGGAGATCCTCGCGCTCGCCAACCACCGCGGCGTCCCGATCATGGAGATCATGCGTCCGGAGCTCGACCGCATCACGGGGCACGACAGCGTGCACCAGGGTGTCGCGCTCAAGGTCCCGGCGTACGAGTACGCCGTGGCCGAGGACGTGGTCGAGCGGGCGTTCGCCAAGGACGAGGTCCCGCTGCTGGTCGCCCTCGACGGCATCACCGACCCGCGCAACCTCGGTGCGATCATCCGCTCCACCGCGGCCTTCGGCGGCCACGGTGTCGTCGTCCCGCAGCGGCGTTCGGTCGGTGTGACCGCGTCCGCGTGGAAGACCTCGGCCGGTGCGGCCGCCCGGACCCCCGTCGCGATGGCCCCGAACCTCACGCAGACCCTCAAGTCGCTCAAGTCGATGGGCCTGTTCGTTCTCGGCCTCGACGGTGACGGCGACGTGGAGCTCGACGGCCTCGAGCTCGCCGACCGTCCGATCGTGATCGTCGTCGGCTCCGAGGGCAAGGGCCTCTCGCGCCTCGTCACCGAGACCTGCGACGCGATCGTCTCGATCCCGATCTCGAGCGCGACGGAGTCCCTGAACGCGGGCATCGCCGCGAGCGTCACCCTGTGGGAGGTCGCCCGGCGCCGTCGCGCCGAGTAGTCGCGCACTTCGTGAGCAGGAATGGTCGCCTCCCGGTTCGGGAGGCGACCATTTCTGCTCACCATGCGAGGCGCGGGCGCGGGCGCGCGGGCGCGCGGGCGTGCCCGGGGCGACCCCGCGCCCGTCAGACCCCGGCGCGCCAGTCCTCGACGTCGTCGGGCGACGCCGGCACCGCGTCGTCGACGACCGGGATCGGCAGCGTCATCGACGAGGTCGGCGGGTTGATCAGCAGCCGCTCGTCGCGACGGTGCCGGAGCACGTCGTTGATGTACGCGGTCGTCGCCTCGGGGAGCGACACCGAGCGCTCTTCTTCCTGCGACATGAACCAGCGGTGCTCGAGCAGCTCGTGGAAGACCTCGGCCGGCTCGAGCCGCCCGCGCAGGTCCCGTGGGATCGAGCGGATCACCGGCTCGAACACCCGCGAGACCCACTCGTGCGCCACCATCTCCTCGTCGAGCAGGTCGCGGCCGTTGCGCGCCCGGTACGAGTCGAGGTCGTTGAGGAGCCGCCGCGCCTGGTTCTCGCCGGCGTCGATCCCGGTGAGGCGCAGGAGCCGTCGCTGGTGGTGTCCGGCGTCGACGACCTTCGGCTGGATGCGCACCTGCGACCCGCCCTCGGTCGTGTGGATCGAGAGCTCCTCGATGTCGAAGCCGAGCGCGTTGAGCCGTTCGACGCGGTCGTTGATGCGCCAGCGTTCCTTCACGTCGAACTGCTCGGTACCGGTGAGTTCCTTCCAGAGCGTCCGGTACTGCGCGACGATCCGGTTCGAGACGTCCACGGCGTCGGCGTTCTCGTCGAGTCGACCGCCGGCCTCGAGGTCGAGGAGCTCGCCGGCGATGTTCACGCGCGCGACCTCGAGGTCGTTCTCACGCTGCCCGTTCGACAGGCCGCCGGGGTAGAGCTTGCCGGTCTCGGCGTCCACCAGGTACGCCGCGAAGGCACCGGCGTCACGTCGGAACAGCGTGTTCGAGAGCGAGACGTCGCCCCAGTAGAAGCCGATGACGTGCAGGCGCACGAGCAGGAGCGCGAGGGCGTCGACCAGGCGGGTGGCCGTCTCGGGCCGCAGTGTCTGCGAGTACAGGGCGCGGTACGGCAGCGAGAAGCGCAGGTGCCGGGTGACGAGCACCGGGTGCAGGGCCTCGCCGTCGGCGCTCACCCGGTTCGTGATCACCGCGACGGGGTCGACGCACGGCACGTCCATGCGCTGCAGGGTGCGGAGCATCTCGTACTCCGAGCGGGCGACCTCTTCGCCGGTCTCCTTCACGGCGACGACGTACCCGCCGAGCTGCACGAACCGCACGAGGTGCCGCGAGATGCCCTTCGGGAGCGCGACGATCGTCTCGTCCGGCCAGTCCGCCAGTGGGAGGTCCCACGGCAGGTCGAGGAGTCCGGGGTCGACGGTGGCGGCGGTGATGGACATCGAGTCGGGCACGGTTGGTTCCTCTGGTACGTGTGCGACGGACGGGAGGCGCGGTGCCAGCTGGCACCGCGCCTCCTGTGGGGACCTTCCAGCGTTACGCGCTGACGACGGCCTTGTCGTCGAGCCGCTCGCCCGACTCGGTGTCGAAGGCGTGCACGTGGCCCTGCTTCGGCGTGACGACGATCGTGTCACCGATCGACGGGTGCGAACGCCCGTCGACGCGGGCGACGATGTCGACGCGCGAACCCTTGACGTCGGCGTGACCGTACAGGTAGCCGTCGGCGCCGAGCTCCTCGACCACGTCGACCGTGACCGGCAGGCCCTCGCCCGACTGCGCCACGATGACGTCCTCGGGGCGGATGCCGACCGTGATGTTCCCGGAACGCGCGTTGGAGAGCGTGTCGCGGTCGATGGGGTGGTTGAGCGAACCGAACTTGATGCCGCCCTCGACCACGTCGGCCGGGAGGAGGTTCATCGCCGGCGAGCCGATGAAGCCCGCGACGAAGACGTTGTTCGGCTTCTCGTAGAGGTCGCGCGGCGAGCCGACCTGCTGCAGGATGCCGTCCTTGAGCACCGCGATGCGGTCACCCATGGTGAGCGCCTCGGTCTGGTCGTGCGTGACGTAGACCGTGGTGACGCCGAGACGACGCTGCAGCGAGGCGATCTGGGTGCGGGTCTGGACGCGGAGCTTGGCGTCGAGGTTCGACAGCGGCTCGTCCATGAGGAACACCTGCGGCTGACGGACGATCGCGCGGCCCATCGCGACGCGCTGACGCTGACCACCGGAGAGCGCCTTCGGCTTGCGGCCGAGGTACTGCTCGAGGTCGAGGAGCTTCGCGGCTTCCTGCACGCGGGTGGCGCGCTCGTCCTTGCCGACGCCGGCGATCTTGAGCGCGAAGCCCATGTTCTCGGCGACGGTCATGTGCGGGTACAGCGCGTAGTTCTGGAACACCATCGCGATGTCGCGGTCCTTCGGCGGGACGTCCGTGACGTCGCGGTCGCCGATGCGGATCGAGCCGGAGTTGACCTCTTCGAGGCCGGCCAGCATGCGCAGGGACGTGGACTTGCCACAGCCCGAGGGGCCGACGAGGACGAGGAACTCGCCGTCGGCGACGTCCAGGTCGAGGGAGTCGACCGCGGGACGGTTGCCTCCGGGGTAGAGACGGGTTGCCTTGTCATAGGTGACGGACGCCATGAGCGTTCGGTCCTTCCTTCACCGGCAGGTACGTGCCGGACGATCCGAGTGAAGCGGTTGCCCGTGGGGGCCCCGGATGGTCGCCGTCGACCATCGAGGTTCATACAACACGATCTGCCCCGGGAGCGCCAGTGCTCACACCGGGTTGGGTGGTTCCCATCGGGTCCCGGTACGATCGGCGGGTCCGTCCGGCCTGCCGGGGGAAGCCGTACGGACGACGACCAACGTGAGGACACTCGACGCATGACCAACCGCCCCGAGGGTGACGCCCGCGCCGCGCGGAACGAACGACGCGAAGCCGCACGACAGCGCGCCCAGCGTGCCCGCACCCAGCAGAAGCGCCGCCAGCGCGGACTCCGACTCGGCCTGCAGATCGGCATCGGCGTCGTCCTGCTCGCCGCAGCGACCGTCGTGACACTCGTCCTCGTCGACTCCGTGCAGCCCGCGGGCCCGGGCCCGGCGAACACCTCGCAGGGCGGCATCACGATCGGGCAGGACCTCAAGGCGGTCACGGCGTCCTCGCAGTCGCCCTCACCGACCTCGACGGACGCCGCCGGCTCGGTGCGCATCACGATGTACGTCGACTACCTCTGCCCGATCTGCGGCCAGTTCGAGGACGCGAACGGCGAGTACATCCAGAACCTCGTCGACTCCGGTGCGGCGACGGTGGACATCCACCCGATCGCGATCCTCTCGAACCGGTCGCAGGGCACGAAGTACTCGCTCCGTGCCGCGAACGCCGCCGCCTGCGTCGCGGACAGCTCGCCGGACCAGTTCTTCGCCGTCAACCAGGCGCTGTTCGCGAAGCAGCCGGAGGAGGGCACCGCCGGGTTGACCGACGCGCAGCTGACCAAGGTCGTCACGGGCGTGGACGGGCTGCAGAAGCGGTCGACGATCACGAAGTGCATCGAGGACCAGACCTACAGCAAGTGGATCGACGAGCGGACCACCGCGGTGACCGGCGGCGACATCCCCGGGTCGACGCTCAAGGAGTTCCCCGGCACGCCCCTCGTGCTCGTGAACGGGCAGCGCTACGAGCTCACGTCGCCGATCACGAACGACGACTTCCGGACCTTCGTGGTGACGGCTGCCGGTGCGAGCGACGCCACCCCGACGCCGACGCCCACGCCGAGTGCCACCCCGACCCGGTCCGCGACGCCGAGCGCCTCGCCGTCGGACTGACCCGGGCTGCTGACCCGGACTACAGGGACGAACCCGGCACGCTGAACGTGTCGCACGACGTCGCGCCGCGCTGGTAGCCCCGCAGGAACCAGTTCTGGCGCTGCTCGCTCGACCCGTGGGTGAACGAGTCCGGGTCGACCCGACCGCTCGAGCGCTCCTGGATGCTGTCGTCGCCGACGGCGCTCGCGGCGGACAGTGCGTCCTCGATCTCGGCACGCGTGATCGGCTCGAAGAAGGTCTCGCCGTTCGCGTCCTTCGTGGTCGCGGCGTCGCCGACCCAGGCGCCCGCGTAGCAGTCCGCCTGCAGCTCGACGCGGACGCTGCCGGACGACGCGCCGGTCCCGGAGCGGTCGGTGTTCGCGAAGGCACCCTGGAGCTGCTGGATGTGGTGGCCCCACTCGTGCGCGACGACGTACATCTGCGCGAGCGGCCCTCCGGAGGAGCCGTACTTCGACTGCAGGTCGTCGTAGAACGCGGTGTCGAGGTAGATCGCCCGGTCCGGCGGGCAGTAGAACGGGCCGGTCGCCGCCGACGCCTGGCCGCACGAGGTGCTCGTCGAGCCGTCGAACAGGTAGAAGTCCGGCGACGTGTACGTGATGCCGAGCTTCCTGGCCTCGGCCGTCCAGTAGCCGTCCAGCGACTCGGCCGCGCCCTCCATCCGGCAGTCGATGTTGAGGTTGGCGTCACGACCGGTCCGGCACTCGGCGGCTGCATCGACCGACTCGCCCTGCTGCTGGATCTGCGTCGTCCCGCCGTCGCCGAGGAGCGCGCCGAGGTCGAGGTCGCCGCCGGTGAAGACGTTGATGAGCAGCACCACGATCGCACCGACACCGACGACACCGCCGCCCGCGACTGCCGCAGTGCGCCCGCGCCGCTTGACCTTCCCGCCCGTGAGCTGCGAGTCGTCGTTGAACGTCATGCCCCGAATGTACGGGTGGGCGGTGCTCGGTGCCCGCATCGGCGGGAGGAGTAGACCGGACGGCATGCCCGTCCTCGACGAAACGCACCCCCTGTTCCTCTTCGCGATGGACCAGCGGTCCTCGCTCCTCGAGCACACCTACGACGAGTCCGGCGGGGAGCCGCTCGACGAAGCCGAGGCCGAGCGCGTGCGCGCCGGGAAGCAGCTCGTCTACCGCGGTGTCCTCACGGCGCTCGCGGCCGGAGCGTCCCGCGAGCGGACCGGCGTCCTCGTCGACGAGCGCTACGGCGCCGACGTCGCCCGGCTCGTCAAGGAGGCCGGCCTCCAGCTCGCGATGCCGATCGAGCGGTCGGGCCGGGAATGGTTCGAGCTCGAGTACGGCGAGGACTGGGTCGCGCACGTGGACGCCTTCGACCCGGACTGGGTGAAGGTGCTCGTGCGCGACAACCCCGACTTCGACGCGGAGCGCCGCGAGCGGCAGGCATCGGAGCTCGCCGACATCGCGGGCGTGCTGCACGGCGCCGGTCGGCCGTTCCTGGTCGAACTGCTCGTCCCGGCGACCGACGAGCAGCGGGCATCGGTCGAGGACTACGACCGCGACCTCCGACCGGACCTCGTCGTGCAGGTCATCGAGTACCTGCAGGACCACGGGGTCGAGGCGGACGTGTGGAAGCTCGAGGGCCTCGACGAGCGCGCGGACGCGGAACGGGTCGTCCGGGCCGTGCGTCGCGGTGGCCGGGACGCGGTGCAGTGCATCGTCCTCGGACGGGACGCCCCCGAGGAGCAGCTCGACCACTGGCTGCGCACCGCCGCCGGGGTGGACGGGTTCGTCGGGTTCGCCATCGGTCGCAGCAACTGGGAGGAACCGCTCGAGGACGTCGTCCGCGAACACCTCGACACCGAGGCCGCCGAGGGACTCATCGCGGCGAACTACCGCCACTTCGTCGACACCTGGCTCGAGGCCCGCCCGGGCATCGAGCACGGCGTGGACGCCGGCGCGGTCTGACCCCGGGTCCGAGCCCGGGTCTCAGGTGCGGACCAGCGGCTCCACGCCCGCCAGGTCCGCACCGATCCCGACGTCGACGAGCTCGATCCGCCCGGCGAGGCTCGCGCCCGGTCCGCGGAGCAGCCCGGCCTTCACCCCGCCGAACGTCACCGTGACGTCCGCCTGCAGCACGTGGTCGTCCGCGATCGCGCCGGTGTCGACGTCGATGCCGCTCGGCACGTCGACCGCCACGACGAACGGTGCACGCTGGTCGCGTGCGAGCTGACGGATCGCCGCGACGACCTCGCGCGCCGGAGCGCGGAGCGCGGACGCGCCGTGCACGCCGATGCCGAGGATCCCGTCGAGCACCAAGTCCGCCTCGAGCGCCGCGTCGGTCGCGACGGCGGCCAGACGCGCAGCGTCATCCCGGGAGGCCGCTGCGAGGAGGTCCGCGGCCGGACGGACCGACCCGGTGTCGGACGGGCGGTCCAGGAGGCGCGCCCCGGCGTCCAGCGCCGCTGCCAGGCCCGCCCCGTGGACGCGTGCGCCGACGCGCAGCACCGTCACGCGCCTCCCGTCCGCCGCCAGGCGTGCCCCCGCGAACAGCGCGTCACCACCGTTGTCGCCGCTGCCCACCAGCAGCAGGACCGATCCCGGTCCGTCAGCCGGACGCACGGCCGGGTCGTCGAGCAGTCCGCCGACGATCCGCGCCAGCCCGTCCGCCGCACGCTGCATGAGCGGTTCGCCCGCGTCGAGGTGCGGCCGCTCCGCCGCCCGGATCTGATCGCCGCCGTAGCCGTCCATGGCGACCACAGTGCCCCGGTAGCCTGGAGGGGACATGTCACTCGTCCCCGAAGCACCCCGTCCCCGCGTCGTGATGTCCCCGGACGGGCTGAAGATCGCCACCTACGACTTCGGCGACCCCGAGGCGCCGGCGGTCGTCGCCGTGCACGGGTTCGCCTCCGGCGCGCTGCTGAACTGGCACGCCTCGGGGTGGACGCGCGACCTCGTCCGCGCCGGGTACCGCGTCGTCGCGCTCGACCAGCGCGGGCACGGCGCCTCGTCGAAGCCGCACGACCCGTCCGCGTACTCGATGGAGCTCCTCGTCGCGGACGTCGTCAGCGTGATCGACACCTACTTGCTCGACGACGTCGCGTACCTCGGGTACTCGCTCGGCGCCCGCGTCGGCTGGCACACCGCCGAGCAGCTCCCCGACCGGATCACCCGTGCGGTGTTCGGTGGCATCCCCGACGCGGACCCGATGCGGCGCGTGCGGGTCGACCAGGCGAAGGCACACCTCGCCCACGGCACCCCGATCGAGGACCGCGTGACGAACGGCTACCTGACGATGGCCGCCGGCGTCGAGGGGAACGACCTCGGCGCGCTCGTGGCGATGGTCGAGGGGATGCGGGGCAGCATCGAGCCGACGCCGTCGAACGCGCCCGCCCAGCCCGTGCTGATGGCCGCGGGCAGCGAGGACGGCATCAAGGACAGTGCCGTGCGGCTCGCGGCGGCGGCCCCGGACGCCTCGTTCTTCGAGATCCCGGGCCGGAACCACTTCAACGCGCCGACGTCGCGCGACTTCCGCCAGGCCGCGATCGCCTTCCTGACCGAGACCGCCGTGTCCGACCAGCGCTGACGGGTACTGCCAGGTCCTCGTTGTCCCCGGTGGTCGCGCGTACCGTCCCGGCCATGGACTACAGACTCCTCGGCAACAGCGGGACATCGGTGTCGACGCTGACCCTCGGCACCATGACCTTCGGCAGCGAAGCCGACGAACCCACCTCGCACACCATCATCGACACGTTCGTCGCCGCCGGCGGCACGCTCATCGACACGGCGGACGTCTACTCCGGCAACGAGTCCGAGCGCATCATCGGCCGCTGGCTCGCCGCGCACCCGACCGAGGCGCAGCAGGTCGTCCTCGCCACCAAAGGGCGCTTCCCGCAGGGCGACGGGCCGAACGACCTCGGGCTGTCCCGTCGGCACCTCCGGGTCGCCCTCGACGCCTCGCTCGAGCGGCTCGGCGTCGAGCACATCGACCTGTACCAGATGCACGCGTGGGACGCCCTCACCCCGATCGAGGAGACCCTGCGCTTCCTCGACGACGCCGTGTCCGCGGGCAAGATCGGCTCCTACGGGTTCTCGAACTACCTCGGGTACCAGATCACGAAGGCCGTGTACGAGGCGAAGGGCCACGGGTGGGCGCCGCCCGTGACGCTGCAGCCGCAGTACAACCTGCTCGTCCGCGACATCGAGCACGAGATCGTCCCCGCCTGCCTCGACGCCGGCATCGGCCTGCTGCCCTGGTCGCCCCTCGCCGGCGGCTGGCTCTCCGGCAAGTACCAGCGCGACGAGGCCCCCAGCGGCGCGACCCGGCTCGGCGAGAACCCGGCGCGCGGGATGGAGGCGTGGGAGGCGCGGAACGGCGACGAGCGCACCTGGGCCGTCCTCGACGCGGTGTCGGACATCGCCGACGCGCACGGTGCCTCGCGGTCGCAGGTCTCCCTGGCGTGGCTCCTCGCCCGACCGGCCGTGACGAGCGTCATCCTCGGTGCCCGGACGGTCTCGCAGCTCGAGGACAACCTCGGTGCCGCCGACCTCGTCCTCGACGACGCCGAGCTCGCACGGCTCACCGAGATCAGCGCGCCGCGCATCGACGACTACCCCTACGGCACGGCGGGCGTCGCGCAGCGCGAGCGGAAGATCACCGGGGGTCGCTGAGCGTTCGCTGTCCGACGGGTGCGGCTTTCCGCGAGCTTGACCAGGGATGTGGACACCGTGTTCGGTGCGGTGTCACCATCACTGCACGACCGGCTGGTTACCGCGTCGAGCGCTCGGAACGCCCCTGATCCGTGTTCCACGCGCCGAAGGCCCCGGGTGTTCCCACCCGGGGCCTTCGCATGTGGGGCCGGCAGCGGGACTCGAACCCGCAACCCCCGTATTACAAGTACGGTGCGCTACCAATTGCGCCATGCCGGCTGACGCGCCCATCCTAGCGGCGGACGCGCCGGGGCCTCACTCGCTCTTCTCGGAGAAGTTCAGCGAGATCGAGTTCATGCAGTAGCGGTCACCCGTCGGGGTGCCGAACCCGTCGGGGAACACGTGGCCGAGGTGCGAGCCGCAGTTCGCGCAGCGGACCTCGGTGCGTGCCATGCCGAGGGAGTTGTCCTCGAGCAGCTGCACCGCGTCGGGGTCGACCGACTCGTAGAACGACGGCCAACCGCAGCCGGAGTCGAACTTCGTGCCGCTCTTGAACAGCTCCGCGCCGCACGCCGCACAGGTGTAGACACCGGCGCGCTCCTCGTCGAGGAGGTCACCCGTCCACGGGCGCTCCGTACCGGCCTGCCGGAGGACGGCGTACTGGTCCGGGGAGAGCTCCTCGCGCCACTGGGCGTCGGACTTGTCGACGTTGTATGCCATTGTTTCCTCCTGCTCCTGTCGCCGTTGCTGGACGACCACTTCGGTAAACTCGCGACGATGTCCGAACATTCCGTGCACCACGCCCGTTGGGACCGTCTGACGACGGACGAACTGTACGGCATCGTGGTGCTCCGGAACCGCGTGTTCGCACTGGAACAACGCGTCACGGCCGAGGACTTCGACGGCCGTGACCGTGAACCGGACACCGAGCACTGGTGGTTCGGCACCGACGACCGAGCGGTTGGGTACCTGCGGCTCATCCGACCCGCACCGGACGAGGTCCACCCGGACGGTTCGGCAGCACCCGCCTGGGTGATCGGCCGGGTCGCCACCGACCCGGGACACCGCGGGAGCGGGATCGCCAGTCGCCTCGTGGCCGCGGTGCTCGGTGCGCACGGGCACGAGCCGTTCGTCCTGCACGCCCAGGAGTACGTCGCCGGACTCTACGAGCGCCACGGCTTCGTCCGCTTCGGAGCGCCCTACGACGAGGCCGGCATCCGTCACGTCGGCATGCACCGTCCCGGTTGCTGATGGACACGCGGGAGCGGTACGCCGCCTACGCGGAGCGCATCGCGGGCGTCTCGCCGTCCTACGCCGCGTGGGCGCGGTTGCTGGACGACGGGGCGGTGTCTTTGCTCGACGAGGTCCCGGAATCGAAGCGGCAGCCGGAACTCCTCTTCGCGGTCGCCCGTCGCCTGGGCGCCGATCCGGCGGACCCCGGTGCGCTGCGCGCGCTCGTCCAGGAGGCGCGACCCGCCCTGGTCGCCGCCCTCGCCTCCGCCACGGTGCAGGCCAACGACCCCAGACGCCTCGCCCCGGTGGTCCCGCTGTTCGCGGCGCTCGCCGCGCGGGTCGGGCGGCCGCTCGGTCTCGTCGACGCGGGGGCAGCGGCGGGGCTGTGCTCGATCCCGGACCGGGTGACGCTCGACTACGTCGTCGGGGCGCGGTCCGAGGTCGTCCGCATGCACACGGCCCCCGTCGAGCCCGGCGTGCACCTCGTCGCGGCGGCCAGCGGCGCGGTGCCGGCACCGGCAGCGTGCCCGATCGACGTCCGGGCGCGGGTGGCCCTCGACCCGAACCCGATCGACCTCGCCGGGCCCGAGGCGTTCGACCGGCTCGTCGAGGCCGTCCCGCCCGAGGCGACGGACCGCACCGCCCTGATGCGCGAGGCTGCGCGTGCGACGCTCGCCGCGCCTCCCGTCCGCATCCGGGGCACCCTGCCTGGTGACCTCGACCGCGCACTGGAGGCCCTGCCGGACGACGTCGTGCCCGTCGTCCTGACCACCGGGACCCTCGTGTACGTCCCCGGCGCGGACCGCCAGCGGTTCGTCGACCGGGTGCGCGAGCGGGGCGTGCACTGGATCGCGCTGGAACGCACGGGGATCCTCAGCGGGGTCGCCGCGACCCTGCCGGACGACGTCGAAGCCGCTGATCCGGAGGCGTTCGCGACCGCATCGCTCGACGGTGTGGCCCTGGCCGTCTCGGACCCGTTCGGGGTCCGCGTCCGGTGGTTGGCCGATCCGAACCTGTGACCGGTCTTCGCGACAGTCCAGCGGCGTGCCAGGGTGCGGATGACCTCCACCCCTACGATGTGCGAGACCCGTTCCCCCACCGTGATCGGAACCGCAGTGACCGCCACACCCGTCGAGCTCGACGAGCTCGCCAAGCACGTGCTCGCGTTCGAGCACGACCGGGCACGGCACGACCGCACGAAGGAAGCGGAGATCCGGGTCGAGTTCGACATGTCGCCCGCTCGGTACTACCAGGTGCTGAACCGTGTGATCGACTCGCCCGCGGCGCTCGCGTACGACCCGCAGCTGGTCTCCCGGCTGCAGCGGCTCCGGTACGCGCGCACCAGTGCCCGGGCGGCGCGCAGCTTCGTCGCGCCCGGTGCAGCTCCCGAAGGACGTGAAGAGGAACGATGACGACGAGATACCCCCGAGACCGGTTCGACGACGTCGCCGACGGCCCCCGGGTCGGGGCGCACCGCGGTGCGCAGCGGCGTGGGCGCGGGTGGATCGCGTTCGCGTGGGCGGCGCTCGCCACCGGTGTCATCGTGGGGGTCTGCGTCGTCGCGCTCGCGCTCCTGAACGGCAGCTACTCGTTCACCGGCTCGGCATCGCCGTCGGCTTCGGCCTCGGCGTCGGCGTCCGCATCGGCGGCGCCGTCGTCGTCCGCGTCCTCGTCGGCGTCGCAGGCACCGGCCGCGGGGACCCCGGCCGACCAGGGTGCGACGACGCTCGTCGTGCTGAACGGCACGTCGACGACCGGCCTCGCGGCGAAGGGCAGCGCGGCGCTGACCTCGGCCGGGTGGAAGGTGACGTCGACGGGGGACGCCGGCACGACCGGGGCGACCTCGACGATCGTGTACTACCAGCAGGCCGCCCAGGCCGCCGTCGCGCAGGGCATCGCGAAGTCGCTGGGCACGACCGCGGTGCAGCAGTCGGCGGCGTTCCCGAACGCGGACATCAGCGTCGTGCTCGGCGCGGACTACGCCGGCTGATCGTTCCCGGCGCATTCCTGCGTGCATTTGTGACGGCCGTGTTTCGAGCACGTTGATTCTTGTCGGAATCGACGTGAAACAACGTCACACCTCTTGCCCTGTCGGCATTGTTCGGTAAGAGTCTCCCCAAGACGGCGACTACGCCGTCCGCACCAGCACCACCGCAGGGAGCAAGAGATCATGGCCAACGGAACCGTGAAGTGGTTCAACGCCGAGAAGGGCTTCGGCTTCATCACCGTCGATGGAGGGGGCCAGGACGTGTTCGTGCACTACTCGGCAATCGACATGTCGGGGTACAAGGTCCTCGAGGAGGGCCAGGCAGTGACGTTCGACGTCGGCACCGGGTCGAAGGGGCCGCAGGCCGAATCGGTCCGTCCCGCCTGACCCGGCAACCACCTCGCGAACGCGCCGTCCCGTCCGGGGCGGCGCGTTCGTCCGTGTGCGGCGACCGGCGTTCGTCGCTTCGGTCCCTCGTGTCGGTGCGTTCGTCGCTCGTGTCGGTGCGTGTCCTGGGAACTCGACCCGCGCCTCCTGGCGGTGTTGCACTCGACCCCTGCGAGTGCCAGAATCGGCGTTGGCACTCGCTCACGCTGAGTGCCAGCACGACCCCCATGACGACGTCCGGGAGGGACGAGAAACTCACATGGCTAAGATCATTGCTTTCGACGAGGAGGCCCGCCGTGGCCTCGAGCGCGGCCTGAACATCCTGGCTGACGCCGTGAAGGTGACGCTCGGCCCGCGCGGCCGCAACGTCGTCCTCGAGAAGAAGTGGGGCGCCCCCACGATCACGAACGACGGTGTCTCCATCGCCAAGGAGATCGAGCTCGACGACCCGTACGAGAAGATCGGTGCGGAGCTCGTCAAGGAGGTCGCCAAGAAGACCGACGACGTCGCCGGTGACGGCACGACCACTGCGACCGTCCTCGCCCAGGCCCTCGTCCGCGAAGGCCTCCGCAACGTCGCCGCCGGTGCCGACCCCGTGTCGCTCAAGCGCGGCATCGAGAAGGCCGTCGCCGCCGTCTCCGACCAGCTCCTCGCCAACGCGAAGGACATCGAGACCAAGGACCAGATCGCCGCGACCGCGTCGATCTCGGCCGCTGACCCGACCATCGGCGCGCTCATCGCCGAGGCCATCGACAAGGTCGGCAAGGAAGGTGTCGTCACCGTCGAGGAGTCGAACACCTTCGGCACCGAGCTCGAGCTCACCGAGGGCATGCGCTTCGACAAGGGCTACCTGTCGCAGTACTTCGTGACCGACCCCGAGCGTCAGGAAGCCGTCTTCGAGGACGCCTACATCCTGATCGTCAACTCGAAGATCTCGAACATCAAGGACCTCCTGCCGGTCGTCGACAAGGTGATCCAGGCGGGCAAGCAGCTCCTGATCATCGCCGAGGACGTCGACGGCGAGGCCCTGGCCACGCTCGTCGTGAACAAGATCCGCGGCATCTTCAAGTCCGTCGCCGTCAAGGCCCCGGGCTTCGGCGACCGTCGCAAGGCCATGCTGCAGGACATCGCGATCCTCACCGGGGGCCAGGTCATCTCGGAAGAGGTCGGCCTCAAGCTCGAGAACGCGACGCTCGACCTGCTCGGCAAGGCTCGCAAGGTCATCATCACCAAGGACGAGACGACCATCGTCGAGGGTGCCGGCGACGAAGAGCAGATCGCGGGCCGCGTCCGCCAGATCCGCTCCGAGATCGAGGCGACCGACTCCGACTACGACCGCGAGAAGCTCCAGGAGCGCCTCGCGAAGCTCGCCGGTGGCGTGGCCGTCATCAAGGCCGGTGCCGCGACCGAGGTCGAGCTCAAGGAGCGCAAGCACCGCATCGAGGACGCCGTCCGCAACGCGAAGGCCGCTGTCGAAGAGGGCATCGTCGCCGGTGGTGGCGTCGCCCTCATCCAGGCGTCCGTCGTGCTCGACACCCTCGAGCTCGAGGGTGACGAGGCGACCGGTGCGAACATCGTCCGCGTCGCGATCGACGCGCCGCTCAAGCAGATCGCGCTGAACGCCGGTCTCGAGCCGGGTGTCGTCGCCGCCAAGGTCCGCGAGCTCGAGTCGGGTCACGGCCTCAACGCCGCGACCGGTGAGTACGTCGACCTCGTCGCCGCGGGCATCATCGACCCGGCCAAGGTCACGCGCTCGGCGCTGCAGAACGCTGCGTCGATCGCCGGTCTGTTCCTCACGACCGAGGCCGTCGTCGCCGACAAGCCCGAGCGCACCCCTGCTGCTCCGGCCGGCGACCCGACGGGTGGCATGGACTTCTAAGCAGTCCCGACGGAAGGGCCTCGCACGCTGCGCGTGCGGGGCCCTTCCGCGTGCGTGGGGCCCGACGGGCGGGCGGCGGGGGCGGGCGGGGGCGGGGCGCCGAGGTCGCACGAACTGCCGCTCGAGAGCGCGACGGGCGGCAGTTCGTGCGACCTCAACGGCCCGCCCACGGCGTGTTGTGCGACCAGCGCACACCGCACAGGAGGCGCGGGTCGTCACGTTCTCCACAGTTCGGCTCGAAGGATGGTCGCGGCTCGCACCGCACCGCCACACTCTCGCCATGGCCCGGCCGTCTCCGCTCCCCGACGAACTCGATCCGAACGGCTTCCGGGTCTGCGACGCACTCGCGGCCGGGGTCGATCCGGGTCGACTCCGCCGGCGGGACCTCGCCCGCCCGGTGCACGGCGTCCGGTCGGCAGCTGCATTGATGTCGCCCGTCGCCGCGCTCGCGCTCGTGATGCGCCCAGATCAACACTTCAGTCACACGACCGCTGTCGAGCTCTGGGGTGCTCCGCTCCCGCGACAGTTCGAGGGCAGCCTGCACGTCACGACGATCGGCTCCGGCCCGCTCATGCGTCGGCCCGGTGTCGTCGGACACCGACGTCGATCCGCGGTGGCCGTGGTGATGTGGGACGGTCTGCGCGTCAGCGGGCCGGAACATGCGTGGCGCGAATGCGCTGGGCTGCTGAGCGTTCGACAGCTCGTGGCGGTCGGAGACTTCCTCGTCGGACCGCGGGGCCGGACGACGGTCGACGCCCTGGCCGCCACGATCCTTCCCGGGGCGCGCTTCGTCGCCGTTGCACGTGCGGCCGTCGAACTCATCCGCGTCGGGGCTGAGTCAGCGATGGAGACGTGGCTGCGTCTTGCGGTCGTGGACGCGGGGTTCCCTGAACCGGAACTCCAGATCGAGGTGTTCGACCGTGCAGGGCGGTTCCTGGCGCGAGTGGACATGGGCTGGCCGGAGCTCCGGATCGCACTGGAGTACGACGGGGACCACCACCGCGAGCGTGCGACGTTCGAGCACGATCAGCGCCGGGACAACTCCATGACCGTGGAGGGATGGCTCGTCCTCCACGCGAATCGAGGGGACGTCGACCGTCCTGCGGTCCTCTTCGAGCGGCTTCGTCAGGCGTTCGTCGCGCGATCGTCGGCTCGACCACGGGCATGACCTGGTCGAGGTCGCGCGACATGCCGCGCGTGGGGCGACCGGGTCGCACGAACTGCCGCCGGGCGCGTGGGTGGGCGGCAGGTATTGCGACCTCGGGCCAGCGGGCCAGCGGGCGGCACGCCCGCGGGCGTCAAGCGCCGGCGGGCGCGGGGGCGGCGTAGTCGCGGGGGAGCAAGGGGAGCCACACGCGGAAGGTCGCGCCGCCGCCCTCGGTGTCGAACACCTCGACCGACCCGTGGTGCGCCGCGACGATGCCCGAGACGATCGCGAGCCCGAGGCCCGAGCCGCCGGTGTCCCGTGCGCGCGAGGTGTCGGCACGCCAGAAGCGCTGGAAGATCTTGTCGCGCAGCTGCGGCGGGATGCCCTCGCCGTGGTCGATCACGTCGATGTGCGCCATCCCACGCTCGTCGTCCACGCCGATGCCGATCTCGATCGGGTCGTCGTGCTCCGTGAAGCGCATGGCGTTGCCCATGAGGTTCGTCACGATCTGGCGGATCTTGTTCTCCTCCGCCAAGACGATCGGCGGCCGCTTCGGCAGCACGACGGTGGGCAGCGGGGTGGTCTCGTCGGTGGGGGCAGCCGTGCCGTCGACACCCATCGCGCGGGTGCGGCGGGCGCGGAGTCGCGCGATCGTCTGGCGCGAGAACGCGATCGGGCCGGTCGTGTTCGCGGACGTCGGCGATGCCGGGGGCCCGTCGCCGGAACCGGGGGCCGAGGCGGGTGCCGACGCCGGACGGACCGCGTGCGGCACGCTCTCGCCGGTCACCGAGTCCTCGACGAGCACCTGGATCTCGCGGTCGGGGTTCGACGCCATCGTGTCGAGCGCGGAGTCACGGGCGATGGCGACGAGGTCGACCGGGCCGAGCTCGAGCGGCTTCGACTCGTCGATGCGGGCGAGCTGCAGCAGGTCCTGCACGAGGAGGCCCATGCGCTGGGCTTCCTTCTCGATGCGCTCCATCGCCTGGGCGACGTCCTCTTCCTTGCGGAGCGCGCCCATCCGGTAGAGCTCGGCGTACCCGCGGAGCGACACGAGGGGCGTGCGGAGCTCGTGGGAGGCGTCCCCGACGAACCGACGCATCTGGTCGATGGTGCGCTGCCGGTCCTCGAACGCGGAGTCGATGCGCTCGAGCATGGAGTTGAGGGACCGGTTCAGTCGACCGACCTCGGTGTTGGGGGTGTCGGCTTCGAGGCGCTGGTTGAAGTCACCGGCGGCGAACCGGGCAGCGGTGTCCTCGACGTCGCGCAGGGGGTCGAACGTCGCCGTCACGAGGAGCCGCGTGAGCATGGCGCCGAGCAGGATCACCGAGGCACCGAAGCTCAGGAAGATGGCGGTGAAGCGCAGGACGGTCTGGTCGGTGTCGGCGCTCGACACCGCGACCAGGACGTACCCGGCCTGCGTGGTGCCGGTCGACTGGTCCTGCAGCGATGCCGGGATGACCTGAGCACGCCACTCGTGGTTGTGCTGGCTGTCGTACAGCGAGAAGCGCGAACTGGTCTGCGCCGCGGAGGAGAAGTCGAGCTCGTGGATGTCGGGGCGGCTCGACGCCGGGGTCTGGCAGATCTGCTTGCCTGCGGAGTCGTAGGCGGCGACGTACGCGCTCTGCGAGAGGACGACGGAGAGCTTGCAGTACTGCTCGCCGTCGCTGATGTTCTGACCCTCGAGCTGTTCCGTCGTCTGACGGACGTTGTTGTCCAGCTGCGCCATGAGGTACGTCGACAGCACCGTCATCGTGCCGAGCCCCGCGACGAGCAGTCCGAGCGCCACCAGGAGCACCGTGATCCCGGTGATCTTGGTGCGCAGGGAGATCCCGTCCCACCAGCGGCTCATTCGCGTGTGCATGCTGCCCCAACGATAGACAGCGGTCGCCCGGTGAAACCGGACGACCGCCGTGAAGACGAACCCCGAGGGGTCCGGACGACCTACGAGGCCTTGGACGCCTTGAGCATGTAGCCGAACCCGCGCTTGGTCTGGATGATCGGCTCGGCCGAGTACTGGTCGAGCTTGCGGCGCAGGTAGGAGATGTAGGACTCGACGATGCCGGCGTCGCCGTTGAAGTCGTACTCCCACACGTGGTCGAGGATCTGCGCCTTCGACAGCACGCGGTTCGGGTTGAGCATGAGGTAGCGGAGCAGCTTGAACTCGGTCGGGGAGAGCTCGATCTGCGCGTCGCCGATCGTGACCTCGTGCGTGTCCTGGTCCATCGTGAGCTCGCCGGCGCGGATGATCGCGTCTTCCTCGTCGTTCATCGTGCGACGGAGGATCGCCTTGATGCGGGCGACGATCTCGTCGAGCGAGAACGGCTTCGTGACGTAGTCGTCGCCGCCGACGGTGAGCCCGGTGATCTTGTCCTCGGTGTCGTCCTTGGCGGTGAGGAACAGGATCGGGGAGGTGTAGCCCGACGACCGCAGGCGCTTGGTGACGCCGAAGCCGTTCATGTCGGGCAGCATGACGTCGAGGATGATCAGGTCCGGCTCTTCCTCGAGCACGGCGGAGATCGCCTGTGCTCCGTTCCCCACCGCGCGCACGGCGAAGCCGGCGAAACGCAGCGAGGTCGTCAGGAGGTCGCGGATGTTCGGCTCGTCGTCGACGATCAGGATCTTGGGGCCATCGCTCATGGTCCTATCTTCTGACCGTTCCCTAGTGGTTTCCTGAGAGCGGTTGGTGCGTCAGCCCACGACCGCCTGGACCTGGTCGGCGTCGAGGATCGTGTAGGAGTACCCCTGCTCCGCGAGGAACCGCTGCCGGTTCTGCGCGAAGTCCTGGTCGACGGTGTCCCGCGTGACGAGCGTGTAGAACGACGCGGGCAGCCCGTCCTTGTTCGGGCGGAGGAGTCGGCCGAGTCGTTGGGCCTCTTCCTGACGGGATCCGAACGAGCCGGACACCTGGATCGCCACCGTCGCGTCGGGCAGGTCGACCGAGAAGTTCGCGACCTTCGAGACGACGAGCACGTCGATCGACCCCTCGCGGAAGGCCTGGTAGAGCCGCTCCCGCTCGTCGACGGGGGTTGAACCGGTGATCTCGGCGGCGTCCAGGGACTCGGCGAGCGAGTCGAGCTGGTCGATGTACTGCCCGATCACGAGGATCTGCTCGCCGCGGTGCTTCTCGATGAGCTCGCGCACCACCGGGGTCTTCGCCGGCGAGGTCGCCGCGAGCCGGTACCGCTCGTCGTCGCTGGACGCCGCGTACTCGAGGCGGTCCTGGTGCGGCAGGTCGATGCGTACCTCGTAGCAGGCGGCGGGGGAGATGTATCCCTGCGCCTCGATCTCCTTCCACGGGGCGTCGTAGCGCTTCGGCCCGATGAGCGAGAAGACGTCGCCCTCGCGCCCGTCCTCGCGCACGAGGGTCGCCGTGAGCCCGAGTCGGCGCCGGGCCTGGAGGTCGGCGGTGAGCTTGAACACCGGCGCCGGCAGCAGGTGCACCTCGTCGTAGACGATGAGTCCCCAGTCGAGGGCGTCGAGGAGCGACAGGTGCGTGTACTCGCCCTTCCGACGGGCGGTGAGGATCTGGTACGTCGCGATCGTGACCGGACGGATCTCCTTCACGCTGCCCGAGTACTCGCCGATCTCGTCCTCGGTGAGGGTGGTCCGGCGCAGCAGCTCGGACCGCCACTGCCGGGCCGAGACGGTGTTCGTCACGAGGATGAGCGTCGTCGCCTTGACCGTCGCCATCGCCCCGGCGCCCACGAGCGTCTTGCCGGCACCACAGGGCAGCACGACGACGCCGGAGCCCTGCGCGAAGAACGTGTCGACCGCCTGTTCCTGGTAGGGACGCAGGTGCCAGTCGTCGGTGTCGAGGTCGATCGGGTGCGGCTGCCCGGGCGTGTACCCGGCGAGGTCTTCGGCCGGCCAGCCGAGCTTCACGAGCTCCTGCTTGATCTGCCCGCGTGCCCACGGGAGCAGCTCGACCTCTTCCGGGGAGCGCATGTCGCCCAGCAGCGGCTTGATCCGCTTCGAGCGGATGACCTCGGCGAGGACCGTGGGTTCGGACGCGGTGAGGAGCAGGACCGGCTGGCGCTCGAGCGCTTCGGCCGGGGAGTTCGCGATCGCCGGCGCGTCCGGACGCTCTTCGCGCCGGATGACGAGTCGGCCGTACCGTGCCACGGTGTCGCGGATGTCCACCGTGACGCTCTGCGGGACGGGGAACTTCGCGAAGTGCTCGAGCGTGTGGATCATGCTCTCGGCGTCGTGCCCGGCCGCCCGCGCGTTCCACAGGCCGAGTCGGGTGATGCGGTACGTGTGCACGTGTTCCGGCGCGCGTTCGAGCTCGGCGAACACCGCGAGGTCGTGCCGTGCGTCCTCGGCGTCGGGGTGCGCCACCTCGAGGAGCACGGTGCGGTCGCTCTGCACGATCAGCGGTCCGTTCATGACGGATCAGCCTAGGCCGCTCGGCTGCGAACCAGCGCGGATCGGCTCACCTGTGGATCAGGCGTCGCTCTCCACAGCCACCACGAGGGAGAGCGGGAGCGTCCGCTCGACGTCGACGGCCGTGTCGCGTCCCCGCACGCGTCCGGCGGCGACCGAGGTCGGCACGATCGAGAACGGCCGCTCGGAGCCGTCCGGCATGCGCACCGTCAGGCGGATCGGCGTGCGACCCCGGACGGCCAGGTCGATCTGCCGCCCCAGCCACTCCTGCTCGGGCTCGGCCTCGCCGCGCTCGGTGGTGACGCGGAGCCGTTCCACGAGTGCGTGCGCCGCCTGCTCCGGGTTGCGTCCGGTGGTGCGTCGACGGCCTGGAGGAACGGATCCCGTCGCCGGGCGGGCTGCGGCCGTCAGGACGGCCGGGTAGCGCTGGTCCTCGAGCGCCGTGTGGACGACGTGCGGCGGGTAGCGGGTCAGCAGGGTGGTCAGGTGGCTGCGCTCCCACGCCAGCTGCCGGAGCTCGGCGTCCACCCCGATGAGGTCGAGCTGGTCCGGCGTGCCGTGCACGCGGGCGCCGACCCCGTCGGCGCCGACGTCGACCACGATGCTGCCGTCCCGCGAGGACACCTGGTCGACGAGGTAGGAGAGCGGCTGCGGCAGGCCCGTCGCGGACAGCCGTTCCAGCAGCGCGACGACGTCCTGCCGGGTGTGGCCGGCCCGGAACGCGCGGCGGAGCGAGTCCTCGGAGATGCGGTACCGGGCGGCGAGACCCGGTGCCTCGAGCACGGCGACGGTCCGGAGCGCGGCGTCGTCGACCGGCGCGAGCGGCCCCGGTGCGATGACCGTGAGGTCGTGCTGCAGGTACACGGCGTCGACCGTGCGGGGGAGGTCCTCCGCAGCGGGGGCCGGGTCCCCGTCCAGCAGTGCACGGCCGGTGCTCGTCACGCGGCCGTCGACCGTGAGCCCGAGTGCGGCCGCGGTGCCCGCGACGTCGAGCAGCACCGCGTCGAGCCAGCGCGAGCCCGCCGGGTACGCCCACCGGCCGGCCGACACGAGGTCGCGCAGGTCGTCGCCGGCCACGTCGAGCACGCTCCGGACGGCGGGGTCGAGTGCGTCCCGCCATGCCGACACCAGCGTCGACCAGCGGTCCGGCCAGCTCGCGACGAGCCAGGCGTCGCCCGCCGCCGTGGTCGCCCACGTCCCGTTGCCCGTGTCCGCGAACCCGATCCGTTCGAGCAGCGCCAGGCGGCCGGGGACCACGACGGGGTCCGCGCCGGCACGCTCGCCGAGCGTCTTCGCGAGCGGGGTGCCGATGCCGCCCTTCACGAGCTCGCGCACCGCGCCCTCGGACACCGCCCGCAGGAGTTCGGCGAGCACGGTCATCGTCGCGAAGGCGTGCTCCGCGCCGGTCGTCCGGGCGCGCTCGTCGTCGCCCGTCTCGTCCACCGGAGCGACGGGGCGGGGGTGATCCGCGCCCCCTGGGAGACCGGCGATCTCGTCGTGGGCGGCCAGCCGGGCCGACACCGCGTCGTCGACGCCGCCGTCCTCGTCCGCCAGACCGAGCGCGACCGCCGGGGCGAGGTCGTCGGCGGAGCCCGCGCCGTCACGCAGCGCGAGCAGCGTCCGACGGGGCAGGTGCTCGATCGCGGCGTCGACCGCGTCGTCGGTACGGAGCGCCTCGGCGAGGTCGAAGAAGTCCGAGATGCGCAGCGGGCCGGTCTCGGCGAGGACCGCCGCGGGGAGCCGGCGCGCCACGACGAGCCGTTCGAGGGCGTCGTCCGGCATCGCCCGGAGCCGGGCGGCGAGGTCTGCGGTGGTCGTCATCGTCCGCCGCGCTCGTCCGACGCGGTCCTCAGCGCGCCGTCCGGTTCGCTCGGGCCCGACGGGTCCAGGTGATGCCGAGGAGGGTGAACACGAGCACCATGCCGATCGGGAAGCCGACCAGCGGGATCGCCATGATCACGGGCCACGGCATCGATCCCTGGGCGCTGGGGACGGTCAGCCACATCACGATCATGGCGGCCATGCAGAGGAAGGCGGCGATGAAGATCCCGCCGACGATGAACGCGAGGGCGCGTTCGGTACGATTGAACGTCACCGGGGGTTCCGCGGAGTCCTGCGTGTTCCCGGTGGACCGGGTCGGGTTGGCCATCGACCCAGGATATCCGACGCACCACGGCCGTTCCACGATCACGAGGAGACCGACGAATGCCCACCGGCAAGGTCAAGTTCTACGACGACCAGAAGGGGTTCGGGTTCATCACCGGCGACGACGGCGAACCCGTCTTCCTGCACGCGTCCTCGCTCCCCGACGGCGTCACGTCGGTGAAGGCCGGTTCGCGGCTCGAGTACGGCGTCGTCCAAGGGAAGAAGGGGTCGCAGGCGCTGTCCGTGCGGCTCCTCGACCCGCAGCCGTCCCTCGCGAAGATGTCGCGACGATCGGCGGACGACATGGCCGTGATCGTCGAGGACCTCGTGAAGGAGCTCGACCGGATCAGCGGGGACTTCCGGCACGGCCGGTACCCGAAGAACGGCACCCGAATCGCTGCGATCCTGCGGCACGTCGCTGACCAGTTGGACGCGTGATGACCGATACCTCCCCTGTTGCTCCTGCCCCTTCCGAGGACCTCACCGCGCTCGCCCGCACGGCGCTGCTCGAGGTGACCCCCGAGTCGACCGTCGGCGCGTTCGCCGGGACCGTCGACGAGGGCGACGGCGTCGTCTCGGTGCTGTTCGCCAACCGCATGGCCGGGTACCCCGGCTGGCGCTGGACCGTCTCGATCGCCCAGGTGTCCGGTGACGAGCCGACCGTGCTCGAGGTCGAGCTCATGCCTGGTGACGGCTCGCTGCTGGCGCCCGACTGGGTGCCGTGGTCCGAGCGGCTCGCCGAGTACCGGGCCGGCCAGGACACCGACGGTGCCGAGGGCGAGCACGACGACGAGTCCGACGAGGACTTCGACGGCGACGAGGACGACGCGGACGAGGACGCCGACTACGACGACTCGGACGACGACGAGTCCGACGACGACGAAGCGGACGACGAGGACGACTTCGACGCCGACGAGGACGACCTCGACGAGCCGGACGACGACGACATCGACGGTGTGGACGTCGACGAGCTGGACGGGTCCGAGGACGACACCGACGACACCGACGACACCGACGACGCGGACACCGACGACACAGACCAGCAGGTCGCACCGGCCGAGCCGGCCCGGGGCCGCCGTCGCACCCAGCGGGTGCGCCCGGTCGACCCGGACGCCGACCTCGAGGTCGACCGGCTGGACGCCGGCGAGGTCGACCCGGAGCACCACCGCGCCTGACGGGCGACCGACCGGTCCCCGGACGGACAGGAGGCGCGGTGC
>NZ_MJGQ01000006.1:81517-94257 GCF_001865095.1 Curtobacterium sp. MCBA15_013 | reverse complement strand
GGAGGCGCGGTGCCAGCTGGCACCGCGCCTCCTGTCGTGCGGACCGACCGCGTCAGCGCAGGGCGCTCACCGTGAAGTCGATCGCCTGCACGAGCTTCGCGACGTCGTCCGGGTCGATCGCCGTGAAGGTCGCGATGCGGAGCTGGTTGCGGCCGAGCTTCCGGTACGGCTCCGTGTCGACGATCCCGTTCTGGCGCAGCGTCGCGGCGACGGCCTTGGCGTCGATCGAGTCGTCGAGGTCGATCGTGGCGACGACCTGCGACCGGGCTGCGGGGTCGGTCACGAACGGCGTCGCGTAGTCGACCGACTCCGCCCAGTCGTAGAGCGTCGACGACGAGGTCTTCGTGCGGGTGTCGGCCCAGGCGAGCCCGCCGGACTCGTTGATCCAGCGGACCTGGTCGTCGAGGAGGATCAGGGTCGCGAGCGCCGGGGTGTTCAGCGTCTGGTTCAGCCGCGAGTTGTCGACGGCGTTCTTGAGCGAGAGGAACTCGGGGATGTACCGGCCGCTCGCGGCGATGCGCTCGACACGCTCGATCGCCGCGGGGGAGAACAGCGCGAGCCAGAGGCCACCGTCCGAGGCGAAGTTCTTCTGCGGGGCGAAGTAGTAGACGTCCGTCGCGCTGACGTCGAACGCGGCACCACCGGCGGCGCTCGTGGCGTCGACGACGGTGAGGGCGCCGGCGTCCCCGGCGGCGCGGACGACCGGCGCCATGACACCCGTCGAGGTCTCGTTGTGCGGGTAGGCGTAGACGTCCACGCCCTCGACGATCTCGAGCGGGGCGAGGGATCCGCCGGGGGCTTCCACCACGTGCGGCGCCTCGAGCCAGGGGGCGCCGGCGGCCTTGGCGAACTTCGAGCCGAACTCGCCGAAGGACAGGTTCTCGGCCCGGCGCTCGATGAGCCCGAACGCGGCGGCGTCCCAGAACGCGGTCGAGCCGCCGTTGCCGAGGACGACCTCGTAGCCCTCTGGGAGGTCGAACAGGTCGCCGAGGCCGGCGCGGACGCTGCCCACGAGGTCCTTGACGGGCTTCTGGCGGTGGGAGGTGCCGAGGATCGTCGCGCCGCGGGTCACGAGGGACTCGAGCTGCGCGCCACGGATCTTGGACGGTCCGCAGCCGAATCGGCCATCGGTCGGGAGGAGTTCGGCGGGGATGACGATGTCTGCCATGCACCGATCCTAACGAGCGGTATCCCAGCGCGAGTGACCGTGTACCGGCCGGACGGGGCGGGCCGACGCCGCGCCTCCTGGCCCCATCGCGCACGGACTTTCTTGCACCTTGCAAGTGTTGGTCATTCCATGTCGCCTCGAACAAGTAGGGTGGGGCGCGCTGGGCCCAGACATGAGAGGCGGACCGTGACCGATCTCGTCGACACCACGGAGATGTACCTTCGCACCATCCTCGACCTCGAGGAAGAGGCGATCGTGCCGCTGCGCGCCCGCATCTCGGAGCGCCTCGGTCACTCGGGTCCCACCGTCTCGCAGACCATCGCCCGCATGGAGCGCGACGGACTCGTCGTCGTCTCGGGCGACCGGCACCTCGAACTCACCGACGAAGGACGCTCGCGCGCGACGCACGTGATGCGCAAGCACCGGCTCGCCGAGCGTCTGCTCTCCGACGTCATCGGTCTCGACTGGGCGTTCGTCCACGACGAGGCATGCCGCTGGGAGCACGTGATGAGCGAGCAGGTCGAGGTCCGTCTGCTCGAGATGCTCGGCAACCCGACCGAGTCGCCGTACGGCAACCCGATCCCGGGTCTCGCCGAGATCGGTGGCCCGGCCGCACCCGGCTTCCTCGACGGCGTGCAGAACATCGTCGCCGCGACCGAGGGCACCGACGCCGTCGCGACCGGGGTCATCCGCCGCCTGGGCGAGCCCGTGCAGTTCGAACCGGAGCTCCTCCACCAGCTGCGGTCCGCCGGTGTCATGCCCGGCCGGGTCGCGAGCGTGCAGCGCGCAGGGGCCTACGTCGCCGTGCGCGTCGACGGCGAGGACGCGGGCATCGAGCTCCCGACCGAGGTCGCGCAGCACGTCTACATCGAGCGCTCCTGACCTGTCTGCCCCTGAAACTGGGGCGGGGCGTGTTTCTGTGGCCTGATCAGGGCTTCTTTACCGATTCGTTACAAAGCGGCGGTTTCATCTCGACAAGGTAACGGTCGGCACGTACACTCGACGAGTCCGCCGGCCACCCACGAGGCCCAGGACCCGTGACAGGACGTCTCGAACCCGTCTCCTGTCTCGATCGGAAACGATGACGAACGGATGGGGTTGCACGGTCGGCGATCACCCCCGCTGGCAGTGGTGACGAGACGCCGGAGACACCCTTGACGCAGACCGGTTCCGCCGCGGACGACCAGACGCCCGCGAACCCGACGAACACCGCGAACGCCACCGACGCCCCCCTCTCGCGCCGAGCAGCCCGCGCCGTCACCCCGGTGCGCGACGCTCCGCTCCCCGGCGGCCGTCGTGCCGCCCAGGCCGCGCGTACCGCCGCCTCCACCAAGGCGAGCTCGTCGGCCCGCAAGCGCCGCTTCCTCGCGCCGGTCGTCCTGACCGTGGCTGCGGGCATGTTCGGCACCGTCGCGGTCGCCCCGGCGTTCGCCGCGACGCAGCAGTCGACCGGGACGGACGCCGCGACCGCGCAGCGCCAGGTCCGCACGACCGAGGCCCAGAACTTCTCCGTCTCCGACGCGGTCGCCCTTGCCGGCACGAGCCGCGACGGCTACGGTGCGACGGCGCAGTCCACGCTCGACGCCGAGGCAGCGCAGAAGGCCGCCGACGCCGCGGCGAAGCAGGCGTCCGAGCAGGCCGCGGCCACCCAGGCCGCGCGTGCGCAGACCGCCTCGCAGTACGCGTCGTACACGGGGCCGAGCGCCTCCGACTACGTCGCCTCGTCGACCGCCGCGAACACCCCGTTCTCGCTGCCGGCCGTGGTCGCCACCGCCAAGCAGTACATCGGCACCCCGTACGTCTTCGGCGGCGCGGACCCGTCGGGCTTCGACTGCTCGGGCTACGTCATGTTCGTGTACGCGCAGTACGGCATCAACCTCGCGCACTCCGTGCCGCTGCAGGACCAGGCCGGCACCACGATCCCCGAGTCCGAGGCGCAGCCGGGTGACGTCGTCATCTTCAACAACGAGGCGCACGACGGCTTCTACATGGGCAACGGCATGATCATGGACGCGCCGAAGCCCGGTGGCTCCGTGTCGATCCGCCCGATCTGGACCAGCGACTACCACATCGTGCGCTTCGGCATCTGACCCGTACCGCGGGCATCGATCCCGTGAACATCGCCGGAACCGGCCCGTGCACCCTCGTGCCGGGCCGGTTTCTGACGTACCCTGACCGTGCACCGGCCCGAACGGTCCGAGCAGGGAGACCCCATGTCAGCGTTCCGCACGACCCGCACCATGGGTCGGCGCGCGCACGTCGACATATGGTCGACCACCGCCTGCGTGCACGAGCACGCCCCTGCATGACCTGAGCACTGCCCATCCGGGTGGTGCTCTTCGTGGTTCAGGGGCCGTTCGCGCGAGCGGAGGTCACCTGCGCGGTACCCCGGTCCGACGCACCCGCACAGCCTGGAAGCCGTCCAGGCACGTCGGAAGGGAACCCATGCGCACTCTCGTCCTCAACGCCGGTTACGAGCCCCTCGCGGTGATCTCGTTCCGTCGGGCCCTCGTGCTGGTCATGAACCAGAAGGCCGCCATCGTCGCCGCCGACCTCGACCACCCGGTCACGGGGTCGACGTCGACCTACGATCGTCCGTCCGTCATCATCCTCACCCGGTACGTCCGCATCCCGCACTCGAGACTCGTGCCGGTGTCGCGCCGGGGCGTCCTCCGCCGGGACGCCAACCGGTGCTTGTTGACTGAACTTTCTCTAGGGCGTCGATTGCGTTCACGCTTCCTGTGCGCGGCAATGCCCCGGGCGGCCGCAGCATGAGCCGGACCCTGGTGCTCAACGCCAGCTACGAGCCGATTGCCGTCGTGGCAGCTCGACGTGCGCTCGCCCTCGTGATGAACGGGAAGGCCAGCGTTCTGCTCGACGGAAGGGAGACGCTCCACAGCGCTGAGCTAGCTGTTGCTGAGCCGAGCGTGGTTCTTCTTCGAAACTTCGTGAAGATCCCGAGGCGTCCGATTCCGCTCACTCGTCGGGCTGCGCTCGAGGCATACGACTACACCTGCGCGTATTGCCTCGGCTACGGCGACACACTCGATCACGTGGTCCCGCGGGCCCGCGGCGGGGAGCATTCCTGGGGCAACGTCGTGGTGGCCTGCTTCCGCTGCAACAACCGGAAAGCTGATCGGCTGCTGTCCGAGCTCGGGTGGAAGCTCGCCGTCGACCTCCACCAGCCCCTCCCGAACACCGCCAGCCTCATCCGGAAGCGATGGCGAGAGCCTGAGTGGAGCCAGTTCACGAACCCGTGGGAACACTCCCGCATGGCGCTCGCTGGGTAATAGAGTACCCACTATGTGTCACGCACCTCAGCCGCGAGGAACTCTGCTTTGAGCGAAATGGGCCCGTTTCGAGACGTTCGGACGATCGTCCTGCCGATTGTGGGCAAAGCCAAGAGGGACGCGGCTGACGTGCTCGGCGTGGTTTTCACCGACGCATCGGGCAGCCGAGTGCCGGCCGTCGAACTGTTCTTCCGCAACCTCATCGCAAACGGGGCGTCAACCCGAACGCCGTACTCCTACGCGCAGGACCTCCTGCGCTGGTGGCGATTCCTCCATGCGGTTGGCATCCCGTGGAACAGAGCATCGCGGACCGAGGTCGATGACTTCGTCCTCTGGATGCGCCAGGCGACGCCGAAGCATGGCGGCGACTGGCGCCATCGATCCGAGGAAGGCGCCCCCGCCGTTGGCGGACGCTTCGCGCCGCGAACGATCACCCACAGCATCGCAGTCCTAGCGGCCTTCTACACGTTCCACGAACAACACGACGGACCGATCAGCCCCGTCCCGCCAGTGGGGCGAAACAACGCGCACCACAACCCCGGCCAGCCGTTCGATCACTCGAGGCGAGCGGACGGTCGGCAGAAGATCCCGTGGACTGCACCGAAAGCACTAACGGACGATGAGGCCGACGATCTCACGGCCTCCCTTCGTCACACCCGAGACGAAGCGATCGTCGAGTTTTTCCTTTCAAGCGGCGCCCGCGCTAGCGAACTCCTCGGGATGAACGGCGAGGACCTCGACTGGGGTCGCCAACGGATTAGGGTCCGCCGCAAAGGCTCCAACGCTGAGCAGTGGCTGCCAGCATCACCCGAGGCTTTCGTGCTCCTTAGGAAGCACCTCGGAACCCGGCCACTCCCATGGGGAGTTCCGGTGTGGAGCACGCTCCGCGGCCAGTCCAGGCGGCTGACCTACCATGCATTCCGAGCCGCGCTCCGACGCGCGCAGCACCGAGCGGGCACGAATCACACGATGCATGTATTCCGGCATACGGCTGCGTATCGGTTCGCGAACGAGTCCGACATGACCGTGCCCCAGGTGAAGGAACTGCTCGGGCACAGGTTCATCACCACGACTCAGATCTATACCGAAGCGCGCCCAGAGGAAGTACTCGAAGCTGCCGCTGCCTACCTTCGAGGTGAACGCCGGCAACCCATCGCGCGAGGCCCGATGCTGCAGTACAGCGACAAAGCGCGCCGCGCCCTCTTCGGGAGGCCGCCAGCGTGACCGCGGAGATCCTCACCGACGACGATCGAACTCGGCCGTATAGCGACAGTCACGGGAAGGTTCGGCGACTGTCGCTGCCGCAGCCTGCAGTGCCCGCAGAGAATGGGAACACAGTGACCACGCCAGTGGACTGGCCCAGGACGCATTGTTCGATCGAGAAGGCTCTCGACTACGCAAGGTCCACGCCGTTCCTGCGAGATGCTCCATGGCAGGTGCGCACGCATGCGACGCAGCGCCTCCGTGAGGCCCTCGCTGCGCTGGCGAAGGTCACTGGGAATAGCTGGCAGGAACGTTGGATCAACAGCGAAATCGAACAGTCCCAGGCGCCGTTCGAAGCGCTCATTTCCTTGAAAGGTCGCGCTGTACGGCGACGATACGAGGTGCGTCTGGCGGTAACAGGGCTGACGTGGGCCTTCGCCGTGGACTTGATCCGGCCGTCATATGAGTTCCTATTCCATCAAGTCAGCGCGATGCGGAAGGCGGCACCGTTCGTCCTCAGCACCCGAGACCCCGAGGGGTTTACGGCGCTCCAGGCCGGAATCGGCCGGAGGTCCAAGAATCCTGAGAGGGTACGAAAAGCCGCGTTGCCGCAGCTGGCAAGAATCATGATGCACACCGGTGCACCCTCCATAGGTGACATCGAGATTGCGGACGTTGAGCAGGCGTACGCGATCGGAGCGCGGATCCTCCCGGTACCTCCGGCCGGAGCTACTTACGACGCACTCACGTGGGCTCAGTTCATGCCCGAAGACGGCGCAGCCATGGTGTGGGGGCACCAGAAACGTGTCGGTCAGCTGAGCGTTGAACAGCTGGTCGACCGCACGCAGATATCTCCCGGCCGCATCCGCGACCTTCTCGTCGTCTACCTTCGCGCACGCTCCACGAGCATCGACTACTCGACTCTCACCGGGCTCGTCACGACCTTGGCGAAGAACTTTTGGGCACTCGTACAACAAATCGACCCGGGCGTCGACACACTGCGCCTAGCGCCTGAGGTCGTCGTCGAGTGGAAGGAGCGCGTCCGGTACATCCAGCCTGGGCACGGTCGGGCAGGGCAGAAGCGCGTGAACGTCGGATCGATCTACGCAGCGGTGCGAGCGTTTTACTGGGACATCTCGGACTGGGCGCACCAGTCGCCCGAACGGTTCGCCGAATATGCCGCGCCAAACATCATCAGCAACGACGACATGCGATTACTCGCGAATGAAGCAAGTCGCCAGCGAGCCCGGAGTCACGCCCGCACGCGCGCGCGTCTACCTTTCCTCGAAGCGCTGGCGGAGTCGGTCGAAACGCAACGGTCTTGGTACGCCGAAGCGCTGAAAGCAGCCTCTCCACTCGGCCTCGGAGACTCATTTACTGTCCAGGGTGTTTCGTGTACGCGAACAACCCGCATGTCCGGCAAAGTCGAGCAGGGGCGCCGCCCGCACGCAACTGGCAGCCGCATTTTCGTTACGAGGCACGACACCGGGCAAGTGTTCGACGCCCGTCACCTTGAGGACATCACCTTCTGGCAGTGGGCAATCGTCGGAATCCTGAAGGAAACCGGCATGCGCATCGAGGAGCTCGAAGAGCTTTCCCACACGAGTCTTTCCCAGTACAGACTCCCGTCGACAGGTGAACTCCTACCACTGCTGCAGATTGCGCCGTCGAAGGTTGACCGAGAACGGGTCATGCTCATCTCGCCCGACCTCGCTGACGTACTGACGGACGTCCTGGAGCGCGTGCGGGACAAGAACGGCCGCGTACCAACGTTCGAGCGGTGGGATTCCAACGAGCGGCTGACGCTTCCGCCGATGCCACTGCTTATGCAGAGAGACGTTAACGGGCGAAGAAGCAGCATCAAACGGGGCTGGGTGATGGACCAACTGCTACTGGCTACCACCGCGGCGGGCCTGCTCGACACCGACGGCGAGCCACTCGTGTTCCAACCTCACGACTTCCGTCGGCTCTTCCTCACCGACATTGTTGCTACGGGGCTTCCCATTCACATCGCCTCGAAGCTTGCCGGCCACCGCTCTGTGAACACCACGGAGGGCTACACCGCGGTGTACCCGGAGGAGGTGTTCACCGCTCACCGCCTGTACATCGAACGCCGCCGCGCTGCACGCCCGGAGTCGGAGTATCGGGAGCCGACGGACGAAGAATGGGACGAGTTCCACGCCGACTTCGACAAGCGCGAACTCGAACTCGGGTCGTGTGGCCGGGCGTTCGGGACTCCCTGTGTGCATGAGCACGCATGCCTGCGCTGTCCGATGCTTCGAGTGAACCCCGCCAGGAAGGACCGGCTGGTTCAGAAGAAAGCAAGCATCGAGCGTGACCTGGAGACCGCTCAGCGTCAAGGGTGGGTTGGCGAGATTGGGATTCTGAAGATCACGCTCGCGGGAGCCGAGCAGAAGCTGAAGCAAATGGAGGCGGCGACATCGAGACCCGCGTCGGTCTCGCTTGGGATGCCTGCTCTTCGGCAGCCAGCGTGAGCGGCTTAGCGTCGGCCGGCCTCGGCTGTGCTCTCGGAGGACCGCCACCACGACTTCCCAGCGGTCGTTGTTTCGTAGCGCACGCCCTCCACCCCGGTGGGCCACAGCACCTCTCCGAGCGTCGATTCGAGCTTCGCGATCGTGCTCAAGTCCGGCCAGGTTTGTCCCTCAATGATCCGTCGAATGGCACCCGGGGCGACATCTGCGTCGCGACCCAGCGCACGCACGCTGCCATCCCCGATGACGTCGCGGAGTCGCACAGCGAACCGACGCGCGTACTCGCCGGCGAGCACGTCCGACGGCGCCGCTGGCCAGTCAGACGTCAGCTCGTTCGGGCGCTTCCGAGAGGTTCTGGGCACGGTCGGAGGGTATCGCCATTCCCTGACATGTCGGTGCCCACAGCTACCATTCGAGTGGTGCTGACGAAGTGCTCAGTGGTACAGACTGTCGGACGGTGAAGGCGCGGGGCAACACGATGGCGACAGAAGCGGCGACAATTGAACCAGCAGCTACCCCCAGCGCATCCTTTGGTCTGAGCTCGTTGCGAGCCAATCCCGTCCGCGTTCATGTGGCTGACTGGTTCCTCGGCGGTGCTCCAGAGAACATGGGGGAGTTCGTCGGCTGGGAACTAACCAAGGTTGATGGCCACTTTGCAGGGCGGAACATTGAGAGCGTCGCTGGAACGCGGCCGAACCTGACTCGCCTATCTCGAGTGGGCTTAGACGTCGACCCGGAGAACCTCGCCGGTTACCAACGGGTCGTTGACCGCCTCGGCGCCTTCGATGAGCTCGGCCCGGCACCCGGGTCCTGGGCGGCGGCCGTCGGGCTTCACCACGCGATGCAGGAACGGCATCCGACGGAGTTCGTCCAAGCACTGGCTGGGTTCCGCACACTCATCATCGGCGCTGAAGGTGCCGCAAACCTCCCCGGAATTCTCCGAGATGCGGTGGTCGGCCTCCGTAGCTCCGTGCTCCCCGATGCGGCCGCGTATCTGGTCGAATCAACCGAACGGCTCGGACGACGCTACGCGGTCGCGCGAGCCATGCTGAATGTGGGAGAACGTCCGCCGGAACCAACCAGCACCGGGGAGACCTTCTCGTCCTCGCTGAAGCTGATGGAGGACATCAACATCGGCCTCGGCGCGTACCTCGAGCCCCTGGTCACGAGCCTCAGCCCGCATGTATGGGCGACCACGGCGCCGCGCGCCGGAGGGGTGATCGTCCTCGTCTTCGGCAAAGCCGTCCCATCCCGGCCTCTGCTCGACCTTGACCTCTTAGAGCTGTCCGAGCGGTCAGCTCATATTGCAGCGCTCGACGGTGTGCAGGACATCTCTCCGGCCGCGTACCGAGCGGCGATCACCTGGTGGGTTGAACGTCTCGACCTCGTCTTCTCCCAGCTGACTCAGCCGTCGAACTACGTCGTCGACGGCCAGTACCACCCACCCTCAGCAGTCGAACGGCTCCTCGCGTTCGAACAGCTCTGCCGGTCCGTACAGACCATCGGCAGTTCTCGGGACGGTCACGCGCGCCGACTTGCGCTCTTCCACACACTCGATTCACTCGCCGGCCTGAACAGAACGCTCACACGAGACCGAGCGACAACCCTCAGCAAGATGGAAGCCGTCGTTGCAGACCTCGAGCGACACCTCCCATCCGAAGTCCATCCCGTGCTTCTGCCACGCGCACACGCTGCCGTGGAGGCGCTGCGCGACGTGCAGGACGGCTTCTTCATGAAGTCCCGACTGCGCGACGCCGGCGTCATGCTGCCCGACAAGAACGGCATCGACGTTCGCGTGCCGCTCGCAACCGCCGCGCGTGAATGGCTCGCCGCGCTTCGGAACAGCCAACACGGCATGGACAAGACCCCAACCGCCCGCACACGAGCGCTACTCGCCGCACACACTGGAGCCCTCGACCCACGCATCACCGACCTCGCCTGGCTAGCGCTCCTCGAAGTGCTCGCGCACCCCGAACTACTCGTCCGTCGGTCGCGGTGATCGGTTCCGAAAGCCTGAACGAGTTACTTCCTCGCAGCACGTCGATGTCAACGTCGAAGCGGTACCGTCGCCGCACCCTCGGCTGTGTAGCGTTTATCGCCCCTTCACCGGGCTTTTTTGCGGGACACGCATACGGCAATACCCCTGGTCAGGCGCGAGTGGCCAACGAGGCCCGGCGCTGGCAGCAACTGGGGTGTAGCGGTGAACGACCGGCTATCGGACACCACTGGGCTCGCTGGGGGAGCCGGTTTGGGTGGGAGGATCGCGGTGTGCCGATCGAGCTACCCGCAGGAGTCCTCGGTGTCGTCTTCGACGTGGGCGAGACGCTCGTCGATGAGTCGCGCGCCTGGTCCAGACAAGCGGAAGCTGCAGGCGTCACACCGTTCACCTTGATGGGACTGCTCGGCGCGCTGATCGCGCGCGGTGAAGACCACCGCCGGGTATGGGAGCTCCTCGGGGTCGAGAAGCCCGCGGGGCGCGCGCTGATCGAGGAAGCAGACCTCTATCCGGACGCGCTGCCGTGCCTTCGTGCGGCCCACGAGCGCGGCCTCGTCGTCGGGATTGCGGGAAATCAGCCGGCGGGAGTGGAAGCGCAGCTTCGCGCGGCAGGCTTCTCACCGGACTTCTTGGCGTCCTCCGCAGCATGGGGCGTGCAGAAGCCGTCGCCCGAGTTCTTTACCCGCGTCGTGGCGGAGGCTGGCCTCGAGCCGGGAGCGATCCTCTACGTCGGTGACCGCTTGGATAACGACGTCCTCCCTGCACGCGCTGCCGGCATGCGGACCGGGTTCATCCGGCGAGGCCCATGGGGTCACCTTCACGCTCAACGACCGGAAGCACGCCTCGCGGACCTGCGACTGAACACCCTGGTTGAACTCACCGACGCGATGGTCGCCGGACGGCCAGCCGAGACACTAGCTCCGTCTTGACTAGGCGCAGTCGAGTGTGATTCGAGGGGCGCCGGCAACCGATCGGCTACTGGGACTGCTCAGCCTGCGGGTTCCGCCTCGGATCCATCTGAGTCACTGCGCCGAGGAACTGGGCGGGTTCGTCATCGTCCACGAAGTCAATTGCGACACGAGGATGCACGGGGATGCTTCCGGAGGCGCCCGTGTCGGTCGTGAACCAGACAACGGGCACCGGGTGCAGGCCGTCGCGCACCGCCTCGACTGCGGCAGCCGCTAGGTCAGGCCACGCTGCTTCTTGACTCGGCGAGACACCGAGGGAAGCCCCTCCTCTGATCCGCAGGACTCGCATCGTTTGATCTTCCTCCGACCTGCACGCTGATTTCCAAGACCACGTACCCGTCTCGATGGACGATCGGCTATCGAGACGGTCCGTCCGGCTCAGTGAGCAGCCAGTCGGCGACTTCGCACTGACCGGCGTTCTTGCTTCCTGACGCGAGAACGCGCCCGTCTGTGCGCAGCGCGAGCGTGTGTTGTGAACCAGCGGAAACCTGCACGACGTCACGCCAACGGTCGACGTTGCACTGACCGTGCGAGTTGTCACCGGTGGCAAGCACCCGACCGTCAGCCGTCACACCGACCGTATGGTGACTGCCGGCCGCGATCGCGACCACGTTCCTCCAACGAGCGAGGTCACCGATGCCGGCCGCGTGGTCACCCACACCGAGAACCGTCCCCCGCTCAGTCAGGGCGATCGTATGAAGGTAGCCCGCGGCCACGGCTTGCACGCCCGACCAATCGGTGACGTCACACTGTCCTCGGCGGTTGTTACCAACGGCCAGGACGGTGCCGTCTCCCCTGAGCCCGACCGAGTGCCAGTCACCCGCAGCCACGCCTCGAAGGTCGGTCCAAGACTCGACGTCGCACGCACCCTCGTTCGGACGGCCCGCGGCTCGTGCTGTGCCGTCTTCCAAGACCGCGACGGTCCGCCGCCAGCCCGCGGCGACAGCGATAGCTCCCGTCCACGAGCTGACGTCACACTGGCCGTCTCCGTTCCACCCGGTCGCGAGGAGGGTGCCGTGGGCGGTGAGAGCGACGGTGTGAGAACGTCCCGTGTTCGGTGCGGTGTGAACGTTCCCGACCGCGACGCTGACGACGTGCTTCCAGGTCTGCACGTGGCACTCCTCCGCGTGAGGGTCCCCGGCGGCTAACACCGTCCCGTCCCAGCGGACTCCGATCGAGTGACGCCGACCGGCAGCGATAACCGCAGGGCCGACGTCGCTTCTTTGTGCGGGCATGCATCTCATCATGGCGGCGTCGCTGACCGTCCGTTTGTGCATCGTCTTACGGGACACCTCGAAGACTGTTGGGACGGCAGACGAGCGCCCGGCCGTTAGTTCAGACAATGCGCGTACTGCGATCGGCACGCCACCACGATCGACCACGTGCAGCCTCGCTCGCGCGGGGGCGAGGACTCGTGGGAGAACCTCGTCGCCTGCTGCCTGGCGTGCAACAACACCAAGGGCGACCGCACCCCGCAGGAGATGGGGTGGCGGCTCCGCTTCCGCCCGAAGGCGCCGCACGGCTCCTCGTGGGTGGTGCGGGGCATCGAGCGTCCGCAGTCCGAGTGGGACGAGTACCTGGTGGCCGCGTAGCGGTACCGTGCGGCTGACGCCGTGACGGACC
>NZ_MJGQ01000006.1:32091-80882 GCF_001865095.1 Curtobacterium sp. MCBA15_013 | reverse complement strand
CGGACCAGGACCGTGTCGGCCGTGGCGACCGGCTGTCGGTGGGCGGGCGTAGCGTGCCGCAATGACGGAGACCCCCGAGATCGACGACGCGACGATCGACGACCTGCGTGCGCGCCTGCGCGCGACCCGCTGGCCGGACGCGCCCGCCGGGACCGGGTGGTCGCTCGGCATCGACGTCGACGAGCTGCGCCCGCTCGTCGAGTACTGGGCGGACGGGTTCGACTTCGACGCGCACCGGGCGGCACTCGCCGCACTGCCGTCCCGCCGGGTCGAGGTGGACGGCACCGGCATCCACGTGCTGCACGCCCGCGCGGCGACGCCGGGTGCGCTGCCCGTGCTGCTCGCGCACGGCTGGCCGGACTCCGGGTGGCGGTACCGCAAGGTGCTGCCGATGCTCGTCGACGCCGGGTTCGACGTGATCGTGCCGGACATGCCCGGCTACGGGTTCTCCGACGCACCGCCGCAGCCGATCGACGCACGGGCCGTCGCCGGGATGTGGGCGAGGCTGATGACCGACCTCGGGTACGAGCGGTTCGCGGTGTCCGGCGGGGACATCGGCACGCACGTCGTGCGGTACCTCGCGCTCGACCACCCCGAGCGGGTCGTCGCCGTGCACCGGATCGACGGCGGGCTCGCCTGGCCCGGGCTCGACCCGTCGACGCTGTCCGAGGCGGAGCGTGCCTTCGTCGCCGAGACCGAGCGGTGGCGCAACGACGAAGGCGCCTACGCGATGATGCACCGGACCAAGCCGCAGACCGCGGCGGTCGGCCTGAACGACTCTCCCGCCGGGCTCGCGGCGTGGATCGTCGAGAAGCTCCGCTCGTGGAGCGACTGCGACGGGGACCTCTGGTCGGTGTACACGCGGGACGAGGTCCTGGCGTTGCTCACCGAGTACTGGGCCACGGCGACGATCGGGTCGGCGATGCGGATGTACCACGCGAACGCGGCGGTTCCTGCAGCGCAGCTCGAGCGTCGGGTCGAGGTGCCGTCCGGGTTCTCGATCTTCCCAGGGGACCTCGTGCGGGCGCCGAAGGAGTGGCTCGAGCGGACGACGAACCTCGTGTACCACCACGAACTCGACCGGGGCGGGCACTTCGCGGCGTTCGAGCAGCCGGGGCTGTTCGTCGACGAGCTCCGGGCCTTCCTGGAGCCGTTCCGCCGCTAGAGTGGGAGGGCCAGCCTCTGTAGCTCAATGGAAGAGCAGTTCCGTCCTAAGGAAACGGTTGGGGGTTCGAGTCCCTCCAGGGGCACCAGCAGGTCGCAGGGGTTCGAGTCCCTGCGGCGCCGGCCAGGGGCACTTCTCACGTCGATGTACCGGCTGGACTCCCCGTACGATTGACGTCGTGTCCAAGGTCCTGAGCAGTCTCCCCGTCGGCGAACGAGTCGGCATCGCGTTCTCCGGAGGTCTCGACACCTCCTGCGCGGTCGCCTGGATGCGCGAGAAGGGAGCGGTGCCCTGCACGTACACGGCCGACATCGGCCAGTACGACGAGCCGGACATCGACGCCGTCCCCGGTCGTGCCCACGAGTACGGTGCCGAGATCGCCCGACTCGTCGACGCGAAGAGCGCCCTCGTGGAAGAGGGCCTCGTCGCCCTGCAGACCGGTGCCTTCCACATCCGCTCCGGCGGCAAGACCTACTTCAACACGACGCCCCTCGGTCGTGCCGTGACGGGCACGATGCTCGTCCGCGCCATGAAGGAGGACGGCGTCGACATCTGGGGCGACGGCTCCACGTACAAGGGCAACGACATCGAGCGGTTCTACCGCTACGGCCTGATGGCGAACCCGCGGCTGCGCGTCTACAAGCCGTGGCTCGACTCCGAGTTCGTCGAGGAGCTCGGCGGCCGCAAGGAGATGAGCGAGTGGCTCGTCGCCCGGGGCTTCCCGTACCGCGACTCCACCGAGAAGGCGTACTCGACCGACGCGAACATCTGGGGCGCCACGCACGAGGCGAAGAGCCTCGAGGAGCTCTCGAGCGGCCTGGACATCGTCGAGCCGATCATGGGTGTCGCCGCCTGGCGTGACGACGTCGAGGTCGCCACCGAGGTCGTGAGCGTCCGCTTCGAGGCCGGTCGCCCCGTCGCGATCAACGGTGTCGAGTACGCCGACGCCGTGGCGCTCGTCTACGAGGCGAACGCGATCGGTGGCCGCCACGGCCTCGGCGCGTCCGACCAGATCGAGAACCGCATCATCGAGGCGAAGAGCCGCGGCATCTACGAGGCGCCGGGCATGGCACTGTTGCACATCGCCTACGAGCGCCTGCTCAACGCGATCCACAACGAGGACACCGTCGCGTCGTACCACACCGAGGGTCGCCGTCTCGGTCGCCTCATGTACGAGGGTCGCTGGCTCGACCCGCAGTCCCTCATGCTGCGTGAGTCGCTGCAGCGCTGGGTCGCCTCGGCCGTCACCGGCGAGGTCACGCTGCGCCTGCGTCGTGGCGACGACTACACGATCCTCGACACCACGGGCCCGGCGCTGTCGTACCACCCGGACAAGCTCTCGATGGAGCGTGTCGGCGACGCTGCGTTCGGCCCGGACGACCGCATCGGCCAGCTGACCATGCGCAACCTCGACATCGCCGACTCGCGGGCACGCCTCGAGCAGTACGCCGCCGCCGGGCTCATCGGCGGGGCGACGGGCGACCTCGTCGGCGAGCTCGAGTCGGGTGAGTCGGAGGAGATCCTCGGCGGCGCGGTCGTCACCTCGGATGCCGATGACGCGCTCGGTCGTGCGACGGATCTCGCATCCGAGGGTGCGGCGTTCGACTCCGGCACCGACTGACGCCGGTCTGCACCACGACGAAGGGGGCCTCCGCCGCGTGCGGAGGCCCCCTTCTCTGCGACGTCACACGCGTCGATCGACACGTGGTTCGTCGGAGTGTGCGCGTGCATCGGATGCGCGTACATCGTCCGACATTCCGCCTGTCGATCGACTGGCGGAACGTCGAACACGCGGCGGAAAGCCGCCGCCCGCGTCAGCGCGCCTCGGCGGACTCCACGCGCTTCTGCCGCCACGGGCGCGCCGGCTTGTCGGGCCCGTCCCACACCTGCACGACGCCCCACGCGGCGGCGAGCAGCGGCACCGAGATGATCGCGCCGGTGATGCCCGCGAGCACCGTGCCGGCGGTCAGGCCGATCAGGATGACGAGGCCGTGCAGCTTGAGCGTCTTGCCCATCAGGACGGGCTGGAGCAGGTTGCCCTCGAGCTGGTTCACGAGGACGACGATGCCGACGACGATCAGCGCCTGGACAGGGCCGAGCGCGACGAGGGCGACGAGAGCGGCGAGGATGCCGGCCGCCGTCGCACCGACGATCGGGATGAACGCCGTGATGAACACGACGACGGCGAGGGGCAGTGCGAGCGGCACCCCGACGATCGTGATGCCGACGCCGATGCCGATCGCGTCCACCGCGGCGACGGTGGCGGTCCCGCGGACGTAGCCGCCGAGCGTCTGCACGACCCGGTCACCCACGCGGCGAGCACGGTCGTAGCGGGCACCGGGGAAGGGACGGAGGAGGAACTCCCAGATGGCCGGACCGTCCTTGAGGAAGAAGAACAGCACCACGATCATCAGCACGAGGCCGGTGAGGAAGTTCGCCGTGGCCGATGCCCCCGCGAGCGCGCCTGAGCCGAACTGCGAGCTGGTGACGAAGTCCTGGATGCCCTTCACGGCATCGTCGATCTGCGACTGGTCGATCGAGATCGGCAGCGTCGACGCGAAGTCCTGGAGCTGGTCGAACCCACTCAGGGCCGACTTCTGCAGGTCGGGCCACTGCGAGATGACGGCCACGACGATGAGCCAGCCGACGAGGCCGAGCACGACGAGCACGCCGATCAGGACCGCGAGGGTCGCGAGCACGGACGGCACCCGGTGCCGCCGCAGCCAGGACACGACGGGGTGCATGGCCGACGCGATGATGAGGGCGAGCAGCACCGGGATCGTGACGACGCTGAGCGTGGCGGCGGCGTAGACGATGCCGATCACGACGACGAGCACGACGATGATCTGCAGGCAGCGGGTGGCCAGAGCGCCGAACGAGTCGGACCACTGCTTCGCCACCTGGCTCGGCGGTGCGTCGGGGTGCGGGGGCTGCGGGGTGCCGAACAGGGGCATGGGGCTCCTCGGGGTACGGGTGTGCCCGCCCACCGTACCGGGGCGACGGCGATCCGGCCGGGGCGGCGTCGGTCACGGCTCCGCGTCGTCCGAGATCCGATGAGGACGTGGCGGCGGGCACCCGGTGCGCGTTCCGGACGGTTCTCGTGCCGACGGTGGCGCGACAGTACGCTGGGGGACATCGGACCGACTCAGGGTTCCGTCGCCTTTGATGCTCCTCGCGGTCTGCGGGGTCTGGCGCAACGGGACGGTCCGATCGGATCCGGAGTGCGCATCACTCCGACGAAGGGCTGGTCGACGTGACCGCCACTGTCCACGTGTTCTCGCACCCCGCCGAACTGTTCGTCGGTTCACCCCGCACCCCCCGCGGCCCGCTGGCCGTGTCCGTCGTCGAGCTGGTGCTCGCGTGACCGCCCGCCGCCAGGAGGACTGGCACCGCCACGGCATGCGCTCGCCCGAGGACATCGCCGGCCTGCTCGCCGCGCGCCTCGGCGGCGCGGACGAGACGCTCCGCGCGGTCGGGCCGACGTGGGACGAGCCGTCCTACGCGGACTTCCTCGGCGAGCAGCTCTGAACCGACCGCCGACGAGCCGGCCGGCCGGCGACGAGCTGTCGCGGCCACCTGACGGACGGGAGGCGCGGTGCCGGCCGGCACTGCGCCTCCCGTCCGTCGTGGCGTCCCGTCAGACCGCCGCCGCCTCCTCGAGCGCCGCGTCCGCCCGCTCCGGCGAGCCCTCGGCGAGGCCGCGGGCGATCCGCCCGCGCGACGCGAGCCAGAGCACCAGCGCCGCGACGAACACGAGCACCTCGGTCACGGTCAGTGCCCAGATGATCCCGGCGAGCCCGAACCAGAGGTTCCCGACGATCACGATCGGGATGAACAGCACGCCCTGCGCCATCGACAGCACCATGGCCGGCAGCACCATCCCGGTGGCCTGGAACAGCGAGGTCAGCAGCCCGGTGAACCCGTTCACGATCGTGGCGACGAGCTGCGCCGTGAGGATGGTCAGGCCGATCGCGAGCACCGAGTGGTCGCCGGAGAAGACCGTGAAGACCTGCTCGCGGAAGACGAACACCGTGCCGGAGAACAGCAGGACGATCGTCCCGACGGTGAACGCGGCCCCGCGGAGTGCGGCTCGGAGCCGAACGGCGTCGCCCTTGCCGAAGGCGTAGGCGAGCAGCGGCAGCACGCCGATGGTCACGCCCATCACGAGGAACTCCGGGACCTGGGCGATGCGGACGGCGACGCCCATGGCCGCGAGCGGGTCGTCCCCGTAGGCGGCCGCGAGGTTGTTCAGCACGAGGGTCGTCACGATGAGGAACCCGGATTGCAGCAGTTCGCTCGAGCCGATACCGAACACCGGCCCGAGGATGTCCGCCCGCAGCGTGAACCACCTCGGTGCGAAGCTCACGTTCGCGCTGTTCCGCTGGAGCCAGACGATCCAGTAGCCGATCGCCACGACGTTGCCGAGGCCGACGGCGAGTGCGGCACCGGCGACGCCCCAGTGCAGCACGAGGATGAAGAGCACGTCGAACACGAGGTTCCCGACGGTCGACAGGACGAGCCCGACCATGGCCTGCCGCGCCGCCCCCTCGGACCGGACGATCTGCTCCAGGGCGAACGACGCGGCGAGCACCGGCACGAACGCGAGCATGACCGAGACGTACGCGCTCGTGGCGGGCACCGCGGCGGCGTCGGCGCCGAGCACGGCGACGAGCGGGTGCAGGAACACCAGGCCGAGCAGGGCGAGGACCACACCGGTGACGACGGCTCCCCAGAGGGCGAAGGAGGCGACGCGCTTGATGTCCTCGGCCTTGGCGGGATCGTGTTCCGAGGCCCCGAGCATGCGCGACATGAGGGCACTGCCACCGACGCCGAACACGCCGCCGACGGCCATGATGATGCCGAGGAGCGGGGTACCGAACGTGATCGCGGCGAGCAGCGAGGTGTCGTGCTGCGATCCGATGAAGCCGGCGTTGATGACGTTGTAGACGGCGCTGACGACCATCGCGGCGGCCATCGGGACGCACAGGTGGACGAGCGCGCGACCGATCGGGGCGGCGGACAGGTACCAGCGGTTCTTCGCCGCGGCGGTGTCGGGTGCTGTGGTGCTCATGGCTGCCTCCTTCTGGGCAGGGCGGAGCGCGCGCCGACCGTCGGTCGGCGCCGCAGGGCATGACTGATGACGCGATCGGCGGGTGCCGACGCGTGGGGGGTGGGTCGCGCCTCCTGGACGGGCCTGGAGGCGCGGGTCAGGTCACCGGGTGGGTTCCGGCAGTTCCGCGGTCACCTTGTGCAGGAGCTCCTGCAGGGTGGCGCGCTCGTGGGCGTCGAGCGGCGCGAGCAGGACGTCGTCGAGGGCGATCATGGCGTCCTCGAAGCCGGCGATGAGGGCGATCCCCTCGTCGGTGGCGAAGACCCGTTTCGTCCGGGCGTTCTCGGCGTCCGCCCGGCGTTCGACGAGCCCGCGGCGCTCGAGTCCCTGCAGGAGACTCGAGACGCTGGCCGCACTCGTCCGGGTGATGTCGGCGATGTCGCGCTGGATCGCGCCGGGCGTGTGCTGCAGGTACCCGAGCACGAAGCTCTGCTCCTGGGTGAGGTCGCGTTCACGGACCCATTCCTCGGCCGCCTTGCGCTGCGCCCACCCGATCCAGCGCATCTGCTGGAGGGGCGTGTCGAACCGGGGTGCCTGCTGCGTCATGATCAGAACGCTAACCGTTCGATCCCTAACTGTCAACACTCGAACTGATCCGTTCACGGCGTGCCCCGAACGGGGGTATCGCCACGACGGGGGACCCCCCTTGTAGATTGCACAGGAAACGCGGTCTCACCAACCGCTCATCCTCAGCTCGACGACGCAGCCGAGCCCACCCGGGGGGATCAGGACATGGCACGAGGACGAACGATGCGCGCACGATCGATGCGCCCGTCCGTCGACGCTGCCTGCACCGCTCCCCGCCTCGCCGGGGGTGATCACCCCGGATAGCCGCGCCCGCGCGCAGCACGACGCGCACACGTGACTCCGGGCCGCCCCACCAGCGCGCCCGTCGGATCTCCCGCCCCACCAGCGGGGGATGGATCAGCAGGCGGACGACCTCCGCCTGGAGGAAGAGGCACCATGCCACGCACTGCAACACGCTTCGCGCTCCGCGCGGGCGCCACGGCCACCGTCGCGGCCGTGATCATCGGGGGAGCAGCCCTCCCCGCACACGCCGCTGCGACCGACGCGACCCAGGCCGAGGGTCGTCTGCTCTCCGGCAGCGGCTCCGTCGACCTCGACAGCGTCGCGGCGCTCGCCGGGTCCTTCGGCGCGACCGCTCCCGGCGGTGCGACCGCCGGGCAGTCCGACCCGCTCGACCTCTCGGTGCTGAACAGCATCGGGATCAACGTCCCCGGGGGCATCCAGCTGCTCGGCCAGAACGGTCTCGTGAACGTCGGCGTCGCCGGCCAGGTCGCGAGCACGGACACCACCTCGGCGGTCGCGGCCGCCGGAGCCGTCGGCGCGGACGGCGCGATCCAGGTCGGTCCGGGCACCCCCGGCACCGGCGCCACCGTGAACCTCACCCCGCTGCTCGGCGACCTCGACGTCGACGGCGTCGTGAGCGAGCTCTCGGTCGGGCTCGGCGCCCTGTCCGCCCGGGCCGAGGCGACGCGGACGTTCGGCACTCCGGACGTCACCACCGACTACCAGGTCGCCGGCGCGCAGGTCCGGCTCGTCAGCCCCGCCGTCCAGCAGCTCGTGACGTCGCTGGACACGACGCTCGGCACCACCGACGACACCGTGAACGCGGCGATCGGCGAGGACGGTCTCACCACCGACCTCACCGCGGCGCTGCTCGACCCGGTGACCGACGCCGTGAACACCCTCGGGCTCGGGGTCCTGACGCTCGACGACACCACCGCCCAGCTCACCGCCGACGTGGACCTGCAGGGTGCGCTCGCCACCGTGACGCAGCAGCCGCTCACCGACGGGCCGGTCACGATCGACCTGTCCACGGGCGTGGTCACGATCGACCTCGCGCAGCTCTACACGCTGAACGACCTGCCGGCGAACACCACGCTGCTCGACGACGCGACGATCAACGCGCAGATCACCGGCGCGATCTCGGACATCCTGACCGAGCAGCTGCCGGCACTCCTCACCACGACGCTCACGAACGCCCTGGACGTCGCCGACGTGCAGCTCGTCGTGGACACCGGCGTCGACCTGCTCGGAGCCGACGTGGCGGGGCTGACCCTCACGGTCGACACCACCGTCGGGGACCTGCTCGGCACCGGTGACGGCGCCACGCTCACGGTCGCCGGCGACGGGATCCTCGGCCCGGTGCTCGGCACGCTCGACCCACTACTGCAGCCGCTGCTCGGCTCGACCATCGTCCCGGCGCTGACCGGCATCCTCGGTGACGTGCTCGGCGGGGACTTCGTGGCGGACACCGTGCAGACCCTGCTCACCACCATCACGTCGACCGTCACGGCGCTCGACCCGCTGCTCGACGTGGTGAACCAGCTCGTCTCCGTCACGATCAACTCGCAGACCGCCCCGGCGTTCACCGAGCCGACCGCCGACGACACCGGGGCCACCACGGTCCGGGCCGTCCGCGTGCAGCTCCTGCCGGCGGCGGACCTGGCGACCGTCGACCTCGCGACGGCGACCGTGCAGGCGGACCCGTTCGCGGGCATCGCCATCACCTCGCCCGAGGACGGGACGGACTACACGGTCCCGGCGGACGACGACACCACCTCGGTGCCGGTCACGGGTACCGCGGAGCCGGGCGCTGACGTCGACGTCACGCTCGACGGTGACGACGAGGGCACGCAGTCGACCGTCGCGGACGAGGACGGCACGTGGACGGTCACGTTCCCCGGGGTCGCCGTCGGTGACCACGAGGCCGAGGCGGTCGAGACGATCGGCACGCTCGTGAGCGACCCCGCCGCGGTGACCTTCGCGGTCGCAGCAGCACCGGTCGACCCGACCGACCCGGGCACGCCGGGTACGCCCGGTACGCCCGGCACGCCGGGGACCCCCGGAGGCGCAGGCGGCCCCGGCGGCGCAGGCGGCGCGGGCGGTGCCGGTGCCGGTGCGGTCGGCAACGGCACGGGTGCCGGGAGCCTCGCCTACACCGGTGCCGAGCTCCTGCCGCTGCTGCTCCTCGCGGGGCTGCTCCTCGCGGCCGGCGGCGGCACGCTCGTCGCGCGGCGCATGCGTCGAGCCTGACCCGGACGGGCGCCGGCGGGTACCGGCGCCCGTCTCCCGGGTCCGCGGCGCGTTCGGGTCGCCGCGGTCCCGCCGGTGCGGTGGTGGTTCGGGCCACCGCCGCACCGGCACCCCTCGTCCGCCGGCCGGCGCCTCCCGGCCGGACGCACTCGATCCACCGCTTCCGACCGCTACCGACCGCTTCCGACCGCGACGTGAGGACCACCGTGCACGACCACGACACCCACCCGCTCGACCGCCACGTCGGGCCCCCGCACGTCGAACGCTTCGTGCTCACCCGGGCGCAGGAGACCATCGGCGTCGTCTGCACCTGCGCGATCGGGGCCGACCACGACAACACCATCCGTCCGGTCGGCGCGGATCGCGTCCACTGAACCCTGTGCACGCGGCGGATGCAGCGGGATACTGGGGTGGTGCGTGAACTCCAAGCCGCCATCGCAGCGGACCTCAACGTCCAGCCGACCATCGACCCGGAGCAGGAGATCGCCCGTCGCGTCGGGTTCCTCCGGGACTACCTGCTCACCACCGGTGCCAAGGGCTACCTGCTCGCGATCAGCGGCGGCCAGGACTCGACGCTCGCCGGGCGCCTGACCCAGCTCGCCGTCGAGTCGCTCCGCGCCGAGGGGCACCCCGCCGAGTTCACCACCGTCCGCATGCCGTACCGCGTGCAGGCCGACGAGGACGACGCCCAGCTCGCGCTGCAGTTCATCGCGGCCGACCCGGGCATCACCGTCAACATCGAGCACGGTGTCGACGGGGTCGTGCAGGACACCGCGGCCTCAGGCGTGGAGCTGAGCGACTTCGTGAAGGGCAACGTCAAGGCCCGGATGCGGATGGTCGCGCAGTACGCCGTCGCCGGGCAGCGGGGGCTCCTCGTCGTCGGGACCGACCACGCGGCCGAGGCCGTGACCGGCTTCTTCACGAAGTACGGCGACGGCGGTGTCGACCTCACCCCGCTCACCGGGCTGTCGAAGAGCCAGGGCCGGCAGCTGCTCGAGCACCTCGGCGCCCCGGCCCGCCTGTACGAGAAGGCCCCCACCGCCGACCTGCTCGACGAGACGCCCGGCCAGACGGACGAGGCGAACCTCGGGCTGTCGTACGCCGAGATCGACGCGTACCTGCAGGGCCACGACGTGCCGATCGAGGTCGCCGAGGCGATCGAGTCGCGCTACCGGGCGACGGAGCACAAGCGCCAGGTCCCGGCGACGCCCTTCGACGACTGGTGGCGTGCGGGCGCGTAGGCGCTGACGCGACCCCGTCCAGGAGGCGCGGTGCGGGTCCGTCCCGCACCGCGCCTCCTGTCTGTCCGTGCGTTCTCCTACGATGGGAGCCAACGGAACAACAGATGCGGAATCCAGGCTGCGGCCTGTTCCACGAGGGGGAGTCATGGAAGTCCTGTTCGCGCTCGGAGCCGTCCCGCTGATCGTCGTGGGGGTCGTCGTCCTGGCGGTCATCGTGCTGATCTACGCGAAGCTCGTCTACCGCAACGCCGGCGCCGACGAAGCGCTCATCATCACCGGCAAGCGCTCCCGCAAGGTGAAGAACCCCGACGGCACCGAGACGGTCGAGTCCGGCATCAAGGTCGTCCTCGGCGCCGGTGTCCTGGTCCGACCGTTCTTCGAGCGCGTCGCCAAGATCTCGCTGAGCTCGCGCGCGATCGACATCAACGTGAACGCACAGGACTCCCGCGGCGTGACCATCGACGTCGAGGCCGTGGCGCTCGTCAAGGTGGGCGAGGCCGACGCGTCGATCCGCGCCGCCGCGCAGCGGTTCCTCGGCCAGGAGAAGAAGATCGACGACTTCGCGCGCGAGGTCCTGTCCGGTTCCCTCCGTGCCTCGATCGGTGCGACCGACGTGTCGACCATCATCCGCAACCGCGACCAGCTCACCGTCGCCGTGCTCGACGTCGCGAAGGACGCCCTGCACAGCCAGGGACTCGACGTCGACTCGTTCGAGATCAAGGGCATCTCCGACCGCAACGACTACATCAGTGACCTCGGACGTGCCGAGCGCGCGCGGGTCCGGCTCGAGGCCGAGAACGCCGAGGCCCAGGCCGACCGCGAAGCGCGTGAAGCCCGTGCCACGGCCGACCAGGCCATCGCCGAGGCGGAGAACACCCTCGCGATCCGTCGGGCCGCCCTGCAGCTCGATGCCGACCGTGCCTCCGCCGAAGCCGCTGCCGCCGGCCCGCTCGCCCAGGCCCGCGCGGCGCAGGGCGTCGTCGAGCAGGAGCAGCTGACCGCGCAGAAGCGTGCCGAACTCCGCCGTGCCGAGCTCGAGTCCGAGGTCTCCGCGGTGGCCGAGGCGCAGGCGCGCAAGACCCGCGTCGAGGCCGAGGCGGCTGCCGCTGCCCAGGTCGAGACCGCCCGTGCCCAGGCCGAGGCCCGACGCATCTCGGCCGAGGCGATCGCCGCCGAGGCCCAGGCCGAGTCCGAGGCGCGCAAGCTCGCGGCCGACGCCTCCCGCGCCGAGGGTGAAGCTGCCGCCGACGCGATCCGCGCCAAGGGCCAGGCCGAGGCCGACGCCACGAAGGCACAGGCGGACGCACTCGCCCAGCACTCCGAGGCCGTCCTCCGGGTGAAGGCGATCGAGACGCTGCCGAGCATCGCCCGCGAGCTCGCGGCCCCGATGGGCAACATCGACAAGCTGACCGTCGTGTCCTCCGACGGAGCCGGAGCGCTCTCGAAGAGCGTGGTCAGTCAGTTCAGCGAAGTCGACGCCCTGCTCGGGACGACGGCCGGCTTCACGCTGAGCGACATCGTCAAGAGCACCACGACGGGGCAGGCCGCAGCCCGCGCCGTCGTGCGTGAGCAGGAGTCCGCGGCGGCCGAGTAGCCGAACCGTCGTCCGGCGCGGGCGCGGCGGGGGTCAGTCCTCGTCGCGCCCGTCGTCGTCGCGGCGGTCGCGCTGCTGCCCGCCGGCGTCCTCGCGCTCACCGGCGCCGTCGTGTCCGTCCCGGCGCTGGTCCGCCAGGCGCTGCTGCCAGACGACGCTGCGGGCGGCTCCCTCGAGGATGTCGTCGACGCTCCGGCCGGTCTGCGCGGCGAGGGCACCGCTGAGACCCGCGGTGAGCGTGCCCCCGGCCGACGCCAGTCGTTCGACCACCTGCTCCTGCCGTTCGGTCAACGGTTCGTCGATCATCTCGTCGATGGTGTCGCGGATGTTCTGCTCGCTCGCGTCCAGGGCCGCCTCGTCGCCCGAGTGCAGTGCTGCTGCCTCGCCGACGACGACGAGTCCGAGCCGCGCAGCGTCGTCTTCCGGACGCTGGCCTTCGTGCTCGTCAGTCATGGGCGGGACGGTACGCTCGACCGGATCACGCTTCCTGGACAGCGGGGTACGTGGGCGCTTCCCCCGGCGGCAGTCCTCCCCACCGTCGCAGCAGCCACTCGGCGGCCGCCAGCCCCTCGCGTCGCTGGAAGTCCCGGAGCGTCGGCATGTGCGGGATCGCCGGGCGTGACGCCTTCTCGAAGAACGTCCCGGCGAGCCCGGCGAGGACCGCGTCCACGCTCGACGCCGGCACCCCCGCGAACACCCGGTGGGTGGCGAGGTGGTGCTCGACGTCGGCGTCCTCGCCGCGCACCAGTACGTCGAGCAGGTAGGTGAGCGGGTCGAGCCAGTGCGCGCCGACGGCCGCCCACGGCCAGTCGATGACCCAGACGACACCGTCCGCGTCGACGAGCAGGTTGTCGGCGCGGCAGTCGACGTGCGCCAGGGAACCTCCGTCGACGGCCGCCGCGGCGCCGCGTGCCGCCCGCGCCATCGCGGGCGCAGCGGCGACCACGTGCGCCGGGACGACGTCGGGGACGCCTGCGGCGGCCATCCGGTCCCAGGCGCCGAAGTCCTCGACGAGGTCGTCCGCGACGCGCGGGAGCTGTGCGAGCGTCCCGGTGGCGGTCGGCAGCGTGTCGAGTGCGTCGAGCACGGCGGTGACGTCGGACCCGTCGCCCGCCGTGCCGGGGTGGTGTCCGTCCACGTCCTCGATGACGAGGGCGATCCAATCGTCGCCGTCGACGGTCCCGCGCACGGTGTCGATCAGCCGAGGCGCCTGCACCGAACCGGGCAGGTGGCCCATGACCTCGGCCTCACGCTCGTGCATCCCGAAGCCGTCCGGGTTCCGCGACCGAGAGAGCGTCTTCACGAACGCTCGTCGACCGTCCGCGGTGACCACCCGGTCGGCGCCACCGGGGGAGTACCCGCCCGCCTGTGACTCGGCCTGTGCCACCGCAACCCCGAGCACCGTCTCGATGCGCTCCCGCAGGACTGCCGGCACATCGGTCCACGTCGTCCGCCCCATGCGGCCCACGGTACCTGAGGAGGCGTTCACAAACATGCACAATGGGAAAGATTGCGTATGTAGCAAAGGTGCTCATAGTGTAAAGTTGCAGCGTCTGCAAGGTTGACCCGCCGTCAACGGCCCGCCACGACGCCCCGGCGTCCCTCGCGACCACGACCACCACACGCACCCCTGAAGGACCCCCATGTCTACTGCCACCGCACCCGTCGAGGTGTCGCGCGGACGACAGAGCTCCCCGGCCGGCCAGCCGGGGAAGCCGATCATGTCGCACCGCCAGATCCTCCTCGTCATCTACGGCCTCATGGCCGGCATGTTCCTCTCGTCGCTCGACCAGACGATCGTCGGCACGGCCATCCGCACCATCGGCGACGACCTGCACGGTCTCGACCAGCAGGCCTGGGTCACCACGGCCTACCTGATCGCGTCGACGATCACCACGCCGATCTACGGCAAGCTCTCCGACGTCTTCGGCCGTCGTCCCCTCTACATCTTCGGCATCGCGGTCTTCATCATCGGCTCGCTGCTCTCGACCATGTCGACGTCGATGATCATGCTCGCCGCGTTCCGTGCCTTCCAGGGCATCGGTGCCGGTGCGCTGATGTCGCTGCCGCTCGCGATCATGGGCGACATCCTCGCTCCCCGCGAGCGCGCGAAGTACCAGGGGTACTTCCTGGCCGTCTTCGGCATCTCCTCGGTCATCGGTCCGCTCATCGGCGGGCTCTTCTCCGGCGCGTCGACCATCCTCGGCGTCACCGGCTGGCGCTGGGTCTTCCTGATCAACGTCCCGATCGGCATCGCGGCGCTCCTCATGGTCATCGCGTTCCTGCACCTGCCGAAGTTCGGCGACGCCAAGGCGAAGCCGCGCATCGACTGGTGGGGCGCGACCTCGGTCATCGTGACCCTCGTCCCGCTCCTGCTCGTGGCCGAACAGGGCCGCACCTGGGGCTGGGGCTCGGCCGCCGCGATCGCCTGCTACGTCATCGGTGCCCTCGGCCTGGTCGCCTTCCTCGTCATCGAGACGCTCATGAAGGACGACGCGATCATCCCGCTGAAGCTCTTCCGCTCGGGCGTCTTCTCGATGGCCACGATCCTCGGCTTCCTCGTGGGCTTCGCGATGTTCGGCGCCATGCTGACCATCCCGCTGTACCTGCAGATCGTCACGGGGCTCACCCCGACCGAGTCGGGCTTCGCGACCCTGCCGATGATCGGTGGGCTGATGATCGCCTCGATCGCCTCCGGCCAGATCGTCGCCCGCACCGGCAAGTACCGGATCTTCCCGGTGATCGGCACCGCGCTCGTCTCGCTCGGCTACGTCGTCCTGACGTTCATGACCATCGACAAGCCGCTCTGGTTCCTGATGATCGGCATGTTCCTCATCGGGCTCGGCCTCGGCCAGCTCATGCAGTCGCTCACCCTCGCCTCGCAGAACTCCGTGCAGCCGCGTGACATGGGTGTGGCGACCAGTTCGGCGACGTTCTTCCGCCAGATCGGCGGAACGCTCGGCACCGCGGTGCTCCTGAGCGTCCTGTTCTCGATCATGCCGGCGAACATCCTGCACGCGACGGCCGACCAGAAGAACCTGACCGGTGCACTCGACGCGGCGCTCAACCCGACGGTCGCCAGTGCCAAGGCGAACCAGGGCGTCATGGACCAGATCTGGAACCCGATCGTCACCCCGATCAAGCAGCAGGTCCAGTCCGGGCTCGACCAGGCCACCGCGCAGGTGACCCAGGCCACGGCCGGCGCTCCCGAGGCCGTGCAGCAGCAGGCACTCACCGCCGCCGCCGACAAGGCCCACGCGTCCGTGCAGGACGGCAAGCTCGTCGTCGACTGGTCCGACTCGGCCCAGCGCACGTACTGGGTGGACGACCTCGCCCCGGCACTGTCGAAGCAGATCGACAAGGGCACGAGCGACAAGGGCGCGTCGAGCAGCGAGACGAGCGACACCTCCTACCTGAACGGTGCGGACGCCGCGCTCACCAGGCCCTTCATGACCGGGTTCAACTCGTCGGCCGTCACGGTCTACTGGGTCGGCTTCGCGGTCATCCTGCTCGCCTTCGTCCTGAGCTGGTTCTTCAAGGCGCCGCCGCTCCGCAAGAGCTCGGCCCTGCAGGAGCAGGCGGACAACGAGGGCACGGCTGACGACCTCGAGGTCCAGGCGGTCAAGGCCGCCGACACCATGGGCTCGCCGACCGCTCCCGTCACCGGTTCGATCCCCGTCCAGCGGGGCGCGTCGGACCGCTAGGCCGCACGGGGCCTCCCGCCACCGCGGGAGGCCCCGTCGTCCGTCCGAGGAGCCACCACGTGACCACCACCGAAGCACCCGCCCCCGGCGACAGCGGCCTGCGGGAGCGGAAGAAGCAGCAGACCCGGGCCGCCATCCACCGGTCCGCGCTCGAGCTCGTCACCGATCGCGGGCTCGCCGGCGTCACGGTCGAGGAGATCTGCGCCGCCGCCGGCGTCTCGCCCCGCACGTTCTTCAACTACTTCCCGTCCAAGGGCAACGCCGCCCTCGGCCTCCCCGCGACCACCGTCCCGGACCCCGCCCGCGCGACCTTCCTCGCCGGTGCGGGCACGCTCGTGTCCGACCTCTGCGACCTCGTCGCGCAGACCGTGACCCTGCCCGAGGACCGCCGCCGGATGAAGTCGCTCGTGCAGGCGCGGCCCGAGATGGTCCCGACGATGCTGCAGTGGATGGCCGAGGCCCGGTCGGCGATCGTCGAGGTCGCCGCCGAGCGCACCGACGCCGAGGCGGCACGGACCGCCGTCACACTCGTCATGGCCGCCGTCATCGAGGTCGCGCACCGGTTCTCGGTCGCGTCCCGCGACGAGCTGGCGGACCGGCTCCGCGGCGTGGTCGCGGAGATGGGGCGGCTCGCCGCCGTCTGAGCAGCGCGACCACGTCCAGGAGGTGGGCCCCACCGGCCGGTTCCGGCGCGACGCGCCAGCGGCGTGGCGGCCGCGCCCGGAGGGACGGTGCGGGTCCGACCCGCACCGCGCCTCCTGTCTGCCTGCCGTCGCGTGCTGTCATCCGATCACTCACCGCGCATCGTGGCTGAAACATCCAGAAATTGAACCTTGACAGCAGAGACATCGGATGTTTCGATGAGTCCGTTCGGTCGACGGAGACCGAACGGGTAGGAGACACGATGAGCCGCATCACCGGTCTGCGCGTCCGCGACGTCCGGTTCCCGACCTCCCGGGACCACGACGGATCCGACGCCATGAACCCGGCGCCCGACTACTCCGCCGCCTACGTCGAGATCGCGACCGACGCCCTGGACGGCCACGTCGGCACCGCCTTCGTCTTCACGATCGGCCGCGGCAACGAGGTGCAGGAAGCGGCGATCGCGGCCCTCCGCGAGCACGTCGTCGGCGCGGACGCCGAATCGGTCCTCGCGGACATGGGCGGGACGTGGCGCACACTCGTCCACGACTCGCAGCTCCGGTGGCTCGGGCCCGAGAAGGGCGTCATGCACATGGCGATCGGCGCCGTGGTGAACGCCCTTTGGGACCTCCGGGCGAAGCGCGCCGGGCAGCCGCTCTGGGCGCTGCTCGCCGACCTCAGCCCGGACGAGCTCGTCGACCTGGTGGACTTCCGGTACCTCTCCGACGCCATCACCCCGGCCGACGCACGGGAGCTGTTCGAGGCCGCCGTACCGCTCCGTGCCGAGCGCCGACGCCGCCTCGAGCACGAGGGCTACCCCGCGTACACCACCACGCCCGGCTGGCTCGGCTACGACGACGAGAAGCTCGCCCGCCTCTGCCGCGAGGCCGTCGACGAGGGCTTCACCCAGATCAAGCTCAAGGTCGGCGGGGACATCGACGAGGACGTCCGACGGCTCGGGATCGCCCGCGCCACGGTCGGTCCGGACATCCGGATCGCGATCGACGCCAACCAGCGCTGGGACGTCGACGAGGCGGTCACGTGGATCGAGCGGCTCCGTCCGTTCGACATCGCGTGGGTCGAGGAACCCACGAGCCCCGACGACGTCCTCGGACACGCCGAGATCGCCCGCCGCATCGCACCGATCCCGGTGGCGACGGGGGAGCACATGGCGAACCGGGTGATCGCGAAGCAGCTCATCCAGGCGGACGCGATGTCGGTGCTCCAGATCGACGCCACGCGGGTCGCCGGGGTGAACGAGAACCTCGCGATCCTGCTCCTCGCCGCCAAGTACGGCGTCCGCGTCTGCCCGCACGCCGGCGGGGTCGGCCTGTGCGAGGCGGTGCAGCACCTCTCGATGTTCGACGCCGTCGCGCTCACCGGCGACCTCGACACCCGCTGCATCGAGTTCGTCGACCACCTGCACGAGCACTTCGTGACACCGGTCGACGTCCACGACGGCCGCTACTGGCCGCCCACCGCTCCCGGCGCGGGCACCGAGATGCATGCCGCCACGCTCGAGGACCACGCGTTCCCCGACGGCCCGGTCTGGGCCGCCGTCAACGCGAGCGTCCCGGACGCCGTCCGCGTCGCCTGACGCACACCGACCACGTCCGCGTCGCCTGACGCACCCCGATCGCGACGTCCGACGCCCCTGACCCGCACCACGTTCCTCCCGAACCGACCCCCCCCCCACCCTGATCACCACGACGAAGTGGAGACTCCGATGCACCGACGCCGAATCGTCGCGGGGCTGGCGGCAGCCGCCGCCACCGCGCTCGTCCTCGCTGGTTGTTCCTCCGGCAGCAGTGCCGGCGGCAGCCAGTCCAAGGACGCCATGACCTGGTCCATGTGGATCGCCGGGAAGGAGGACAAGGCTGCCTGGCAGAAGGTCGCCGACACCGTGAAGAGCGAGGACGGCATCACCCTGACGATCCAGGGCGCCCCGTTCGAGAACTACTTCACGAAGCTCAGCACGCAGCTCAGCGCCGGCAGCGCCCAGTGCATCGTGAGCATGCAGTCGCTCCGCGCGGCGAACTACACGTCATCGCTCCTGTCGCTCGACGACCTCGCGAAGAAAGACGGCCTCGACCTGTCGGCGTACGACAGCACGGCACTCGACGGCATGAAGGTCGACGGCAAGCTCTACGGTCTGCCGTACGACACCGGGCCCATCCTGATGTTCTACAACAAGGACCTCTTCAAGCAGGCCGGCGTGGCCGACCCCGAGCCCGGGTGGACCACCGACGACTTCGAGCAGGCCGGCGAGGCGCTCAAGGCGAAGGGCATCACCGAGTTCGGCTCGACCGTGGGCGACCTCAACCTCGAGTCGATGATCTACGGCTACAACGGCGGCCGGGTGATCACGAAGGCCGGCAAGATCGACGCCACCGACACGAAGTTCGCGGACGGCCTGGACTGGCTCGCGAGCCTGGTGAAGAAGGGCTACGCGACCCAGGCGTCGTCGGACACCTCGACGCCCGGCAACGACTTCGCCGCCGGCAAGGTCGCGATGTACACGGACGGTCCGTGGTCGCTGATCAGCCAGAAGGCCAAGGTGAAGTTCGACCTCGGCGTCACGACGCTGCCGGCCGGGACCTCGGGCCCGTCGACCTTCGCCGCCGGTTCCGGCTTCGGTGTCTCGAAGCAGTGCAAGTACCCGGAGCAGGCGTTCAAGGCCGTCCAGACGATGACGAGCGAGAAGGTCCTGACGTCCCTCGCCGAGCAGGGGCGTGCCTTCCCGGCCCGGACCGCGGCGCAGGACGCGTGGTACTCCAGCGCCGGCATCGACGGGGCCGAGACCGCGCTCAAGGCGGCCCTCGCCAAGTCCTCGCCGCTCCCGGGCAACAAGCAGAGCGACCAGCTGGGCCAGCTCTTCACGCAGTACGCGCTCCAGGCGGTCAACGGACAGACGTCCGGCAAGGACACGATGTCCTCGATCGCCGGCCAGCTCGGCACGCAGTGACCGACGCGACCGACTGACGGACTGGAGGCGCGGGTCGACCCCGCCCCGCGCCTCCAGTCCGCCACCCCGACAGCAAGCACCCGCGAACGACGAGGAGGTCGTCGCATGACCACCATCCAGGATCCACCGGCGGTCCCCGCCGTCGCGACCGCGGTCGCGACGGGCACCGCGACGCCCCGGCCCAAGGGCGGTGACGCCGACGGCGTCGTCGGTCGGCGCTCGTGGTGGGGCGCCGCCTTCGCCGCGCCGCACTCCATCGGGCTGGTCGTCTTCACGGCGTTCCCGATCATCGCCTCCCTCGTCGTCAGCTTCATGAACTGGCCGATGCTCGGCGAGCGCAGCTTCGCCGGCATCGAGAACTACGCCAGGCTCTTCGCCGACCCGGTGTTCCGGACGGTGACGCTCAACACGGCCCTGTTCGTCGTGCTGTACGTGCCGCTCAACCTCGTCGTGTCGCTCGGGCTCGCCGCCTGGCTGACGCCGCGGATCGCCGGTCGACACGTCTTCCGTGTGCTGTTCTTCATCCCGACCATCACGCCGATCGTCGCGAACGTCGTGGTGTGGCGGATGCTCTACCAGCCGGGCGGCGCGATCGACGCCTCCCTGCAGTCGACGGTCGGCGTGCACGCGCCGAACTTCCTCGCCGACGAGCACTGGGCGATGCTCGCCATCGTCGCGATGAGCGTCTGGCAGGGCTTCGGGTACAACATGCTCATCTTCTCGGCGGCGCTCGACGCCGTGCCCGAGAACCAGATCGAGGCGTCGCAGCTCGACGGCGCGAACGCGTGGCAGACGTTCTGGGCGATCAAGTTCCCGCTCATCTCGCCGTCGGTGTTCTTCGCCACGATGATGACGCTGATCACCTCGTTCCAGGTGTTCGTGCAGCCGTTCGTCCTCACCAAGGGCGGACCGGGCACGGCGACGGAGACCCTCGTGCAGTACATCTACAACACGGGCTTCCAGAACCAGCAGCTCGGGCTGGCCTCCGCCGGTGCCTGGGTGCTGTTCGTCATCATCCTCGGGATCACGGCCGTCCAGTTCCTCGGGCAGAAGCGGTGGGTGCACTATGAGTGAGCTGACCAAGCCCCGCACGAGCGGGTTCACGACGTCGAACCGCACGGTCAACCCGCGGTCCGTGCCCCGGACCGCCTCGGCGCCCCGGCCCGGACGGCTCCGGCACGCGATCGGCTACGCGCTGCTCTGCCTCGTCGCGCTGCTCTTCGTCTCGCCGCTCATCTACATGGTGGCGACGAGCCTCAAGCCGGCGGACCAGGTGTTCACCACGCCGCCGACGCTCTGGGGACGCTCGCTCGAGTGGGACAACTACGTCCAGGCGTTCACCTACCTGCCGTTCGCCCGCTTCATCCTGAACGGGATCTTCGTGGCGGCCGCCGGCACCGTGATCAACGTCGTCGTGGCCGTGCTCTCCGGGTACGCGTTCTCGCGGCTGCGCTGGCGGGGACGGAACACCGTGTTCCTGCTCTTCCTCGTGACGCTGATGATCCCGCAGGACGTCCTCGTCATCCCGATGTACGTGATGATGCAGGGCTTCGGGTGGGTGGACACCTTCCAGGCGCTCATCGTCCCGTGGGCGTTCACGGCGCTCGGCGCGTTCCTGATCCGGCAGTTCTTCCTGACCGTGCCGCAGGAGCTCGACGACGCAGCACGCGTCGACGGCGCCGGCGCCATCCGGACCTTCGTCTCGGTGATGCTGCCGCTCGCCCGGCCGACGATGGCCGTGCTCGCGGTCTTCTCGTTCATCTCCTACTGGAACTCGTTCCTCTGGCCGCTCGTCGTGGTCAACGACGTCGAGGCCCACGGCACGATCCCGCTCGGCCTGCAGCAGTTCTTCGGGCAGCAGGGGTCCGAGTGGAACCTCGTGATGGCGGCCTCGGTGATCTCGATGCTCCCCACCGTGATCCTCCTCGTCCTGCTGCAGAAGCACCTCGTCAAGGGCATCGTCACCAGCGGCCTCGGCGGCCGGTGACGTGCTGTACTCGTGAAAGGAACACTGGCCACATGACCATCACCGCACCTGCAGAGCCGCAGACCGCGACCGATCCCTCCGGCCTGCCCGCGTGGTTCACCCACGACCGGTTCGGCATGTTCATCCACTGGGGGCTCTACGCCCTGCCGGCACGGCACGAGTGGGTGAAGAATCGCGAGCGGATCACCGACGCCGACTACCAGAAGTACTTCGACCACTTCGACCCGGACCTGTTCGACGCCGCCGACTGGGCGCGACGAGCACGTGAGGCGGGCATGAAGTACGTCGTCCTCACCACGAAGCACCACGAGGGCTTCGCACTCTGGGACAGCGCACTGACCGACTACAAGTCGACGAACACCCCGTTCGGCCGCGACATCGTGCGCGAGTTCGTCGACGCCGTCCGCGCCGAGGGACTGCGGGTCGGGTTCTACCACTCGCTCATCGACTGGCACCACCCGGACTTCACGATCGACGGCGTGCACCCGAGGCGGGACGACGGCGACGAGGCGATCGCCGCGCTGAACGACGGCCGGGACATGGCGCGCTACCGGGACTACCTGCACGGGCAGGTGACGGAGCTGTTGTCCGACTACGGGCGGATCGACTACCTGTTCTACGACTTCTCGTACCGCGACAACGACCACGAGGACATCTGGGGCGGCAAGGGCCGCGACGACTGGGGCTCCGAGGAGCTGTTGGCGCTGACCAGGCGGCTCCAGCCCGGCATCATCGTCAACGACCGGCTCGACCTGCCCGGGGACATCGTCACGCCGGAGCAGTACCAGCCGGACAAGCCGATGGAGGTCGACGGCGTCCAGGTGCCGTGGGAGGCCTGCCAGACCCTCAACGGCTCGTGGGGGTACGACCGCGACAACCTGAACGTCAAGAGCACCGACCTGCTCGTGCGCATGCTCGTCGACGGGGTCTCGAACAACGGCAACATGCTCCTCAACGTCGGGCCGACCGGTCGTGGCGAGTTCGACGGGGTCGCCCGGACGGCGCTCGCCGGGATCGGCACGTGGATGCACCAGCACGCGCGGTCGGTGTACGGCGCCGGGCCGTCGTCGTTCCGGGCGCCGGCGGGCGCCGTCTACACGCAGAACGGGAACCGGCTGTACCTGCACCTCTTCACGTGGCCGTTCGAGCACGTGCACCTCGCCGACCTCGCCGGCCGGGTCGAGTACGCCCAGCTCCTGAACGACGCGTCGGAGATCCACTACCGCGAGATCGCGCCCGGCACCCGGGCGCAGAACACCGGCCTCGGCGGGCAGCCCGCGGGGACGCTGACGCTCACCCTGCCGATCGTCCGGCCGGACGTGGCGGTGCCCGTGGTCGAGCTCTTCCTGCGCGACTGATGCAGCGCATCCTGACGAGGACCCGGCTGCGGGCGGGGAGCGAGGCGGCGTACGAACGCGTGCACGCCGCGGTCCCGCCCGCGCTGGCGGCACGGCTCCGCGCGGCCGGGGTGCAGGACTGGACGATCTGGCGGGACGGGCAGGACCTCGTGCACCTCGTCGAGGTCGAGGACTACCGGGCGATGCGGAAGGCGCTCGCCGACGACCCCGTGAACGCCGAGTGGCAGGCGGTCGTGAACCCGCTGCTCGAGGCGGACGACGACTACTCCGGCGGCGACGACGGCATCCCCCGGGTGTGGTCGCTCGCGGACCAGGTGGACGCGTGACGGCCCCGGACCTCGACCGCGGACCGTTCTGGTTCGGTGGTGCGGGGATCGGCAACCTCCTGCGCGAGGTGTCCGACGACGAGGCGCGGGCCACGGTCGACGCCGCGTGGGAGGCCGGGGTCCGCGGGTTCGACACCGCGCCGCACTACGGGCTCGGGCTGTCCGAGCGGCGGCTCGGAGCGGCACTCGCCGAGCGGCCGCGGTCCGACTACCTGGTGTCGACGAAGGTCGGACGCCTGCTCGTGCCCGGGCGGGGCGCGGGGGACGACCTGGACTCCGGCGGGTTCGCGGTGCCGGACGACCTGGTCCGCCAGTGGGATCCCTCCCCGTCGGGCGTGCGGCGGTCCCTCGACGAGTCTGTCGGGCGGCTCGGGCTCGACCACGTGGACGTCGCCTACCTGCACGACCCGGACGTGTACTCGCTGCGGGACGGGCTGACGCAGGCGCTGCCGACGCTCGTCGAGCTCCGGGACGAGGGGGTCGTCCGAGCGGTCGGCGTCGGGTCGAACTCCGTCGAGGCCCTCGAGGCAGCGGTCTCCACCGGCATGTGCGACGTGGTCATGCTCGCCGGCCGGTACACGCTGCTCGAGCAGCCAGCGGCGGCGCTGGTCGCACGGTGCGCGGACCTCGGGGTCGCCGTGGTCGCGGTCGGCGTCTACAACTCGGGGCTGCTCGGACGGGACCGGCCGGACGCCTCGGCGACGTACGACTACGCGGTGGCGCCGGCGTCGCTCGTCGAACGGGCGAACGCGATCGCCGACGTTTGCGAGCGGCACGGCGTCACGCTGCCGGAGGCCGCGCTCGCGTTCCCGCGCCGGGCGGCTGCCGTCCGGGCGATCGCCCTCGGTGCGCAGTCGGCGGAGCAGGTGCGCTCGAACGTCGCTCGGGCGGCCGCGACGGTGCCCGAGGCGCTGTGGGACGACCTGCGCACGGCGGGCCTGCTCGCCGCCTGACGCGGGCGCCGCGCCGCGCGGCGGCCGGGCGCCCCGGCGCCGATCGTCGGCGCACAACGAAAGTCACCCCGAACCACGCGGATGCGCGGTTCGGGGTGACTTCGGTTGTGCGCCGGGTCGTGCCCGGCCACGTCCGACTAGCGGGTGCGGGCGCTCCGGCCGGCGAAGCGCGTGTAGATGAACAGCACGATGACGGCGCCGATGATCGAGCCGATGATGCCGGCGGGCTGGAAGAAGCCGTCCATCGGGTCGTGCTGGAAGATCAGGAACCCGAGGAACCCGCCCACGAACGACCCGATGATGCCGAGCAGGATGGTCATGGGGATCGAGATGTGCTGCTTGCCGGGGACGATGAGCCGCGCGAGGGCGCCGGCGATGAGTCCGATGATGATCAAGCTGATGATGAGACCGATCACGGTTTCCTCCTCGTGGGTGCGGTTGCCGCGGCATGGTTGCCGGAGTCAGGGCCGACAACCGACCCAACTCGCACCTGCCTGGGAGGACTGCCGGGTTCAGTCGAGCGAGCGCCGCAGCCAGCGCTCCACACCCTCGACGTGCGCCACGACGAGCGCCTGCACGAGCTGCGGGTCGCGACGACGGATGGCGTCCACGATCGCCGCGTGTTCGTCGAGCGTGCGCTGCACGGAGCCGTTCTGCGTCAGGCCGCGCCAGACCCGCACCCGGACGGTCTTGCTCGACAGGGCGTCGAGCAGGCCGGACAGGTACTGGTTGCCGCCGATGCCCGCGATCGTCGAGTGGAACTGCAGGTCGTGGGCGACGAGGTCTTCGACGCCGGTGTCCTCGCCGACGGACTGCATGAGCGCGTGCAGGTCGTCGATCTGCTGCTCCGAGGCGCGGGCGGTCGCGAGGACGGCGGACGCGGGCTCGAGGATCCGTCGGACCTCGAGCAGGTCCACGAGCGAGCGGTCGTGGTGCATGTCGACGACGAAGGAGACCGCCTCGAGCAGGACGGTCGGCTCGAGCGACGTCACGTACGTGCCGTCGCCGCGCCGGACGTCGAGCACGCGGATGAGTTCGAGGGCCTTCACCGCTTCGCGGAGGCTGTTCCGCGACAGCCCGAGGGACTCGCTGAGCTCCTTCTCGGGCGGGAGGCGCTGCCCGGGTTGGAGCTCGCCGCTCACGATCATCTGCTGGATGCGTGCGATCGCATCATCCGTCAGCGACGCCACGTCACCACCTCCTGCTCGGCCACTCGCCCACGCGAGCCGACACGACGACGATAGTCGCGCCTCCAGGGCCCATCAGGCGGGCCGGAGCCGGAGCGCCTGCATCCCGCCGTCGACCGCGAGGTCGACACCCGTCGTCGACCGGGCGAGCGGGCTGGTGAGGTAGGCGATGGCCTCGGCCACCTCCTCGGGGGCGACGAGGCGTCCGTGCGGTTGGCGCGCCTCCAGGGCCGCCCGTTCCGCTGCCGGGTCGTCGGCGCGCTCGAGCAGCCGCGCGACCCAGGGGGTGTCCGCGGTGCCGGGGTTGACGGCGTTGACGCGGATGCCCTCCCGGAGGTGGTCGGCCGCCATGGCGCGGGTGAGGGCGGCGATCGCGCCCTTCGTCGCCGAGTACAGCGCGCGCTGGGGCAGCCCCGCGGTGGCGGCGATCGAGCAGGTGTTCACGATGCTCGCGGCGTCGGAGTCGCGGAGGTGCGGCAGGCACGCGCGCGAGAGCCGGACCGCGCCGAGCACGTTCACCTCGTACACGCGGCGCCACTCGTCGTCGGGGTTGTCCTCGACGGTGCCCTGTGCGCCGATGCCGGCGTTGTTGACCAGGACGTCGAGGCCGCCGAGCTGCTCGACGGCGTCGGCGACCGCTGCCCGGACGGACGTGTCGTCACCGACGTCGCAGCGGAACGACAGGGCGTCGTCCGCGGGCTGCAGGTCGAGCACCGCGACGGTCGCACCTCGGTCACGGAGCGCGGCGACGATCGCGGCGCCGATGCCCGATGCACCCCCGGTGACGACGGCCCGCAGGCCCTCGTGGGTCCCGGCGGTCATGCTGCGCCCATCGTCTGGCGCTGCGAGCCGAGGCCCTCGGCGGTGAGTTCGACGACGTCCCCGGCCTGCAGGTACGGCGCACCGCTGCCGAGGGCGACCCCCGCGGGTGTGCCGGTGCTGATCACGTCGCCCGGGTACAGGACCATGAACTGCGACAGGTACCGGACGATCTCGGCCGGCCGGAAGATCATGTCCCGGGTGCTGCCGTCCTGCCGGAGCTCGCCGTTCACCCGGAGCTGCAGCGACAGGGCGTTCGGGTCGAGACCGTCCGCCTCGAGCGCGGACGGCGTGACGAGCCACGGGCCGAGCGGGTTGAACGTCTCGCAGGACTTCCCCTTGTCCCACTGCCCGCCGCGTTCGAGCTGGAACGCGCGCTCCGAGACGTCGTTGGCGATGGCGTAGCCGGCGATGTGCGTCGCGGCCTCGTCCTCGGACGCGCAGTAGCGCGCGGTGGTGCCGATCACGATCGCGAGCTCGATCTCCCAGTCGGTCTTCGTGCTGCCGCGGGGGACGAGGACCTCGTCGTCGGGTCCGATCACCGTCATCGGGTCCTTCATGAACACGATCGGCTCGGTGGGGATGTCGGCACCGGTCTCGGCGGCGTGGTCGCGGTAGTTCAGGCCGATGCAGACGACCTTGCCGGGGCGGGCGACGGGCGACCCACGCCGGAGACCGTCGGCCCGGTCGACCACGGGAAGGTCGCCGGCGGCACGGGCGTGCCGCACGAGGGCGTCGGGGCCGGGGTCGGACGCCAGGAAGCCACCGCTGATGTCACCGGTGAGGCTCCGGAGGTCGAGCACCTCGCCGTCGTCGTCGATCGCGACGGGGATCTCGTCGCCCGCCGGGCCAAGTCGTGCGAACCGCATCGTTCCTCGCTCTCCTGCTGCGCCGGTGCAGCGGAAACATCCTATGTCTGAGTCGAGGCTCCGGCAAGGTAGATCCGCTCGGCCGTCCCGCGCAGGACAGCGTCGCGCTCGGTCGACGACAGGTCGGCGAGGGCATCGCTCGTCGTGTGCAGGACCTCGGCGTAGTCGGCCGCGAGCGTCGACACCGGCCAGTCGGAGCCGAACAGCGAGCGCTCCGGGCCGAAGTGCTCGACGACCGCGCGGGCGTACCGGGCGACGGGGCGCTCCCGCCAGTCGGCACCCGCCTCGGTGAGCAGCCCGGAGACCTTGCACGCCACGTTCGGCCTGACGGCGAGGTCCCGCATCCGGTCCGGCCACGAGGGGTCCCCGGTGTCGATCGACGGCTTGCCGGCGTGGTCGAGGACGAACGACGCCTCGGGCACGGCGTCGACGAGGGCGAGGGCAGCGTCGTGCTCCCGGGCCCGCACGAGCAGGTCGAACACGAGGCCGGCACGCGCGACGACACGGACGCCGCGGACGACCTCCGGCCGGGCGAGCCACCCGGGGTCGGGCTCGTCCTGTGCCTGGTGGCGGATGCCGACGAGCCGCTCGCCGCCCGGACCGGTCGACGCCGACGCCACGCGCTCGGCCACGTCGGGCGCTGTCAGGTCCACCCAGCCGACGACGCCCGCGACCGGCGCGGGTTGCGCGAGGAGCCAGGCGGTCTCGCCCGCGTCGTGCACCGCCTGCACCGCGATCGTCCGCGTGACGGAGGTCCCGGTGGTCGCCGCACGCAGGTCGTCCACGTCGAACCGTCGCCGGATCGGGGCGACCGAGTCGTCCATCCAGGGGTAGGGACGGTCTGCGGGATCCCAGAGGTGGTGGTGAGCGTCGATGATCACGCCGCCATCATGCCCGATTCATCCGATGTCCGGGCGGGGGAGGCGGCGCGAGCGCGCCCGAGCGCGCCCGAGCGCGCCCGGGCGTCAGACGACGCCGGCGGCCTCGAGCTCCGAGCGCAGTTCGGCGTCCGACGGCTCGACGAAGTGCTTCCCGTTCGGCAGCACGACGACGGGGATGTTCTTCCGCCCGCTGATCTCCTCGGCGCGGTCCGCCGCGGTCAGGTCCGCCTCCACGTCGACGTACTCGTAGTCCACCCCGAGGGTGTCGAGCAGCGCCTTGGAACGGCGGCAGTCGCGGCACCAGTCCGCACCGAACATCATGACCTTGTCGAAGGATGCATCGCTCATGCCCAGAGAGTACGTCCGACGAGCCCCGCGCATTCCCGTGACCCCCGGCGCGGCCGCGGAGCACCATGGCTCCATGAGCCTGTCCACGGACGTCCGCGCCGCTCACCCGCACCACCGTCACGGCTGGTGGTGGAAGACCCTCCTCGTCGGGTTCCTGCTCTGGGCGGTCACGATCGTCGTCACGATCACGACGCTGAACACGAACCTGGTCCCGACGATCATCCTGCTCGGCAGCTTCCTCGTGCCCTTCACGGTGGTGCTGTTCGTCATCGAGCGGGTGACCGGAACGGTGAGCACGATGCAGCTCATCGTCGCGTTCTTCGTCGGCGGGATCCTCGGCGTCCTCGGGGCGTCCCTGCTCGAGGCGAACCTGCAGCAGGACGCCCTCGTGTACATCGTCGTCGGGTTCGTCGAGGAGTTCGTCAAGGGCGTCCTGCTGCTGTTCGTCGGGTGGCGGGTCCGCCCGAAGACGGCTCGGCAGGGAGCACTCCTCGGGGCGACGGTCGGTGCCGGCTTCGCCGCGTTCGAGTCGGCGGGGTACGCGTTCAACGCGGCGATCACCGCGCGGGGCATCGACCTGGTGTCCCTGCTGCAGACCGAGGTCGTCCGTGCGGTGCTGTCCCCGGTCGGGCACGTGCTGTGGACGTCGATCCTCGGAGCCGTCCTGTTCGGCGCCGCCCGTGGTCGCGACCGGTTCCGGTGGTCGTGGGCCCCGATCGTCGCCTACGTCGGGGTCTCCCTGCTGCACGGGCTGTGGGACTCGAACTCGACGATCTCGACCCTGCTGGCGTTCGTCGTGACGGGGACGCCGTTCTCGGCGGCGCGGAACGGGGTCGTCCCGGCGTCGATCGCCGGCGTCGCGACGACCCTGTACGTGATCGGGCTCGCGATCGTGTCGGCCGTGGGGGTCGTGGTCCTCGTCACGGTGCTGCGCCGGCACCGGCGGCTCGACCGGAGCGCGAACGCGCTCGTCGGCTGGCCGGCACCCTGGTCGTCGTCGTCGTCGTCGCCGTCGCCGTCCGGCTACGGATGGGATGGCACGCCCCCGCCGCACGTCCCGCGCTGACGAGGCCCCCGGCCACCCGCCGGACACGGGCGCGCCACCCGGCCACCCGCCGGACACGGGCGCGCCACCCGCTCGCCCTACGATTGGGGCATGCCGCCAGGAGCCGACCCCGAGACCCGCGCCTGGGCCTCGGCGGCCGTCCGGCGCTTCGCGGGCGCGACGAACCTCCTCGTCGCCGCGCGCCGCTTCCGCATCGTCGGGGGCGACCCCCGCGACACCGCGGCGCTGCGCTCCCTGCTGACGGGGCTCGGCGCCCGCGAGGCGCTGCCCCACGAACCCGTCGACCAGCTCTGGTGCGCCGGTTCGCCGGAGGACTCCACGCCGGTCATCGAGCGCGAAGCCGACCGTCCCCGGGGTGCGACCCTCGTCGTGGTCGACGCCGGACGACACCTCCCCGCCGTCGACGAGGACGCCTTCGGCCCGGTCGCGATCGCCCGCCCCGGGGTCCTCGCGGTGCCGATGACCTCGGACGACGTCTTCCTCGTCTCCACCGGCCGCGATCCCGAGGACGACCCCGCCGCCGAGGCCCGCCTGCGCTGGGCCCGCCGGTCGATGCCCGTGTCGCGAGCGGTCGCCGCCGAGCTCCGCGACGGGGGACTCCTCCGTGGCACCCGGATCGGCGTCGCGATGTTCCTCGAGCCGAAGACCGCCGTGCTGAGCCTGCTCCTCCGTGACGCCGGCGCCGAGGTCGTCGTCTACGCCCACGCCGACGAGACCGACGACGCCGTGGCCGACGCGCTCCGAGCAGCCGGGCTGACCGTGTACGCGAGCAGTGCCGCCTCGCTCCCCGAGCAGCGGACCCTCGCCCTCGCGATGCTCGACACCCGGCCGCACATCCTGCTCGACGACGGCTCGCACGTGATCCGTCTCGCGCACCAGGAGCGCCCGGACCTGGTGCCCACGATGCTCGGCGCGGCAGAGGAGACGACGAGCGGCCTCCGCCCGCTCCGCACCATGGCGGCGCGCGGCGAGCTCGGCATCCCCGTCGTCGCGGTGAACGACGCCCGCACCAAGACCTTCTTCGACAACCGGTACGGCACCGGGCAGTCGACGGTGTTCGCGGTGCTCGACCTGCTCGACCGGCTCCCGTCCGGTACGCACCGCGTGCTCCCGGGAGGCACGGCGGTCGTCGCCGGGTTCGGCCACGTCGGCGAGGGGGTCGCCCTGGTGCTCACGGCGCTCGGTCTGCGGGTGACGGTCGCCGAGACGGACCCGGTCCGCGCCCTGCAGGCGCTCTTCGCCGGCTACGCCGTCGCACCCCTCGCCGAGGCGGTGCAGGACGCCGACCTCGTGATGAGCGCCACGGGGGTCGCCGACACGATCGACCTCCGCGCGCTGCGGTCGTGCGCGGACGGCACGGTCGTCGCGGTCGCGGGCGGCGTCGACCACGAGGTGGCGCTCGACGACGCCCGAGCAGCCGGCGCCGAGCGGGTCCCGGTGGGTCCGAAGGCCGAGCGACTCGTGTTCCCCGGTGCGGACGGCGGCCCGATCGTGCTCGACGGCGGCGGCTGCATCAACATCACCGCTGCCGAGGGCAACCCGATCGAGATCATGGACCTGTCCTTCGCCGCACAGCTCGGTGCCGTCCGGATGCTCCTCGAACGGGGCGACGAACTCGACCGTGCCGTCGTGCCGATCGACCCCGCGGTGGACGAGGCGACCGCCCGCGCGGCGCTCGCCGCCTTCGGAGCGCCAGCCGCGCCTCCTGGACCGCTCGCCGAGCACCCCGCCGACCGTGAGCCCGACGTCCGGACCCGCCGTTTCGGAGACCCGTCGTGACCGCCGGGCACCCCGTCACCGTCCACTCGGCGCGCATCGTCGTGCCGATGACCGCGCCGCCCATCGCCGACGGCGCCGTCGCGGTGCAGGACGGCCGCATCCTGCATGTCGGCGACCGGTCGTGGGTCGTCGACCAGCTCGCCAGCTCGGGCGTGCCCTTCACCGAACGGCCGTGGCGAGGTGCCCTCCTCCCCGGTCTCGTGAACGCGCACTCGCACCTGCAGTACACCGGCATGGCCAGTGTCGGGCAGCGGCAGTACAGCGGTTTCGAGGACTGGGCCCGCGCGTTCAACGAGGACTACGCCGAGCCGCACGACTGGCACGCCGAGGCGGCAGCCGGCGCGACGTCGTCGATCCTCGCCGGTGTGACGAGCATCGCCGACGTCGTCACGGACATCGAGGCGTCGACCGTGCTCGCCGAAGCGGGCCTCGGGGGCATCGCCTACTGGGAGGTCATGGACTGGGAGAACGCGGCCTGGCAGTCCCACGGCCGCGACCAGGTCCTCGCCGAACTCGAGCGGATCCCGACGGACCCGGGCGCCGGGCTCTCCCCGCACGCGCCGTACTCGCTCGACGTCGCCCCGCTGCTCGAACTCCCCGACATCGTGCGCCAGCGCGGTCTCCGGCTGCACCTGCACCTCGGCGAGGCAGCGTTCGAGGGCGAGCGCGTCGCCCTCGGGCCGGTGCCCGGGCTCGAGGGAGTCGACGGCGTCGGCCACGGCAACGACTGGCACCTGGCGAACGTGCCGTCGTTCCGGGCCATGCGCGCGCTGGGCTTCGGTGCGAGCGCGACCGCGTTCGTCGACCGGCTGGGCGTGCTCGGCCCCGACTGCCACATCGCGCACGGTGTGTACATGACCGCCGCCGACCGGGCACTGCTGCGCGCGCGGGGGACCGCCGTCGCGCTCTGCCCGCGCTCGAACGCCGTCATCGGGCTCGATCCGCCACCCGTCGCCGACTACCTGCGCGAGGGCAGCCCGATCGCGATCGGCACGGACTCGCTGTCGTCGTCGCCGTCCCTCGACCTGATGGCCGACGTCACCGCGCTGCACCGGATCGCCCGGTCGCAGGGCTACGGGCACCGCGACCTGCACGAACGACTGCTCGCCGCGGCGACCCTCGGCGGCGCGCACGCCATGGGGCTCGCCGTCGGGCCGGACCGGATCGGGCACCTCGCCGTCGGGGCACGCGCCGACCTGGCCGTCTTCGACGTCGACGCCCGGACCGTGCCGGACGCCCTCGCCGAACTCGTCGAGGACGGTGCCGGCCGTGCCGTCGCGACCGTGGTCCGCGGTGACGTCCGGGCCGTCGACGGTGCGCTGACCGGCCCGCCCGCCCCATCTGATCGTTCCCTGGAGGAATCATGACCGAGACCGCACCCCGCCCGGGCATGGCCGCCCGTCGCACCGTCGACGGAACCCTGATCGAGTGGCTCGACGTGCCGAAGCGTGCCGTCGCCCTCGGCATGGAGCCGCACCCCGAGGGCGGCTGGTACGTCCGCACCTGGACCTCGCCCGCGACGGTGTCGACGCCGGCGGGCGACCGGCCCGCCGCGACCCTGATCCACTTCCTGCTGCCCCCTGGTGAGGCCTCGGCCTGGCACCGGGTCACGAGCGACGAGATCTGGATGTGGCACGGGCCGGACAGCGTCGACCTGCAGCTCGGCGGCGACGGCGAGCAGCCCGAGCCCGGTGCGACGATCACGCTCGGCCCGGACGCCGGGCGCGACCGGGTGAACGACGCGCAGGCGTTCGTGCGCGGCGGCGTGTGGCAGCGGACCCTGCCGGGCGACGGCGAGGTGCTGCTGAGCTGCCTGGTGTCGCCCGGGTTCTCGTTCGACGACTTCACGCTCGCCGAGTAGTCGCGAGACATCCGTTTCGCGTTGGTATCCCAGCGCGAAGTACACTTCGTCCTGCCCCCACCCCCTCGCACGAAGGCCCGACCGTGACCCGATCCCTCCGTCTCACCATCGCCGTCGCGACCGCTGCGGTCGCCGCACTCGCGCTCTCGTCCTGCTCGGCGGGCGGCAGCGGCAACGCCGACGGCACCGTCACCGACGGCAAGCTCACCATCGCGACCGGGCAGCCCGCGTACTCGCCCTGGGTCGAGGACAACAAGCCGCAGTCCGGCAAGGGCTTCGAGGCCGCCGTGGCCTACGCCGTCGCGAAGGAGATGGGCTACGACGAGTCCGACGTCGTGTGGAAGCGGAGCACCTTCGACAGCGCCATCGCTCCCGGCCCGAAGGACTGGGACCTCAACGTCCAGCAGTTCTCGATCGACGCCAAGCGCAAGAAGGCCGTCGACATGTCGAGCGCGTACTACACGACGACCCAGGCGGTCGTGACGACGCAGTCCTCGAAGGCCGCCGACGACACCACCATCGCCGCGCTGAAGCGGGACGCGATCGGTGTCGCGACCGGGTCGACGAGCATCCAGAGCGTCAAGGACGTCCTCGGGGTCACCCCGCAGGTCTTCAACTCGAACGACGACGCCGTCCTCGCGCTCAAGTCGGGCCAGATCGACGCGATCGTGACCGACCTGCCGACCGCCTTCTACATGTCCGGCGCGCAGCTCGACGGCAAGGGCACGGTCTCGGCGCAGTTCCCGTCCGACGGCACGGGCGACCAGTTCGGCTTCGTGCTGCCGAAGGACTCCGAACTGACGAGCAAGGTCGACAAGGCACTCAAGTCGCTCAAGGCGGACGGCACGCTCCAGGACCTGCAGACCAAGTGGCTCTCCTCGGAGACCGACACCCCCGTCCTGAAGTAGCCGCATGACCGTTCCAGCAGGCGCCGGCACCCCGGTGGCCGCAGCCGCGCCGAGCCAGGTCGAGCTGGAGCGTCGGCTCTACCGTCGGCAGCGCGGACGCCGGTCGATCGTGGTGTCCGTCGCGTCGACGCTCGTCGTGATCGCCGTCGTCTACTTCGGCGTCGTGAACACCCCCGGCTGGGCCGCGGTCCAGCAGTCGTTCTTCGACCCGCAGACCGCGATCGACTCGTTCCCGTCGATCCTCGAGGGCCTCTGGCTGAACATCCGGATCCTGTTCTTCAGCGCCATCGGCGTCGCGGTGTTCGGCACGCTGCTGGCGGTCGTCCGGGGCCTGCGGAGCCCGGTGTTCTTCCCCCTGCGGATGCTCGCCACCGGCTACACCGACCTGTTCCGCGGCCTGCCGCTCATCATCGTGCTGTACCTGGTGGGCTACGGGATCCCCGGGCTCGGGGTCTTCCCGCGCCTCCCCGCCGAGGTCTGGGGCACCATCGCGATCGTCCTGACCTACTCGTCGTACATCGCCGAGGTGCTCCGCGCCGGCATGGAGGCCGTGCACCCCTCGCAGCGCCTCGCCGCCCGGTCGCTCGGGCTGTCGCACGCGAAGACCCTGCGCCTCGTCGTGCTGCCGCAGGCGATCCGCAAGGTCACGCCCGCGCTCATGAACGACTTCGTGTCGATGCAGAAGGACGTCGGTCTCGTGTCGATCCTCGGCGCGGTGGACGCGGTCCGTTCCGCGCAGATCGCCCAGGCGGAGTCTTACAACTTCACGCCCTACTTCGTCGCCGGACTGCTCTTCGTCGTGATCAGCCTGCCGCTGATCCGCGTCACGGACGCGATCGCGCGTCGCCAGCAGCGGCGCGAGCAGATCGGAGGGACCGTATGACGGACCAGGAGGCGCGGCTCACCCCCGACACGTCGGCCGCCGTCCTCGAGCTGCGCGGGTTGCGCAAGGCGTTCGGCGAGCACGAGGTCCTGCGCGGGATCGACCTGACGGTGCACCGCCACGAGGTCATCTGCGTCATCGGGGCCTCGGGCTCCGGCAAGTCGACGCTCCTCAAGACGGTGAACCTGCTCGAGGGCATCGACGACGGCGAGATCCTGCTGCAGGGCACGGACATCGCCGATCCCCGCATCGACGTCGACGCCACCCGGGCCCGGATCGGCGTCGTGTTCCAGCAGTTCAACCTGTTCCCGCACATGAGCGTGCTCGACAACGTGACGCTCGCCTCCCGGCAGGTGCACGGCGTCGGCAGGGCGCAGGCGGAGGAGACCGCCCGGCGGCTCCTCGGGCGGATCGGCCTCGCGGACTTCGCCGGTGCCTACCCGGACCGGCTCTCCGGCGGGCAGCAGCAGCGCGTGGCGATCGTCCGGGCGATCGCGTCCGACCCCGAGCTCCTGCTGCTCGACGAGGTCACGAGTGCCCTCGACCCGCAGCTCGTCGGCGAGGTTCTGGACCTGGTGACCGAGCTGAAGCGGCAGGGCTCGACGATCCTGATGACCACGCACGAGATGCACTTCGCGCGGAACGTGGCCGACCGGATCGTGTTCCTGCACCAGGGCGAGGTCGTCGAGCAGGGTGCCCCGGCCGAGGTCCTCGACGCCCCGCAGCACCCCGCGCTCGTCGAGTTCCTCGCCCGCGTCCACGCCTGACGCGCCCGCCCGGGTGCTGCGCGCTGCGAGCGCGACCACCTACGCGACGGGGGCCGGCGCGGCGGGGGTGAGCCGCGCCTCCAGGCCGTCGTCGGCGACCGTCTCGGGGACGTGCGCCGAGCGGCCAGCGGGCAGGAACGCCGCGACGACCGCGCTGACCGCGACCACGGCGGCACCGACCAGCACGGCGGGCTGGGCCGCGTCGACGTAACCGGTGGGGGTGAGCTCGCCGCCGGCCCCGGTGAAGACGGCGGTCAGGACGGCGATCCCGAGCGCGACGCCGATCTCGCGCAGCGTCGAGTTCGCGCCGGAGGCCTTCGCGTGGTCGTGCTGCGGCATCCGCGCGAGCACCGCCGTCGAGATCGGACCGAACACGGCACCCATCCCGATGCCCGCGAGCAGGAAGCCGGGCAGCAGCGTCGTGAAGGTGACGTCGGCGGCCATCGTCCCGGCGATCCAGAACAGCCCGGCGGAGAGGAACACCATGCCGCCGGTGATGAGCAGCCGCGTGCCGACCCGAGGTGCCACGATGCCCGCGAGCGGGGCGACGACCATCGGCGCGAGGGTCCAGGGCATCGTCCAGACGCCGGCCTCGAGCGGGGTCCGACCCTGCACGACCTGCAGGAACTGGATGAGGATGAACACCGAACCGAACGCGCCGAACGAGAACGTCATCGCGACGACGTTGGCGAGGGCGAAGCTCCGGTCGCGGAAGAACCGGAGGGGCAGGAGCGGTGCGGTGGTGCGGGCCTGCCAGAGCACGAACGCGACGAGCAGGACACCGCCGCCGACCAGGCCGGTGAGCACCTCGCCGCTCGTCCAGCCGGCGTCGTTGCCGCGGACGACCCCGAAGACGACGCCGAGCACGCCGAGGCCGGCGAGCAGCACGCCCACGACGTCGGCGCGGACACGGGCTCCGCGGGTGTTCGGCAGGGCGAAGAGGGCCAGCGGGATCGCGACGATGCCGACCGGGACGTTGAGCCAGAAGATGGCCTCCCAGCTCCAGCCCTCGACGACGGCGCCCCCGATGAGCGGGCCGAGGGCGACGCCGAGGCCGGAGATGCCGCCCCAGACGCCGATGCCGACGGTGCGGAGCCGGTCGGGCACGCTCCCGACGAGCAGGGTGAGGGAGAGCGGCATGATCGCGGCGGCGCCGGCGCCCTCGATCGCACGCCAGACGATGAGCGAGGTCGGGTCGGTGCTCACGGCGGCGAACGCGGAGGAGACGGTGAAGACGGCGATGCCGGCGACGAACAGGTGCCGGCGGCCGAGCCGGTCGCCGAGGCCGACGGCCAGGAGCATCAGCGCGGCGAACGCGAGCGTGTAGGCGTTGGTGATCCACTGCAGCTCCTCGACGGAGGCACCGAGGTCGGCGTGCACGGCGGGCAGCGCGCTGGTGACGACGAGGTTGTCGAGCGTCGCCATGAACATCGGGAGGGATGCGGCTGCGATGGCGAGCCAGACCGGGATGCGTCGTTCCATGGTGGGGATCCGTTCCGTTTGGTAATCGGATGATTACTTATGAAGGGCGACTGTAGTAATCGACTGATAACCTGTCAACCATGACTTCCCCGGCATCTGCACCGGCACCGGCGACGGCCGTCCGCATGCCCGCTGCGCAGCGTCGCGCGATGATCCTCGAAGCGGCACGCGGGCTCTTCGGCAGCCAGGGCTACAACGGCACGACGACCGACCAGATCGCGGCGGCAGCCGGCATCAGCCAGCCGTACGTCGTGCGGATGTTCGGCTCGAAGGAGGCGCTCTTCCTCGAGGTGTTCCGCGACACCCTCGACATCCTGCTCGACGCCTGGCGCGAGACCCTCGCCCACCTCGGGCCCGACGACACCCCGGCGCACGTCATCGGCGAACAGTTCGTCGACCTCGCCGCCGAGCGCGGACTGCACACGCTCCTGCTGCAGGGCTTCGTCTCCGGGGCCGAACCGGCGATCGGTGCCGCGGCCCGGGCCGGGTTCCTCGAGATCTACCGGTTCCTGCGCGACGAGGCCGGGATCGCCGACGACCAGGTCCAGGGGTTCCTCGGCAGCGGCATGATCTTCGCGATCATGCTGGCGATCGACATGCCCTCGCGGTTCGACGAGGACCCGGACGCGGCCGACCTGCTCCGCGCGACGTTCGGCGCGAAGTGCGGGCAGGTGCTCGACCTCGTCCGGGGCCAGCGGGCCGGGGCCGGGGGCGCGGGCGCTGCGGGCGCCGCGGGCGCCGCGCGCGCCTAGGGCGTCAGCAGCACCTTCCCGACGACCTCGCCGTCCCGGACCCGCCGGTGCGCCTCGGCGGCCTCGGCGAGCGGCAGGACCGAGTCGATGACCGGGCGCACCCGACCGTCCGCGACGAACGGCCAGACGTTGTACCGGACGGCCTCGACGATCGCGGCCTTCTCGTCGAGCGGCCGGGCACGCAGGGTCGTCGCACTGATCGTCGCCCGCTTCCGCATCATCGCGCCGAGGTCGAGCTCGCCGGTGCGGCCGCTGCCCGAGGCGATCACGGCGATGTGCCCGTTCGGCGCGAGGACCTCGATGTTCCGCGCCAGGTAGTCCGGCCCGACGACGTCGAGCACCACGTCCACGCCACGGCCCCCGGTGAACTCGAGCGCCCGTGCGACGAAGTCCTCCGAGCGGTGGTCGACCACGAGGTCCGCGCCGAGCTCCCGGGAGGCCTGCACCTTCCGCTCGCCCCCGGACGTCGCGATCACCGTCGCTCCGAGCGCCTTCGCCCAGAGCACCGCGTGCGACCCCATGCCGCCGGTGCCGCCGTGCACGAGCAGGGTCTGTCCGGGTCGGAGCCCGGCGAGCATGCCGACGTTCGAGTACACCGTGCACGCGGCTTCCGGCAGCCCCGCGGCCTCGACGAGGTCGATCCCCTCCGGCACCGGCAGCACCTGGGTCTCCGGGGCGACGACGAGTGCCGCGTAGCCGCCGCCGGACAGCAGTGCGCAGACCCGGTCACCGACGGCGAACCCCTCGACGCCGTCGCCGAGTGCGCGGACGGTGCCGGAGACCTCGAGGCCGAGGACGTCCGACGCCCCGGGAGGCGGCGGGTAGTTGCCGGCCGCCTGCTGCAGGTCGGCGTTGTTCACCCCGGCGGCCGCGACCTCGATGAGGACCTCGCCGGCTCCGGGGACCGGGTCGGGGAGGTCGTGCAGGTCGAGGGTGCCGTTCTCGGAGGTGATCGCTCGCATGCCCCGACGCTACGCGTCACGAGCAGGGCGAGGAACCTCTAGCATGTGATATTCTTATGTCACACCTGCGTGGAAGAGAGAGCACATGACGACACCGATCAACGCCTTCTGGTGGTCTCCCCGTCGGGATCTCCGCACGCTGGCGCACGAACTCCGTGACCACGCCCCCGCGTGGTCCAGGCTCGCCCTCGGGCGCGGGCGCGCGTTCACGAACCACGGGGACGAGCTCTCGGAGCTCGTCCTCACAGAGGCCCTCGGACGGCGCGTCCGCTGGGCGCCACTCGGCCGTGAGGACGTCGTCGCGATCGGCAGCGCGATCGTGCCGTACCTCACGCGCGGTGGCGTCGGCCAGATCTGGGGGACCGGCCTGCACACGCCGGACATCCCCGCAGACCGTGCGGCTGCCGTCCGCGACCGCGTCCTCGCGATCCGCGGACCGCTCGCGCGGGCGGCGCTCGGCCTGCCGGAGTCCACCCAGATCGGCGACCCGGGACTCCTCGTCCGGTCGCTCCGTCCGGGCCTGCCCCGGGATCGCCGTCGCGGCACAGTGCTCGTCACGCACTTCACGTCCCACATGACCGCGATCGAGCGGCGGACGATCTCCGCGATCTGCTCGACCGGGGTGCGCCTCCTCCCGGCGACCCTGACGCCCGCCGACATGCTCGCCGAGCTCGGTGCGGCGGAGCACGTGATGAGCTCCGGCATGCACGGCGTGATCCTCGCGCACGCGCTGCGGACGCCCGCGACCCTCGTCTCGCTGAAGTCTCCCGCCGCCACCGAAGCGGCCTTCAAGTACCGCGACTACCACCAGTCCGTCGGCCTCGACGTCCACCCGACCCCGTGGACGAGCGTCCTGGACGCCGACGGGCGTCACGCTGCGAGGGAACGTGGCGAACGAGACCTCGCGATCGCCGACGCCCGGATCGACGAACTCGTCGAGGGGCTCTTCCGTTCGGCCGCGCCGCTCCGCAGCGGGCACTGAGCGACTGCACCGGGAACGCGGCCCACCTGTGGATCTCCCATGTAGCCTCGACGCGGATCCGCACCCCGTCCCGGGGTCGCGGGCACGACTCCGGGGGGACCCACCACCATGCGCACCAAGCTCGTCTCGCTCACCACGGCCGCCATCGCCGTCGCACTCCTCGCCGGCTGCTCCGCCGGCGGCTCCGGCTCGGACGCCACGACGGCCGCCAAGTCGACGCCGACCCCGACGCAGACCAAGGCCGAGGCCTGCAAGCTGTTCACGAACGAGGTCACCGACGCCACGAAGGGCATGCAGATGCAGCTCACCGAGCTGCAGAGCGACCCGGAGGCCGCGATGGCGAAGCTCGACGAGTTCGACGCCACGCTCGAGGACAGCGCCGACAAGGTGACCAACACCGAGGTGAAGCCGAAGACCGACGCGTTCGCGGGCGCCTTCTCGGACTTCGTCGGCATGACGAAGGACCTCGCGGCGTCGAAGGACCCGTCCGCGCTGTCCAGCTCCGGCTTCACCGAGGGGCTCCAGAAGCTGGAGACGACGGGCAAGGACTTCCAGGAGGTCTGCCAGTCCTGACGCGCGCCGACGCGTGATCGCGACCCGCGCCTCCAGGGCAGTCCAGGAGGCGCGGGTCGCGTCGTCTACGCCGCCGCCGGTTGCGACGCGTCCAGTCGGGCCACGTCCTCGGGACGGAGCTTGACGGTCGCGGCCGTCACGGAGTCGAGGATCGACTGCGGGCGCGATGCCCCGGGGATGGGGACGACGACGTCGCTCTTCTGCAGCTCCCACGCCAGCGCGACGACCTGCGGGCTGACGCCGCGGTCGCGGGCGATGTACGCGAAGTCCTCGTACGCGGTGCCGAGTTCCGCGGCGTTCGCGATGCCGCCGAGGGGGCTCCACGGCAGGAACGCGATCCCGAGCTCGTCGCACAGCGCGAGTTCCGGTTCGCTCGAGCGGAACTTCGGCGAGAACTGGTTCTGCACCGAGGCGAGTCGGCCGTCGAGGACCTCGTTCGCCGTCCGGATCTGGTCGGGGTCGGCGTTCGAGATGCCGGCCATCCGGATGACGCCCTCGTCGAGGAGCTCGGCGAGCGCACCGATCGAGTCCGCGTACGGCACGGCCGGGTCGGGACGGTGGAACTGGTAGAGCCCGACGGCGTCCACGCCGAGGCGCTTCGCGGATGCCTTCGCCGCTTCCTTGAGGTACTCCGGACGGCCGTTCTGCGCCCACGGGCCGGGCTCGGGCCGGAGGTGCCCGCCCTTCGTGGCGATCAGGACGTCCGAGGTGTCGCCGTGGAACTCCCGCACGGCCTTCGCGATGAGCGACTCGTTGTGCCCCACCTCGTCGTGGGCGGCCAGGTGGTACGCGTCGGCGGTGTCGATGAGCGTGACGCCGGCCTCGAGCGCGGCGTGGATCGTCGCGATGGACTGTCGCTCGTCCGGACGCCCCTCGATGGACATGGGCATCCCGCCGAGTCCGATGGCACTGACCGACACGTCTCCGATGACTCGTTGCTTCATGTCCCCAGCATGCGCCGGCAGGGACGGGCCGTGTCCAGGGTCAGCGCCGTGCCCATGCGGGGGCGTGCTCGGGGAGCGGTCCGAAGGCGATCCCGCGCGCGTAGAGGCCGCGGACGGGCGGCACGTACCGGGCGAGCAGGACGGGGAGCCGCGGCGGGCCGGCCTGCAGGGCCCCGGCGAAGGCCCGCTCGAACACCACGCGGTGCAGGAACGCCTGGGCGGTCTGGACGACCACGGCCGGCGGGGTGCGCCGCCGCTGCACCGCGGCGAGGGCACGGTCGAGGTCCGCGCCGCGGAGCCCCCGTCCGAGCGCCGGCGCCAGGATCGCAGCCGTCGCGACCGCGTCCTGCACCGCCAGGTTGATGCCGACGCCGCCCGCCGGGGACATGGCGTGCGCCGCGTCGCCGATGCAGAGCAGCCCCGGACGCCACCACCGGGTGAGCCGGTCCATCCGGACGTCGAGCACGTGCACGTCGTCGATCGACGCGATCGAGTCCACGCGGCCCGCGAAGTCCGGTCGGAGCCGCGCGACCCGGGCCCGGAAGGCCTCCACCCCGGCGGCGCGGAGGGCCGCGTCCGACCCCTTCGGCGCGAAGTACGCGACCTGGTGGTAGTCGGGCCGCGGGAAGCTGAGCAGGACGTCGGTGCCGGAGAACGCCGGGACGAGCGCGGTCGTCGCGTCGCCGGGCTCGCGGGGGAGCCGGAACCACCACGTGTCGAACGGCACCGGGAACGACCGCGGGTGCAGGCCGGCGGCGCTGCGCAGCACCGAGTCGCGGCCGTCGCAGGCGATGACGACGTCGGCGCGGAGTTCCTCGGTGCCGCCGTCCGGATCGCTGTACGGCGCCAGGTGCACGCCCGCCACGACGCCGTTCTCCTCGATCGTGCCGATGGCCGCGAGACCCATCGTGATCTCGAACGAGGGCTCCTCGCGGGCGGCGGTGACGAGCAGGTCGAGCAGGTCCCACTGCGGCACCATCGCCACGTGGTCGTACGGCGGGCGCAGGCGCGAGAAGTCGCCGAGGAGCGCACGCGAGCCGTCCGGCAGCGGCAGGGAGAAGTCGTCGAGGCGCGACTGCGGCAGGGCGGCGAACCGCTCCCCGAGCCCGAGCTCGTCGAGCAGCCGGATCGTCGAGGCGTGCACGGTGTCACCGCGGAAGTCCCGGTTGAAGTCGTCGTGCTTCTCGACGACCCGGACCGCGATGCCGGCACGGGCGAGGAGCAGACCGAGGACGACCCCGGCGGGGCCGCCACCGACCACCGCGACCGTCGTCCGCGAGACCGTCACCATGCCCCGGACGCTACCCCGGTCCGGGCCGCAGGCGTCAGGCGGTGGGGGAGACCGACGAGGACGCCGAGCCGCCGTCCGCAGCTCCCGCGAAGACGACGCCGCCCCACGTGATGACCACGATCGCGAGCACGAAGCCGATCGCGGCGATCCACCACGACGTCCGACGGCGGATCCACGCGCCGATCGACAAGACGATCGTGGCGACGCCGATCACGAACGCACCGCCGACCGCGATCGCGGTCCCACCGATGTAGCCACCCGGGGTGCAGCCGGTGGCGGCGTCGCACGTGGCCGTCGCCGAGATGACGGCGATGATCCCGACGACCGCGGTGACGACCGTCATGACGGCGCCGAACGCCAGGAGCAGCACGGTCGAGATCCGGTCGGCGAGCTTCCCCGGCGGGAACAGCGTCGAGCCGCCCTGCTCCCACGTGGCCCGCTGGGCACCGGTGGGGTCGGACGGTGAGGATTGCGGCGGACCGCCGGGCACGTTGGACCAGGTCATGGGTGCAGTCCTACCGCGCCTCGACGCCGAACGCCTGTGCGAGGCGCTGGATCTTCTGCGCGCGACCGAGTCGGGGCAGGTCGGAGCCGTCGCGGATGACCCGGCCGCGGGCCTCGAAGTCGTCGAGGAAGTCCTGCGCCCAGGCGACGTCGGTCGGCGTGGGGGAGATGACCTCGTTGATGACGGGCAGCTGCTCGGTGTCGAGGCACAGCTTGCCGGTGAGCCCGAGCGAGACGGCGACCTGCGACTGCTCGCGGAGGATCGGGTGCGACGACCCCACCGTCGGGCCGTCGATCGGGCCGGGCAGGTCGCCCACGCGGGACGCCACGACGAGCTTCGACCGCGGGTACGCCATCGCGAGCGTGTCCGCGCTCGTCCCGGTGTCCCGCCGGTAGTCGCCCGAGCCGAACGCCAGCCGGAACGCCCCCTGCGCCTTCGCGATCGAGACCGACTCCTCGATGCCCAGGGCCGACTCGACCAGGGCGATCACTGGGGTCTGGCCGCCGAGTCGGTGCCACGTGTCGGTGACCTGCGCCGGGGACTCGGTCTTCGCGAGCATGACGCCCTGCAGCCCGGGCAGGCCGCGGAGCTCCTCGACGTCGTCCGCCCAGAAGTCCGTCGTCACGTCGTTGATCCGCACCCAGGCCTCGCCGCCGCCGGCCAGCCACGCGGCGACGCCCTGGCGGGCCGACGGCTTGGCGGCGGGGTCCACCGCGTCCTCGATGTCCAGGATGATCTGGTCGGCACGGGACCGCTGCGACTTCTCGAACCGGTCGGTCGCGGTGCCGGAGACGAGGAGCCACGAACGGGAGATCTCGGCGGGGACCGATCGACGCCGGTTCGGTGCGGGAGCGGACTCCGGCGCGGGGGTGGGGGGAGCGGTGCGGTCGTCGATGGCCATGCCCCGTTGGTACCACACCGGCGCGCCCGGTCGCGCATCGGCGGGGGCCGGAAAGTCCGAAACCTCGGTTCATTGCCAGAGTGCCAGCCCGCTTCCGCCTACAGTGTCGGATGTGTGGCGAGCGGACAGGGTGACCGACGGCGAGGACGACGTGAACGACGACGTCCCCGTCGAGGGCGCCGACGCGCCCGCGGACGGGCGTGACGGACAGCAGGACGGGCGCGACGGACAGCAGGGGGAGCAGGACCGACGGGGGCAGCAGGAAGAGACCGCCGTGACGGACGAACCCGACCGCACCCTGCGCCCGGAACTGCAGCTCACGAGTCCGCAGGCGATCAGCCTGGGTGATCCGCGCCTCCAGGCCGGCAACGCCGCCGAGCCCGCCTGGGACGTCTGGCGCAAGCAGCTGACCGGCGTCGGCGGCACCAGCCCCCTCACGCACTTCGCCGACCACCCCCGGGCCCGCATCGAGCTCTCGACGACGCACCCGGGCGGCCTCGCGCAGTTCATCACCGGCAAGACGACCCTGCTGTCGAGCCTGATCCGTGACGAGGTGGCGCTCCGGGCCGCCCGCATCGCTGCCGGTCACGTCGAGGCCAAGGGCACCGAGCTGTCCACCGTGCGCGGCATCGACGCCGTGAAGCTCGGCATCGGCATGGCCGACTGGCAGCACGGCGACGAGCAGTTCCGCGGCCCGGTGCTGCTGCGCCCGCTCGCGATCCGTCGGCACGGCCGCGACTTCGAGGTCCGCCTGCTCGGCGAGCCCGTCCTCAACCCCGGCCTCGCCGACGCGCTGCACGAGCAGTTCGGCGTCATCCTCGACGCCCAGTCCTTCGTGGCGCTCGCGCAGCAGGACGGCTCGTTCACGCCGAACCCGGTGATCGACCGGCTCCGCGGGCTCACCGCGCACATCCCGGGCTTCTCGGTGCACGCACGCCTGGTCGTGTCCACGTTCGCCGAGGTCGCGACCGGGATGGTCGAGGACACCGAGGACCTGTCCCACCCCGTGCTCGACGCCCTCGCCGGCAACCCGAGCGCCAAGTGGCAGGTCGAGCAGTCGTACCACCCGGTCGAGCAGACCCCGTCGGACGAGCGGAGCCCGGAGACCGACACGCTCCTGCTCGACGCCGACGACGAGCAGGAGAACGTGATCGCGCAGATCACGGCCGGCAACTCGATCGTGGTGAAGACCCTCCCGGGCACGGGTGGCACGCAGACGATCGTGAACGCGCTCGGCGGCCTCGTCGCGGCGAACAAGCGCGTCCTCGTGGTGAGCCCGCGCCGTGCGACCCTGCGCGGCATCGCGGCGCGGTTCTCCGAGGTGCAGCTCCCCGGCGTCGCCGTGACCCCGGGCACCCTCCGTCGTGACGTCGTCCGTGCGATCGCCCGCAATGAGAAGGCCTCGCGTCCGAACCTGCGCGAGGTCGACGACGCCCTGGTCCGGCTCCGCAAGGTCCTCAAGGACTACCGCGGGTCGCTGACGCGCGTCGACCCCGACTTCCGCGTCTCGGTGCTCGACTGCCTCGTCGAGCTGTCGCGCCTGTCGCTGCTGCCCGTCCCGCCGTCGACGACCGCGCGGCTGTCGAAGACCTCGGTGACGAGCATGGTCGAGGGGCGCTCGCGCGTCGCCGAGACGATGGTCAGCGCCGCGAACCTCGGCGAGTTCCGCTACGGCCCGGACGACTCGCCCTGGTACGGCGCGAAGTTCTCCTCGAGCGACGGTGCCCAGCGCGCCCACCGGATCGCGAAGGACCTCGACGCCGACGGCCTGCCGACCCTGCTCCGGCGTGCCCACGACCTGGTCGCGACGACCCACATGCGGCAGTTCACGACGATCAACGAGCTCGGCATCTACCTGCGCCTGCTCACCGAGATCCGCGACACCCTCGACCGCTTCCTGCCCGTCGTCTTCGACCGCTCGGTGTCCGAGCTCGTGGCCGCCACCGCCCCGCGCGGCGAGGGTGCGCCGATGTCGAGCACGAACCGGCGCCGGCTGAAGAAGCTCGCCCGCGAGTACGTCCGCCCCGGTGTGCACGTGTCCGACCTGCACGAGGCGCTGACCCGCGTCCAGCAGCAGCGCGTCCTCTGGCAGCGCTACGTCGCCGCCGGCGTGAACCCCGAGGTGCCCACCGGCATCGCGGACGTCCAGGTCCTGTTCTCGAACGTCGTCGAGGACCTCGCGCGCCTCGACGAGCCGCTGGGACGCACCGCCCGCGAGACCCAGCTGGCGAACGTCCCGATCGACGAGCTCGTCCCGACGATCGCCCGCCTCGCCGAGGAGTCCGACGTCCTGCACAACCTGCAGGAGCGGACCGAGCTCATGCAGACCCTGCGCGACCTGCAGCTCGAACCGCTCATCACGGACCTGGCGAACCGGCACGTGCCGGACACCCACGTCCCCGCCGAGCTCGAGCTCGCGTGGTGGCAGTCCGCCCTCGAGACGATGCTCGAGTCCGACCGGGCCCTGCTCGGCGCGAACACCGACATGCTCGACCGGGTCGAGGCCGACTTCCGGCTCGTCGACGACGCGCACGCCGCCGGGGTCTCCCAGGGCCTGGCGTGGCAGCTGGCCGAGAACTGGAAGGTCGGACTCGTCGACTGGCCGGACGAGGCCACCGCGCTGAAGACCCAGCTGCGGGACGGCGCGATCACCTCGCGTCTGCTGCAGGACTCCGCGCCGCACCTGTCCCGGTCGATCGCACCGGTGTGGCTCGCGTCGCCGTACGAGGTCTCGCAGATCGCCGACACGATGCCCTTCGACACCGTGATCCTCGTCGACGCGGGCGCCGTCACCATCGCCGAGACCGTCGGGGCCGTCCGCCGTGCCCGTCAGACCGTCGTGTTCGGCGACCCGGTCACGCAGACCCCGTCGCCGTTCCGGATCGCGGTCGACCCGGCGCACCGCGCGCTGCAGGTCGACGAGGGCACGCTCGACGCCTTCCACGCCGACTCCGCGCTCGCGAAGCTCTCCACGCTGCTGCCGACCCTGTCGCTCACCCGCTCGTACCGCGCCGGCGGCGAGGACCTCGCCGAGCTCGTCAACCGTCGCTTCTACGGCGGACGCATCGAGTCGCTGCCCTGGGCCGGCTCGTTCCTCGGGCACGGCTCGATCGCGCTCGACTACGTCAGCGACGGCAAGGCCGTGCCGGACCCCGAGTCGGGGGCGGTCGAGAGCGTCGACGCCGAGGTGGACCGCGTCGTCCGGCTCGTCATGGACCACGCCCGCACCCGTCCGACCGAGTCGCTCATGGTCATCACCGCCTCGGCGAAGCACGCCGTCCGCGTCGAGCAGGCCGTGCTCACCGCGGCCCAGGGGCACAAGGACCTCACCGAGTTCGTCATCGGCGACCGGGCCGAGCCGTTCATCGTCGCGACGCTCGAGCAGTCCGTCGCCCAGAGCCGCGACCGCGTCGTGTTCTCGATCGGCTACGGCCGCACCCCGCACGGCCGTGTCCTGCGCGACTTCGGTCCGCTCGGCAAGCCCGGTGGGGAGCGCCTGCTCGCCGTCGCGATGACCCGGGCACGTCGCTCGATGGTCATCGTCACCTGCTTCCAGCCGTCCGACATCGAGGCCGAGCGGATGGGCCACGGCACCGTCGCCCTCGCCGAGATCCTCGCCGAGGTCCGTGCGCGCACCACGGCCGAGTACGTCCCGGACGACTCCGATCCGCTGCTCGTCGACCTCGCCCGTCGCCTCGAGATGCGCGGCATCCCCGTCGCACTCGGCCACCGCGGCAAGCTCGGCCTGGTCGCCGCGCACGGTGGGGTGTGCGTCACGATCGAGACCGACGCGACGCTCGTGAAGGGGTCGCTCCGCGAGTCGCTCCGGCTCCGACCCGAGGTGCTCCGCCGACTCGGTTGGCACTACGTGCGCGTGCACGCGTTCCAGCTCTTCTCGGACCCGGACCGTGTCGCGAACACCGTCGCCGCGGTGCTCGGTGTCGACCGTGGTGCCACGCAGGAGATCTCGATCCCCCCGATCCCCGCACGCCGGTGACTCCTCGGCCGAGCCGGCGGGCCTCCCGGCCGGCCGGTCCGGTGACGCCCGAGACGGACCAGCTGGTGGGCACGTGGACGCGGGCCGACGACGCGTCGTCAGCCGCGCCTCCCGTCCCGTCGGCGACGGACGACGGTGAGGCGCATGCGCAGCCGGGAGGCGCGGTGCGGCGCCGCAGGCGCGTCACCACCCAGCCGGTGCCGGGCTACGACCCGGTGGCGCCACCGGAACCGGCCCGCCACCGCGACGGGGAGAACGACGACCAGCTCCGGCGCGACGTCCCGCCGCACTGGTGAGCAGGTAGCCTGTCCTGCGATGACTGACACCGTGCGGGAGCGCCCCGACTGGCAGACCTGGCCGAACCTGATCTCGCTGTTCCGGCTGCTGCTGATCCCGGTGTTCGTGTGGCTCGTCGTCGCCGGACACCCCGGCTGGGCGCTCGTCGCGCTCGTCGTCATCGGGGTGAGCGACTGGGCGGACGGCTTCATCGCGCGCAAGTTCGACCAGGGCTCGAAGCTCGGCAAGGCGATCGACCCCGTCGCCGACCGACTCGCGATCATCGCGATCGTGCTGTCGCTCGTGCTGACCGGGCTGCTGCCGTGGTGGGTCGTCGCCGTCGTGGTGCTCGTCGACCTGGTGCTCGTCGTGCTCTCGAGCGTGCTGTTCCACGGCAACCCGGACCTCGACGTCACGTGGACCGGCAAGATCCGGTCGGCGCTGCTCTTCGTCGGGCTGCCGGTGCTGCTGTTCTCCGCGGTGCACACCGTCGACGAGAACGCGCCGTGGGTCCGCGTCGTCGCCCTCGTGTTCGTCTACCTCGGGACCGTCGGGCACGTGCTGGCGGGCGTCCAGTACGCGATCGCGATGTTCGCGAAGCGGCGCGAGGTGTCGGCCGCGCGCTGACGCCTGGCCGCGCGCTCGCGCCGGCC